>JAKLDR010000055.1 GCA_022703445.1 Planctomycetota bacterium | reverse complement strand
CCACCTGCCCGGCGCCGTCCTGGTGGCCGCCACCGAGACCGGCCGGACGGCGCTGTTCCTCTCCAAGAGCCGGCCGCCGGCGGCCATCCTGGGGATGTCGCCGTCCGACCGGGCGCTCCAGCGGATGGCGCTCCAGTGGGGGGTTCTGCCGGTTCCGAGCCGCCGCTGCACCCGCCACCGGGACCTGATCCTGGCCGCCGAGCGCGCCGCCGTCGTGCACGCCGGCGCCAGGCGCGGCTCGCACGTGGTGGTGCTCTCCGGCACGCCGCTGGGCGTGGGGGGGAACACCAATACCCTCCAGCTCCGCAAGGTCGGAGGTTGATGCAGAATGAGGAATGATGAATGCAGAAAGGAGCCGGCGGCCCCGCCGCCGCTTCTCCGTCATTCATCACTCACAATTCGTCATTCTGCGCTATTCGCAACATGGTGAAGGATCCCCGCCAGGAACTCGGCGCCGCCGGCGAGGACGCCGCCTGCCGGCTGCTCCGCAAGTCCGGCTACCGGGTCCTGGAGCGCAACTGGCGCAACAAGTGGGGCGAGATCGACGCGGTCGCCTGGGAGGCCGACGAACTGGTCTTCGTCGAGGTCCGCTCGCGGAGCTCCGAGGGCTTCGGCACCGGCGCCGAATCGGTGGATCCGCGCAAGCAGCGGCAGATCGTCCGGGCGGCGAAGATGTACTTCCAGGAGAAGCGGCTCGACCCGGTGCGCCAGCCCTGCCGCTTCGACGTCGTCGAGATGCTTCTCGGGCCCGACGGGGCCTGGAAGGGCGAGATCATCAAGGGGGCCTTCGCCGCGGAGTGAGCCGAACGCGGGCACGGGGCAATCCAACCACATAGGACACAGAGTACACCGAGGACAACGACACTTGCCGTTGTTGTTCCGAAGACCTAAGGCCTAAGGCCGAAAGCCGGTCCTCGTGCCGTCCTCCGGGTCCTCTGAGGCCTCTGTGGTTTGATCGTGCCGCAGTTGTTTCAACAGTCTGCCCGTGTAGAATGGTCGCGTTCTCGCGCAGCACCCCGGAGGAGCACCCTTGCTGGTCGACAGCCACTGCCACCTGGACTCGCCGGACTTCGACGCCGACCGCGCCGCGGTCCTGGAGCGCGCCCGTGCCGCGGGCGTGGGCCTGATGCTCAACCCCGGCGCGGACCTGGCCACCAGCCGCCGGGCGGTGGAGCTGGCCGACGGGCATCCCGAGATCTACGCGGCCGTGGGGGTCTCCCCGCACGAGGCCGAGGACCTGCCGAAGAGCTGGCTAGACCAGCTCCGGGCCCTGGCCGAGTCCAGCGACAAGGTGGTGGCCATCGGCGAGATCGGCCTGGACCTCTTCCGCAGCAAGGTCCCCCAGAAGGCCCAGGAGGAGGTCTTCATCGCCCAGATCGGGCTGGCCTGGGAGCTGGACCTGCCCATCATCGTCCACTGCCGGCAGGCCGACGATCGGGTTCTGGAATTGCTCCAGGAGCACTCCAGCGAGGGGCGCCTGCGCGCGGTGATGCACTGCTTCAGCGGCGACGAGAAGCTGGTGCGCGGCTCGCTGGCCCTGGGCTTCTACATCAGTTTCGCCGGATCGCTGACCTACCCCAAGGCGCGTCCGACGCGGCGCGCCGCGGAGCTGGCGCCCGACGACCGGATCCTGGTCGAGACCGACGCGCCCTACCTGCCGCCGCAGAGCGTGCGCGGCAAGCGCTGCGAGCCGGCCATGATCGCCGAGACCGTCGAAAAGCTCTCCGCCGCGCGCGGCGCGACCCGCCGGGACATCGAGCGCATCACCGAGCGCAACTTCCACCTGGCCTTCGGGCTGCCGATCATCAAGCGCGAGCAGCTGCTCTACCCCATCGGCGAGACCCTCTACGTCAACCTGACCAACCGCTGCCCGAACTCGTGCGGCTTCTGCCCGCGGCAGCACGGCCGCTTCGTGCACAGCGGCCACGATCTGCAGCTGGGCCGCGAGGCCGAGCCGGCCGCGTACGTCCAGGCCATGGCCGGCTTCGAGGACTTCAGGGAACTGGTCTTCTGCGGCTTCGGCGAGCCGACCGCGCGCCTGGAGGCCCTCAAGGAGATCGCCCGCGCGGCCAAGGCCCGGGGCATGGCCGTCAGGCTCGACACCAACGGCCTGGGCTCGGTGCTCAACGCCCGGAACATCGTCCCGGAGCTCCGCGGCCTGGTCGACGAGGCCTGGGTCAGCCTCAACGCCCCCGACGCCCGCGTCTACCAGCGCCTGACCCGGAGCGAGTTCGGGGAGTCGGCCTACGGCTCGGTGGTGGAGTTCGCGCGCAAGGCCCAGGCCGCCGGCATCAAGGTGACGGTCACCGCCGTGAACTGCCCGGGCATAGACATCCAGGCCTGCCTCAAGGCCGCCAAGCGGCTGGGGCTGGAGTTCAGGTCGAGGAAGTACAAGAAGCTGGGGTGAGGCCGGTGCGCCGGCTCACCTGATGGTCTCCCAGAGCCAGATGGCCAAGGCGGTCAGCACGGCGAGCCCGATCAGGATCAGCAGCAGGGCTGCGCACCCCGGCCAGGCTCTTCTGCAGTAGCCAAGCGGCCCGTGATCGGCGCCGGACGAGCGGAAGGACGGCCACCAGGGGCCTTCTCCCGGCTCAGCCGCCATCGGGCGCAACGCCCAGATACTCTTCCAGCGACGGGTTGATTCCCGCCGGAGCGCCGCCATCTCTGTCCCAGAGGTAGATGCCCGCGCCGCCGTCCCGGCCTCCGAACCCGGCCTCGGTCAGCCGGCGCAGCAGCGCCGGCGGCTGGAAGGCCGGACCGAAGCGCGCCTCGAGCCCGCCCAGTTCGGCCAGCGCCCGGGCGAGACCGTGACCGTCCAGCGCGGCCAGGATGCCGACGCGGTGGTTGAGGCAGTGCAGGCAGGCGCGGTCCACGTCCGCCGCAGAACTCGTGCCCTCCTCGACCACCCGGAGGGCCTCGTTGGCCATGGCCAGCCAGGCGCGCCTGGCCGCCTCGGCCGGGTCCTCGGGCGAAGCGCCGGCCGGCGCTCCGCTGCGCAACTCGGCCGCCAGCGGGTTGGCGCCCCGGGGCCGCCCGCCGGACCAGAGAAGGAATCCGGCCCCCGACTTGGCGCCCAGCGCCCCCCTGCCGACCAGACCGTCGAGGATCGCCGCCGGCTCGAAGCCCGGGCCCAGTTCGGCCCGGAGGATGCCCATGGCGCCGCGGACCGTGTCCAGGCCGATGAGGTCGGCGAGCATCAGCGGGCCCATGGGCAGCCGGGGACCGGCGGGATGGATGGACGCGGCCCGGTCGAGGGCGACCGGGTCGACCCGGCCCTCGCCGGCGGCCGCGGCGGCGGCGTTGAGCATGGGATAGAGGATGCGGTTGACCACGAAGCCGGAGCGGTCGCGGCAGGCCACGGCCTCCTTGCCCAGGCGCGCGGCCGTCGCCAGGGTGGTTCGGAGGGTCTCCGCCGAGGTGCGCAGCCCGCGGATGACCTCGACGCCACGCATGCGCGGCGCCGGATTCATGAAGTGCAGGCCGGCCACCTGCCCGGGATGCGGGTAGCCGGCGGCCAGGCGGGTTATCGGGATCGAGGAGGTGTTCGAGACCAGGACCGCGTCGGGCGCCAGCACCCCGCCGAGCAGGGCGAAGACCGCGGACTTGGCCTCGATTCTCTCGGTCACGGCCTCGACCACGAATCGGCAGCCGGCCAGCGCCCCCGGGTCGGCCGCGACGGTCAGACCCTGCGCTGCTGCGCCCAGGGCCGCGGCCGCGGCATCGAGCTGCGCGCGGTCGCTGTCGTGCAGGACCACCCGGTCGAAGCCGCCACTGCCGACGGCGACCTCGGCGATGCCCCGGCCCATGATCCCCGCGCCGACGACTCCGAAAGACGCCGTGCCGTCGCCCATCATCCCCCTCCAGGCCGGCAGCCCGACTTGATCGGCTCCGGGCACCCCGTACAGAGTTCCCAGCGCCGCTCCTCGAGCCCCCCGCCGCCGAGCATGGCCAGCAGCTCGCCGGCGCGGCGCTCGGCGGCGGCGAGCTCGGCGTCGCCTGCCGCCACCGACGCGACCTTTCCGGCCGCCAGGAAGGCGATGGCCGCCTCGACCGCGGCGCCCGGCCAGGCCCGCCGGGCGGCGAGCGCGTAGAGCCTGACCTGGAGCTCGTGCCGGCGCGTCGCGCGCGCGAGGTCGGTGCCGGCGTCGCGGTCGGTCTTGTAGTCGAGGACGAGGACGCGCTCCGGCGCCGCGGGGGAGCCGCCCTCCAGGACCAGGGCGTCGGCCTCCCCCGAGACCAGGGCCCCGCCGATCCTCAGGTGCAGCTCGGTTTCGCGGAGCAGCCGGCCCTCCCGCTGCGCCCGGGCCAGGCGCCCGGCGGTATCCGACTTCAGGAAGCGCGCGACGAGCTTGGTGGCCTCGTTGCCGGTTGCGGGTCGCGGGTCGCGGGTTGCGGGTTGGGAACCCTCGGACCTTGCACCTTGAACCTTGGACCCTGAACCTGCTCCCGCAAAGTCCATCCGCTCCAACAGCTCGTGCACTTCGGTGCCAAGCTTCGCGCCGCCCGGCGAGGCATGGTGCTCGCCCGGCTCGGCGGCGTCGGCCGCGGGGGCGGCGCGCGCGCCGTCGAGCGCGGCCAGGCGCTCCAGGACGTGGCGCCGGGGGCAGCCGTCCATCTCGGCGAGCTCCGTGACCCGGGCCTCGAGCGCCCCGCCGGCCTCGAGGGCCGGAGCCGCCAGGCGCCGGACGGCCCCGTCGGCGGCGGCCAGGTCCGCGGCCGTTGGCTCCAGCCCCTCCGGTGGCCGGGCGGCCGCCTCCGGGGCGAAGCCCGCTCCGAGCTTCCCGGCGAGGGTGACCAGCCCGCGGCCCGGGCGCGCCGCGGAGGCGTCCGGCAGGCCGATGGCAACGCCGGCGAAGGCTGTTGCGGGTTCCGGGTTCCGAGTTCCGGGCTCCTGAACGCGGGACTCGGAACCGGCAACTTGGAACTCCGTGCCGAGCGCCGCCCTGATCCGGTCGATGTGCCTGCCGGAGCCCAGGGACGGTTCGTCGAGCTTCGAGACTCCGGAGAGTATGAGCCGCTCACGGGCGCGGGTCATGGCCACGTAGAGCAGGCGGTCCTCCTCGGCGGCATCGGCCCCGGCCGTGCGCAGTTCCACCAGCCGCGAGCCGGCCGTGTCGGAGCGCTCGCCGAACTCGTCGGCCAGCTTCAGGCCCAGCCCCAGGTCGGCGTCCAGCGCCGGGCCGCGCGCGCCGCCACCGCGGATCTCGCGGCCCAGGTCGGCCACGGCCACCACCGGGAACTCCAGGCCCTTGGCCGCGTGGACGGTGAGGATGCTCACCGCGCGGCCGGGCTCGAAGGCGGCCGCCGATTCGCCGTCGGCGGCGGCCGCGGCTATGGCCCGCGAACGCCGGAAGTGGTCGGCCGCGGCGGCCAGGCCGCCGGAGTGGGCGGCGAAGCGCCCGGCCTCGGCCACGAAGCGCCGGAGGTTGGCGTGCTCGGGAAGCCCCCGCCGCCTGGCCAGGATCTTCTCGAAGTAGCCGGTCCCGGCGGCGACGTGCTCTATGACCGCCGCCGCCGAGGAGTGCCCGGCCATGGCCCGGGCCTCGGCCAGCAGTCCGGCGGCCAGCTCGACGGCCGCGCGATCGGCCGCGGAGAGCTCGGCGGGCAGCCGGCCGGCCTCGGCGGCGGCGGCGGGGCCGCCCTCGGCGCGGGCCAGCCAGAACAGGCCGTCGTCGGAGAGGTCGAAGAACGGGCTGCGCAGGACGGCCGCGGCCGCGGTGTCGTCGGCCGGATCGGCCAGCCAGCCCAGCAGCGTGATCAGGTCGGTGATCTCGACGCGGTCGTAGAACTCCCGGCCGCCGCCCGCCTCGGCCGGCACCCCGCAGGCGGCGAAGGCCCGCTCCAGGGCGCCGAAGGGGCCGCGCGTCCGGCAGAGCACGGCCACGTCGCGCGGCTCGATCGGCCGGCCGGAGCCGGTCTCCCGGTCATGGACCTCCGCGCCGCTCTCGATCAGCGCGGCGACGTGGGCGGCCAGCCGGTCGGCCTCGCGCCAGCGGGCCCTGGCCAGCTCCAGCTTGTCCTGGGGGACGACCAGCAACTCGACGGCCGGAAGCGGCAGACGGCTGGCGTAGCGCGCCGCAGCCGTCAGCGGCCGGAACTCCCCGGGCCGGAGGCGCTCGAAGAGGGCGTTGGTGAAGGCCAGCACCTCGGGCCGGCTGCGGTAGTTCTCGGCCAGCTCCAGGACCGCGCCGTCCGAGGACGCGGTCTGTTCCAGGTGCCGCCGGAAGACCCCGACCTCGGCGTGCCGGAACCGGTAGATGGACTGCCGGACGTCGCCGACCGCGAAGAGCTTCCCGGGGCAGCCGGTCCGGAGCAGCTCGACGATCTCCGCCTGCAGCCGGTTGGTGTCCTGGAACTCGTCGACCAGGACGTGCCGGTGGCGCCGGCGCAGGGCCTCGGCCACGCCGCGGTGCCTCTTGAGCAGGTCGCGGGCCAGGCGCAGCATGTCCTCGTAGTCGACCAGGCCGCGCCGGGCCTTGAAGGCGGAGTGCTCCCGGATGGTCGTGGCGGCCACGCCGTAGAGCGCGCGCCGGGCCGGCTCGGATTCGAGCTCGGCGGCCCAGGCGGCCTCGGAGAACCCGTCGAGCGCCTCCAGCGCGGCCTTGAGCGCGTCGCGGCGGGTCCGGCCCTCCGGCGAGAGCTTCAGCAGGCGGGAGGTGCTCTCGCGGACCGCCAGGAGCGTGGCCTCGTCGCAGGCGCCGGCGCGCAGCGCGGGCAGGAGTCCCCGGGCGGCGGAGAGCTTCTCCGCCGACTTGCCGGAGAGCCGCTCGGCGAGCAGGCCCTCCAGGGCCCCGGCGGCGGAGGAGGAGGTCTCCGCCCGGCGGCGGTCGGCCTCCGCCCGGCGCGCGGCGCGCTCTCCGGAGATGTCGGCGGCCAGGCCCGCCAGGCGCTCCGCCCCGTAGCCCAGGGACTGCTCCTGGCGGACCAGGGCCATCACCGCCGCGCGCACGAAGTCCTCGCCGTAGCGGGCGACCAGCGCGAAGAACTCCGGGTCGCGGCCGCGGAAGTGGTCGGCGAAGGCCGCGTCCAGGAAGCGGTCGGTGTCCACGTCGGTGGGCACGCGGAACTCCGGGTCGACGCCGGCCAGGAAGAAGTGTTCGCGGATCAGCGCGGCGCAGAAACCGTGAATGGTGGTGATCTCGGCGCGCTCGGCGGCCCGGCGCTCGGCCTCCCAACCCATCCGGCCGAGTTCCGCGGCCACGCGCTGGCGCATCTCCGCGGCGGCCAGGACCGTGAAGGTGATGGCCAGGATCTCCGCCGGCGGGACGCCGTCGTCGGTCACCAGCGACACGTAGCGGCCGACCAGCAGGCTGGTCTTGCCCGACCCGGCGCCGGCGGACAGCGCCAGGTCCCGGCCGCGGTCGCGGACGGCCAGGGTGCGCCGATCGGCCTCGGAGCGCGGCGGTTGGGCCTGGCCGCCCCCGGTTCCGCCGCCGGTGGTCCTTCTTGCCATCGCCGCGATTATAGTCATCCTCCGCGGATCCATCCATTGGCAATTGGCCACCCGCGGCATTGACCACCGTCCGTGAATGGGCTATACTCTCCCCTGCGCGGGGACAGCCGGCCCCGCCACGGGATGTGACTCCCTCTCCGGACGGAGACCGCCCTGAAAATGACGCCGCAGGAGACCCGTTTCGTCAAGAGCCTCATCGACAGCGGGGTTATCTCATTCGCCGCCGCCGCGCAGCTCGAGAACGCCCGGAACGCCGAGCCGGAGGACTCCGGCCGCCAGGTCTGGGACCTGGCCGTGGAGCTCGGACTGGTCGGCCCCGAGCAGGCCGAGGAGGTCCGGGCCATGGCCGGCGGCGCCTCCACCCAGTCACTGGCGGCGCGCGGCACGGGCAAGCGGCTGGGCAACTACGAGCTGATCAGCAAGCTGGGCCAGGGCGGCATGGGCGCGGTCTACAAGGCCCGCCAGGAGAGCATGGACCGGCTGGTGGCGCTCAAGGTGCTGCCCAAGAGCCTGGCCCGCAACGAGGAGTTCATCACCCGCTTCCTCCGCGAGGCGCGCGCCGCCGGACGGCTCTCCCACCCCAACGTGGTGGCCGGCATCGATGCCGGCTTCGCCGACGGCTTCTACTACTTCGCGATGGAGTACGTCGAGGGCGCGAACCTCGGCAGCGTCCTGCGCGAGCAGGGCCCCCTGCCCGAGAACACCGCCGCCGAGTATGCCCGCCAGGTGGCCCTGGCGCTGGACCACGCCCACGGCACCGGCATCGTCCACCGCGACGTCAAGCCCGAGAACATCCTGGTCACGGCCGACGGCCAGGCCAAGCTCTGCGATCTGGGCCTGGCGCGCTCGAGCGGCGAGGACATGCGCGTCACCCAGGCGGGCATGGCCGTGGGCACGCCGTACTACATCAGCCCGGAGCAGGCCATGGGCCGGGAGCCCGACGCCCGCTCGGACATCTACTCGCTGGGCTGCACCCTCTACCACCTGATCGCCGGCCGGCCGGTCTTCGACGGGCCGAACCCGCTGGCCATCATGCAGAAGCACATCGCCGATACGGCCGCGCCCCTCGGGGAGGCCCGTCCCGGGGTCAGCCGGGCGATCGAGGCGGTTGTCGGCCGGATGATCGCGCGCGAACCGGCGGAGCGCTACCAGACCGCCGCCGAGGCCGCCGAGGACCTGGGCAAGGCCGTCTCGGGGGGCGTGCCGGCGGCGCTCGGCTCCGCCATGGCCGCGCGCCGCCGGGCCGCCCGGCAGGGGACCGGCTCGACCCGCTCCACCCGTTCGCTCCGCCAGGCGACCGGTCGCCCGGGGACCACCGTCCGCCCGGCCGGTGCCGTGCCGCAGGGCCAGGACGACGCGGAAGGCCAGGGGCTCGAGCCGGTGGCCGGGTCGCGGCGGACGCACTGGCCGCTGATCATCGCCGCCGGCCTGCTGGCCCTGGCCTTCGGGCTGGGCGGGATGCTCTGGGGCCTCCACGAGGGGCGTCCGGAAGGTCCGTCCGGGGGCGCAGGCGGCTCAGGGAACGCGGGCGCTTCGACCGCTCCCGATCCGGCCGAGGTCGAACGCCAGCGACGGGCCAGACTGGCCGCCGAGCTCGAACTCGTCCGGGCGCTGGAGGCCCGCAACCCCAAGGCCTACGCCAGCCTGGTGGAGAAGTACACGGAGCTGGCCGGCCGGGCAGGGGGGACCGAGTACGAGTCCGCCGCCCGGGAGGCCCTGGCGGCGATCCGCGCTCGCCAGGAGGCCGACCAGTCCGCCGAGCGGCTCAAGGCGCTCGAGGATGGGCTCGCCAAGATCAGGGCCTTCGAGACCGCCAGCCCCGAGCAGTACGGCGAAATCATGGACCGCTACTCCCGGTTCGCCGAAGGGGCCCGCGGCACGCCCTTCGAGGCCCGGGCCAGGACGGCCGGAGACGAGGTCCGCCGGCGCCGCGACGCCCGGGCCGCCGACTCGCTGGTCGAGCTGGTCCGGCAGGTGGAGCGCCATCGCTCGGCCGGGAACTTCGGCAAGGCCCTGGAGGCGGTCGCCGCCTTCCCGGAGGGGCTGGCCCCGTCCGTGCAGGACAAGCTGGCCAGGCTCCGGGACGAGACCCGGGCCGTCGGGCAGAAGCGCGCGCAGGACCTCTTCGCCCAGGGCCGGACCCTGGCCGCCGCCGGGCGGTTCCCGGAGGCCGCCGAGTTCATCGGCGCGGTGCGGGGCCTGGGCCTGCCCGGTCAGGAGAACGACGTCCTGGCCGCGCTGGCCGAGGTGGAGCGGCTCAAGACCGACGCGGCCCGCCGGGCGGAGGCCGAGGCCCGGAGAAAGTACGACGCCTACGTCGCCGAGTTCGACAAGCTGGTCAAGGCCGGCCGCATGGGCGAGGCCCGCCAGCTGGGCGAGAAGGCCGCCCGGGAGCTCGGCGGCGAGTTCGGCCGGCGCGCCCAGGCCGATGCCGCGCTGGCCTCCGGCGCCGAGGGCTTCATGACCGACCTGCGCGCGCGGCTGGCCGCCCAGAAGCCCGGGGCCCTGTGGCTCAACACTCCGCTGGGCATGACCGGCTCGCTGCAGCGCTACGACCCGGATCGCGACACCCTGGACGTCAAGCTGGCGGCGGGCAGCACCACCCTTAGGCTGGCGGAGTTGCCGGGCGAGGAGCTCGTGCAGGTCCTGCGCAAGTCCTCCGGCGGCGCCCTCTCCCCCGAGGCCTCGCTGCGCGCGGCCTGCCACCTGCTGGCCGCCGGGAGGGGGGCGGGGGTCCGCGAGCTGCTGGCGGCAGCCGCGGCGGGAGGCATCAAGACCGCCGACCTCGAGACCCGCCTGGCCATCACCGAGCGCGGCGCGAAGGAGGTCGAGGCCGAAAGGCTGCTGGCCGAGTTCGACCGGAGCTTCAAGTCCTCCGGCTGGGCGGCCGCCGCCGCGGCCGGCGAGCGGCTGCTCAAGGACTTCGGCGATGCCGTCGCGGTCAAGGCCCGTCCGGACCTCCCGGCGCTCGTCGACCAGGCCCGCCACCAGGGCTCGCCGCTCCGGGAGCTCACACTGACCCTCCAGGAGGGGCAGCCGGTGCCGGAGGCCGGCCTCGCTGCCTACCGGGGCACCGCCTGCGGCATCATGTACGCCTACGAGCCGCACGCCGACACGCACGCCAAGGTCATCGATGGCCGGATGGCGGCCGGCAACCTGCACTCTCCGGTCGTGCGCTTCGCCGTGACCAGGCGGGAGGGCGGCCCGCTGCCCGACGACGCCGAGATCCTGGATGCCCGGCTGGCGCTCTGCAGGGTCGGATCCTATGCCCCCTATCTGGAACTGCGCCGATTCTCGGCGGACTGGAGCGAGAAGGAGCTGACCGCCAACTCCGCCGCCGCCGGCCGGCGCTGGAAGACCTTCGGGGGAGACGTCGAGGACGAGCTGGTGGCCAGCCTGGAGTCGCGGGAATCCGCCGCCAGGGCCGGCAAGACCTCCGAGGAGCTGTGGAACGCGCCGTTCTGGTGGTACGAGTTCGATGTCACCGCCGGACTCCGGGCGGCGCTCAAGGAGGGGCGGAACTTCGGCTGGCGCATGGACCTCTTCCTGGACAAGGCCAGCCGCAAGGACCACGGGAACCTCACCGCCTTTGCCGGGGGCACCTACGAGCGGGACCCGGCACTGCGCCCCAAGCTGATCCTCAAGGTCCGCTGCCGCGGGCTGCAGGGTGGCTCGGCAACGCCCGTGGCTCCCGCGCCCACCCCCGGCGGCGCCTTCCGGGCCGAATGGAAGGAGCTGAAGTTCGCCAGGGGCGAGGCGCCCTCGGCCCGCACGCTCGGCTGCTCGGCCCTGGCCTACGATCCCAAGCGCAAGCGTTCCGTCCTCTGCGGCGGCATGTATCCCACGGGCCAAAACGACGTCTGGGCCCTGGACCTGGCCGCGGTGCGTTGGACCTGCCTGCAGAAGACCGACCTGGCCAGCCCGGAGGCCAAGGAGAAGCTCCCTCCGCCCATGCACCCGACCGATTTCCAGTGCCTGGCCTACGACGAGGCCGCGGACGTCTACCGGTACTCGTTCTGGGAGTGGGTCTTCGACCCCAATGCCAACGCCTGGCGCAAGGGGCCCGGCAGACCGCGGGGCATGGAGGGGGTCATGGCCCGGGGGGTCTGGGCCTACGACCCGGAAGGGAACAGGTTCCTGGCCCTCAACGGTGGGTACGCCGGGTTCATCTACCCCGACGCGACCAAGTACGAGCGCGTACCGCGGATTCCGGAACCGCAGACCTTCTACGACGGCGGGCTGGTCTACGACCGCCGTAACCGGGTCTTCGTCCTGTACGGCTGCATGGGTGCCGAGAACCGCCTGGAGTTCACCAATACCTGGGCGTTCGACCCGGCCACCAAGAAGTGGACCAAGATGCGCCCGCCGCAGAGTCCGCCGCAGCGCGACCTGCACAAGCTGCTCTGGAACGACCGTCTCGGGGTTGTGGTCATGTGTGGGCAGGCCAACATCCTGCAGCGGCACACGGAGGACGTGTGGGTCTACGAGACGGCGGCCGACCGCTGGACCGAGGCCAAGGCGGCATCCTCGCCGCCCTCGATCGGCGCGACCGCCTACGACGCCTCGCTGGACCTGGTGGTCAACCTCAACCGCGAAGGCCAGACCTGGGTGCTGCGGTTGGAGCGTTGAGTTCCAACCGCAGATGGCGCGGGGGATCGCAGAGTAGTGCTCGATTGCGATCCAAGTGGCGACGCCAGTGACAACCCCGATCCGTGTCCCATCCTCTGCGTGACTCTGCGCCCTCTGCGGTGGAGAGCCCTCGCCGCCGTCAGCCGCCCCCCGGCAGGTGGATCCGGAAGACGCTGCCCTCTCCGACGCGGCTTTCCACGCTCACCCGGCCGCCGTGGGCCTGGGCGATGTGCTTGACGATGGCCAGCCCCAGGCCGGTGCCGCCGGCCTGGCGGCTGCGGGCCTTGTCCACCCGGTAGAAGCGCTCGCCCAGCCGCGGCAGGTGCTCCGGCGCGATGCCCTGGCCGCGGTCGCGCACGGCCACGGCGGCGCCGCCGCCGACCTCGGCGCACCCCTCCACGTGGATGGGCGAGCCGGGCTCGCTGTACTTGACCGCGTTGTCGATGAGGTTGACCACCGCCTGCTCCAGGAGCGGGGGGCTGGCCCGCACGGTCAGTTCGTTGGGGCAGTCCAGGTAGACGGCGACGCCCTTGGCCCCGGTCTTGGCGGCGCAGGCCTCCACCGCCGCGCGCAGCACGTCGCGGAGCGGAACCTCCCCCAGCTCCAGGGGGCGGTCGCCGCCCTCCTCGATCCGCGAGAGCAGCAGCAGGTCGCCGATGATCGAGTTCAGGCGGTCGGCGTGCCGGGCGACGATCTCCAGGAACTTCCGGGCGTCCTCCGGGTTCTCGGCGGCGCCGTCGAGCAGGGTCTCGACGAAGCCCTTGATGGAGGTGATGGGAGTCTTGAGCTCGTGGGAGACGTTGGCCACGAACTCCTGGCGGACGGTCTCCAGGCGCCGCAGGCGCTCGGCCATGCGGTTGAGGGCCTCGGCCAGGCGCGCGGCCTCCCCGGAGTCGGAGACCGTCAGCCGGGTGGCGAGGTCGCCCCGGGCCAGGCGCTCGGCGCCCAGCCTGATCTCCTCCAGCGGCCGGCTCATCCGGCGGTAGACGACCAGTCCGGCGCCAGCCGCCAGCAGCGCCACGGCCAGCCCGCCCAGCCCGATCTGGAGGTAGATCACCCGGAGCGCGCGGTTGATGTGGGTCAGGGGGACGGCCGTTCGGACGGCCCCCGCGCCGCGCCCGCCGGCCTCCAGCGGCACGGCCACGTACATCATGTCCTCGCCGAGGGTCTCGCTGTGGCGCGTGGCCAGGCCGGTGCGGCCGGAGAGGGCCGCGCGCACCTCCGGGCGGTCGGCGTGGTTGGCCATCGCCGCCGGCCTCTCCTCGCTGTCGCCGGCCACGCGGCCGTCGGGCAGGATCACGGTGATGCGGGTGGCCGCCGCCCGGTCCAGGCGCTTGCACTCGGCGTCCAGCGCCGGCGCGTCCGCGCCGCCGTCCGGAGGGAGCAGCGCGCCGAGCCGACCCTCGACCAGCCGGGCGCGGGCCTCCAGGTCGGCGGCGGTCTGTGCCAGGTAGAACTCCCGGGCCTCGCGCGAGGCGTACCAGCCCACCGCCGCCAGGGAGAGCGCGGTGATCAGCAGGTAGGCGGGGTAGATCTGCCAGAGCAGCCGTCGCGCGGCCATGGTCAGCCGGCCTCTTTGGCCCGAAGGATGAAGGATGAGGGATGAAGGATGAAATAAGGCGCGGCAGTGCACTCCGCCATCAGCCTTCCGCCTTCATCGTTCATCCTTCCGCCTTTACTCTTCGAGCCGGTACCCCACTCCGCGTATGGTCTCGATGTGCCGCCCGGCCGCCCCGAGCTTCTTGCGCAGGCCGGCCACGTGCACGTCCACCGAGCGGTCGGTCACCGCGGCCTCGGTCCCGCGCGCCGCATCGATGATCTGGTTGCGGGTGAAGACCCAGCCCGGGCGGCGGGCCAGCAGGTGCAGCAGCCGGAACTCCGTGTTGGTGAGTTCCACGGCCCTGCCGCCCACCGCGACCGTGCGGCGGCCGGGGTCGATGGTCAGGCCGTGGACCGCGATGGGCGCCTCTTCGGCCAGGGCCGGCTCGGCGCGGCGGCGGAGCACGGCCTTGACCCTGGCCACCAGCACCCGCGGGCTGAACGGCTTGGTGACGTAGTCGTCGGCCCCCAGCTCCAGCGCGGCGACCACGTCGGCCTCCTCCCCGCGGGCGGAGAGGATGACCACCGGCACGGCGGAGGTCCGGGCGTCGGCCTTGAGCCGCCGGCAGACCTCGAAGCCGTCCAGGCCGGGCAGCATCAGGTCGAGGAGCACCAGGTCCGGAGGGGCCTCGGCCGCCGCCTTGAGGGCGGCCTCGCCGCTGGCCACGCAGGTCACCCGGCAGCCGTTGCGCACCAGGTTGTACTCGACGAGCCGGAGGATGTCCTCCTCGTCGTCGACCACCAGGACGCGCTCGTTGGCCATGCCGGCTCTCCCTGTGCCCGGGTGCGATTATAGCCGGTGCCTCCGCGGGCGGCAACCGCGGGCGCCCTCCGCGCCAGGACGGCGGTTGCGCCGGCGCCGGCGCGGGGGATAATCGGCCCCGGAGGATCAGACATGAGCGCAGCCGCAGCCGCCGACCGTTCGCCGGTCACCCACTTCGTGGCCGTGCTCCTTTCCGAGCCGGAGAAGTGGCTGAACGACAAGAGCTACTACGGCCCCATGCTCCAGGGGCTCAGCGAGGGCCTGCTGGAGCGCGGCTACTACATGCGGCCCATCGACTGCCTGCACGAGTACCAGCGCGCGCACTTCCTGGACTCCAGCTCCGGGCTCTACGCCGGCGCGGTCTTCCTGGGTCCCACCTACCCCTTCGTGGACTTCATCCGCCGGGCCGCCGAGCGCGTCCCCGGGCCCAAGGTCCTGCTCGACCACCACATCGAGGGCATGGGCATCCACAGCATCCGCGAGGACGCCGAGGCCGGCATGGGCATGGTGGTCCGGCACCTGGTCGATCTGGGGCACCGCAGCCTGGCCTACCTGGACCTGGAGGACCCCGGCGCCAACCCCTGGAAACGCCGGGCCATCGATCTGGCCCTGCAGGACGCCGGTCTGCCGGAGCTGGGCGCCGGGCGCGTGGCCGGGTGCCGCAACAGCTTCCTGGACGCGGCCAAGGCGCTGGAGTGGCTGCTGGCCCTCTCTCCCCGGCCGACCGCGGTGCTCTGCTGCGACGACATCCGGGCCCTGCTGCTGCTCCAGGCCGCCGCCGAGCACAGCCTGCGCGTGCCCCACGACCTGTCCATCACCGGCTTCGGCGACGCCGCGGTGCGCTCCGGCCGCAGCCAGATCCTGACCTCGGTCAGCGTGGATCCCGCGGCCATGGGCCGGAAGGCCGCCGAGATCATCGCCGCCGGGAAGGACGGCGGCCCCCGGACCATCCTGATCCGCCCCGAGCTGGTGGTTCGCGGTTCGACCGCCCGCCCGGCGCCCTAGCAGCCCGTTGAAGAAGTGGCGCGACCCCGCCATCTTCTCAACGGGCTGCTGGAACCCTGCCCAAGACCTCGCAGGGCTGGGTTCCAGAGAACCACGGACGGCGGACGGCCAGCGGTGTATCCCCGGTATGCGCCAGGGAGGATTGCCCTCCCGGCGCCTTTCGGACCCCGGACATACGAAGGAGTTCTGCGCATGGCGACGGCCAAGAGCGGTGCCCGGATTGCGGTCGGACTGGTCCTGTTGTGCCTCCCGGCCATGACAAGTCGGGCGGCGTTCTGCGGCGAGAAGGCCGGCGCCCCGGCGGCCGCGCCCGCGGCCTCCGGCGGCGGCCTGGCCGTGCTCTCCGGCGACAGCAATCTGCGCATCTTCCAGTGCTTCCGCACTCCGGTGGCCGTCGGCAAGGACGGCCAGACCAAGACCCCGGCCGACCTGCGCTCGAAGGAGGGCAAGCCCATCGCCGAGTTCGCCTCGCCCCTGCCGCCGGCCGACTGGATGAAGCCGGAGTTCGACGACTCCGCCTGGGACCGCGAGAAGGCCCCCGTGGAGACCGGTCCGGGCGGGGCCACCGGGAACAGCCACGCCGCGCGTCACACCGCCACGGCCAGCTCGCTGATCTGCGCGCGCAGCAAGTTCTTCGTGGAGGACCCGGCCCGGGTCAACGACCTCAAGCTCGACCTGGAGTTCGTCGGGGGCGCGGTCGTCTATCTCAACGGTCAGGAGGTGACCCGCGCGAGCCTGCCGGCCGGTGAGCTCAAGCCCGAGACCCTGGCCGAGAAGTACCCGGACGACCTGTACTGCGAGGACGGCGGCATGTTCCTGCAGGACATCAGGAAGAACCAGGCCGGCTTCGACCGCCGCTACCGGAAGATCTCCGGCCTGGCCCTGCCCGGCAAGCTGCTGAAGAAGGGCGCCAACGTCCTGGCCGTCGAGCTGCACCGCGCCCCGGTCAACGAGGCGGCCATCGAGGCCAAGCGCGTGGCGCTGCCCGGGGGCATGTCGGTGATCCCGGGCATCTGGTCCTACGTGAGCCTCAAGGACCTGGCGCTCACCGCCGGGGCGGGCTCGGCGGTGACCCCCAACACCGAACGGCCCAAGGGCGTCCAGGTCTGGAACTGCGCGCCCTTCGACACGATCATCTCCCACGACTTCGGCGACGGCGGCGACCTGCTGCCGGTGACCGTCTCCTCGCCTCGGAACGGGGTCTTCTCCGGGCGGCTGGTGGTCAGCTCCGACGCGGCCATCAAGGGGCTGAAGGTCTCGGTCTCGGAGCTGACCGCGGCCGAGGGCGGCGGGAAGATCCCGGCCTCCGCCGTGCGCGTGCGCTACGCCGCGGCGGTCGAGCCGGGCAAGTCCTGGGCGCCGGCCTTCCGCTACGACGCGCTGTTCGAGGCCATCCCCGCGGAGATCCCGGTGTCCAAGGCCCCCGCGCCCAAGGAGTTCTACCCCCGCAACCACGGCAAGTACGTGGGCAGCGGGCCCATCCAGGTCATGCGCCGGAACCAGACCCCTGGAGCGCTGGCCCCGCTCTGGTTCACCGTGCGGGTGCCCAAGGACGCCAAGGCCGGCCGGTACGAGGGCCGGATCACCCTCTCGGCCGACGGGCTCAAGGCCACCGAGGTGCCGCTGAAGCTGACCGTGTCCGAGTGGGCCATGCCCGACCCCAAGGACTTCCGGCTGATGCACTTCGCCTACCATTCGGAAGACGCCATCGCCAAGCACTACGGCGTGCCGCTCTGGAGCGACAAGCACCTGGAGCTGCTGGGCAGGTCCATGGGCCTGATGGCCGAGGTCAATTCGCGCCAGGCGATCGTCAACCTGGCCATCAACTTCTACGGCGGCGACAAGGGCGGCGTGGACTGCAGCAACGAGGAGTCCATGGTCCGCTGGGTGAAGCAGGCCGACGGCTCCTGGAAGCACGACTACAGCGTGCTCGACAAGTATCTGGAGACGGTGGCCAAGCACGTCGGCAAGCCGACGCTGCTGCGCATCAACTGCTGGGGCGAGGCCGGCCAGAAGGACGGCAAGCTGACCCACAAGGGCCTGGTCACCGCGGTCTCCTCGCTGGACCCGGCCACCGGCAAGCTCGGGCGCGTCGACCTGCCCGTGCCCGGCACCGAGGAGAGCTTCAACTTCTGGAAGCCGGTGCTCGACGAGGTCCGCAAGAAGGCCGAGGCCCGCGGCTGGTGGGACGTCACCGCCCAGGGCTGGAACAGCTACTGCTACCCGCCCATCCCCGAGGTGGTCAGCATGCACAAGAAGCTCTGGCCCGACGGGCAGTGGAGCTACACCGCGCACAACGGGACCCTGGGCATGCGCTTCAACGCCGTGGAGAAGGGCGTCTACATGCCCACGCGCCAGGCCGACTCGGTCTGGACGCTCGGGCCGCTGAAGCCCCGCAACGGGAAGGAGCTCCTCAAACCGCGCCCCAACATCTGGTGCTTCACCTGGCGCACCATGATGCGCGACTACTCGGACCTGACCCTGCTGCGCAGCGTGCCCGAGGACGAGATCCTGCGCGCCCAGGACGGAGTCAGCGACTTCGGCGCCGACATCTTCCCGGTCAAGGACGAGCGCGGCCGCTTCCGCGAGGTCGGCAACGGCCGCGGGACCGGCGGGCCGGGCTGCAGCACCCTGGCCATGCTCGCCCCGGGGCCCGACGGCCCGGTGGCCACCGAGCGCTTCGAGATGCTCCGCGAGGGCACGGAGATCTGCGAGGCCATCCTGTTCCTGGAGAAGGCGCTGCTCGACGGCAAGGCCTCCGGCGACCTGGCCGCGAAGATCAACCGCTGCCTGGACGAGCGCGGCGAGGTCTACATCAACAGCTGGCCGTCGGGGCGGTTCGAGCGCGACCTGAAGACCCTGGAGCTGGCCGGCCAGGCCGCCTCCGGCAAGTAGGGCTGAGCCCCGCGCCCCAGGCCGGGATCTTCTCGTTCTCCCTGGGAACGGTGTCCCGGCCGGCACAGAGGCCTGGGGCCAGCAGCGTTCCGGGGACGAACATGCAACATCCAACACGCAACACTCAACACGCAGTGGGACAGAGGAAAGAGCCGATCCGTACTTCGGAGTAGTTCATCGACGAAACTTTCCGCTATTCACTGCATGTTGTGTGTTGCGTGTTGCGTGTCGGGTGTTCGCCTCCCCGTACCGAGCCGCCAAGGCGCGGGGACAGAAGGGCCGTGCGTTGCCGGCAAAGGCCCTTGACATGCCGCGGGCCGGGTGATACACCGGGGCGTCGCCACCGCAGGGGCGGGGGCGCCGGAGGCCGCGTATGCCGACGATACTCCACACCGCCGACGTGCACCTGGGCCGGCCCTGGTCCGGACTGGAGCACTGCGCCTCGCGGCTGGCCGACCTCCAGTGGCGCTCCTTCGAGCGCCTGGCCGACCTGGCCCTGGAGCACGAGGTCGCGGCGCTGGTGGTGGCCGGCGACCTCTTCGACCGCCCCGGGCCGGAGGCCGCGCTGGTCGAGCAGGTGCGCGGCGCGCTCCGGCGGCTGACCGACGAGGGCATCGCCGTGGTGGTGGCCCCCGGCACGCACGATGCGGCCGCCTCCTCGCGCTCGGTCTACCGCACCGACTCCCTGCCGGCCGGGGTGCGGACCTTCCTCAATCCCCGCCTGGGCGAGCGCTTCGTGGTCGAGCGCGACGGCTCGGCCGTGGCCTTCCAGGGCCTGGCCTGGGACCCGCAGTCCACCCCGGCGGCCTTCCTGGCCGACTTCCGCCGGCCTGACGACGGCGCCTGCGAGGTGCTGGTCGTGCACGGGGAGGTCGGCTCAGCCCGGGCGCGGCGCAGCCAGGACCTGCCGGCCACCGCCGAGGAACTGGCCTCGGCCGGCGCGGACTACGTGGCCCTCGGACACCGCCACGCCTTCCTGGAGCTGCGCCTATCCGGGCGGCTGTGGGGCGCCTACCCCGGCACGCCCTTCGGGCTGTCCTTCCGCGAGCCGGAGCTGGGCACCCGCCGCGCCGCCCTGGTGACTCTCGAGCCCGGCCGCGAGCCGCGCGTCGAGCCGGTGAGCACCACCTCCGTGGAGTGGATGCGCCTGCCCATGGACCTGGCGCACTTCGGGTCCCGCCAGGAGCTGGTCGCGGCGGTGGCCGGCTCGGCCGGCGGGGAGCGCCTGGCCCTGGTGGAGCTGAGCGGGGCGGCCGCCTTCCCCCTGGCCGTGGAGGAGCTGGAGGCCGAGCTGCGCGGCCGCTTCATCCACCTGGCCGTGGAGGACGCCTCCGTGGAGGTCTCCGCCCAGGTCCTGGAGCGGCTGAGCTCCGAGCAGTCGGTGCGCGGCATCTTCGCGCGGCGCATGCAGGCCCGGCTGGCCGCCGCCCGCGACGAGGCCCAGCGCGCCGAGCTGGCCGAGGCCGTTCGCGAGGGCCTGCGGGCCCTGGCCGAGGACGGGGCGCTGAGGCACTGAGCGGCCAGGCGGATGCGGTCGGCGGTGCCGCCCCTACTCCCACCCCTCGAACATGGCCCGGAACCGCGCCCTGGCCTCCTGGGCCCTGGCGCGCAGTCGCTGGTTGCGCCGGGTCTCGGCGTAGAGCACGAATCCGATGATGACCAGGCCGACCAGCAGCAGCCAGACCCAGTCGGAGACGTTGTGCTCGATCTTGAAGTGCACCAGCTTGACGAAGCCCTCGCCCGCGAAGGCGGCCACGCCGGCGATCAGGTAGGCCTTGCGCCGCATGATCATCCCGGCAACCGCCGCGGCCAGGGCCAGGCCGAAGGCCGAGAGCATGTGGCCGAGGTGCTCCGGCGAGTTCCGGTCGATCGACAGCGCCAGCGACGGGGCCAGGGCCAGGACCAGCCCGGCGACCGCCGCGGCGGTCCCGGCCGGGCGCCCCCAGCGCCGGGCGGCCACCAGGTGCGCCCAGAGCAGCACCAGCCCCGCCACCGGCACGGTGTAGGGCTCGGCGTAACCGACCTCGAAGCGGTGTAGCACCAGGTAGTAGCTGCCGAGCAGCATGGCCGCCGCCGGGTAGGCCGCGGCCAGCGAGCGGCGGCAGACCGCCACGATGGCGAAGGCCGCCGAGGCGGCCAGCGTCGTCCAGATGGCCGCGTCCAGCGCCCCGCCCGAGCGGTCCAGGTAGACGTCGTGGCGGACGGCGATCCAGGCGGCCGCCCCGGCGGCCAGGAGCATGCCGGCGAACATGGCCGGGCGGCGGGTCCGCTCGCCGCGGCCGGAGAGGCTCCCGGCCAGGGACTGCAGCGCGCCCAGCGCCGTGAGCCAGAGCACGTAGTGGTCCGGCGGCACGTGCAGCCTCCGGAGCATCGAGAAGAAGGCCACGGTGAAGGCCGCCGACGCCGCGGCGGCGAACCAGGGCGACTTCAGGAAGGCGGCGACGGCGCCGTAGAGCGCCGCGGCCACCCCGAAGGCCAGGGCCGCCACCATCGGCCGGTCGGGGAAGAGCAGCGCCTGCCAGAGGGCCAGGACCGAGACGGCCAGCCCCACGCCCAGCGCCGCCCAGCCGCGCGGGCCGTGCCCCCGGCGCATGAGGACCAGGCCGTAGGCCGCCAGCGGCGGGACGATGCCCATGATCCAGAGCGCGCGGTAGGGCGTGCCCGTCGAGAAGACGCGCAGCACCAGCAGCCAGGTCCCGGCGGCCAGCGCCGAGCCGGCCAGGTTGAAGCCGGCCGGCCCCGGCCAGGAGCGGGGCAGCTCCCGGGCGAAGCTCAGGGCCAGGTGCACCGCGGCCAGCAGGCCGAAGACCCCGACCGCATTCCAGAGCGGAGCCTCCCGCCATAGCTCGGGCGCGGGCGCCCGGTCCAGGGAGAAGACCAGCGCCAGCAGCACGGCGCCGGCGGCTGCCGGGACGGCCAGGTCGAAGGCGCTCGTGCGGAAGACCGGCCACCCGCGCCGGGCGGCCAGCAGGCTCAGCCCGTGGAAGGCCAGCGGCAGGGCCGTCGCCAGGAGCCCCAGGTGGCGGCGGGGTAGTTCCAGGTCCTCCAGGGCCAGCAGGTAGGCGGCGGCGGCCAGGGCCAGCGCCGCGTACTCCGAGGCGGCCCGGCCGCGCCGCAGCGCCGCGTGGACGTGGGCCGCCGCCGCGGCCAGCAGGAAGAGCTCCGGCCACAGTCCGGCCCTGGCGTGGAGGATCTCGATGCCGGCGGCGGTGACGAGGCCCGCCGTCCAGGCGAAGGCCCAGGCCGCGGGGGCGGCGCCGGGGCCGCCCGACCTGCGCAGCTCGCAGCCGATGGCGTGGAAGATGGCCGCGCCGACGGAGGCGATGAGCAGCACCGGCAGCACGCCCCAACCGGCGGCTCCGAGCAGCCCCGAGAAGAGGGCCGCGGCCATCGCCGCCCCGGCCGCCAGGTCGGAGGCGGCGCCGGCCAGGGCCTTCCATGATCGCTCCCGGCCGAAGTCGCCGATGAAGTGGTAGGCCAGCGCCAGGGCGGCGGCCGCGGACCATAGGAACCTCCCGGGCAGGCCGAGCTGGAAGGCGAGCAGGCCGCAGGCCGTGCCGGCGAGCAGCAGCCCCGAGAAGCGCGCCGCGGCCAGCTCCGCGGCCTCGGCGGTGAGCAGGTGCAGCCCCGCCGCCGCGGCCACCGCGACCAGCGCCAGCCAGCGGTCCTCCGGGCGGTCCAGACAGACCGCCAGGGCAAGGCCGAGCGCGGCGAGCGCCGCGAGGTTGCCCCAGACGAGCGCCGGGGCCCGCAGCCGCCCGTCGCGCAGCAGCCCCGCGGCCGATGCCAGCCCCGCGCCGGCCAGGACCGGCGCCAGCCACGGCCAGTCCAGCCCGGCGGCGCGGGCCGCGGCGATGATCGCCAGGTGCGCGGCGGCCAGGGCCGGCCACTCGGTCCTGCGCCCGGACAGGAACGCCTCGCCGGAGTAGAGCAGGGCCGCGCCGAGCAGCGCGGCCAGCGCCCAGCGCGCCCAGGGCGCCGCCCAGAAATCCCCGGAGCGGGCCAGGATGCAGGTCAGGGCGACTGCCGCGCACAGGTCGCCGATGACCGGCAGCGCCGCGGCCTGGACCCTGCGCGCCTCCCCCCTGCGGGCGGCCAGCGCTCCCAGGACGGCCAGGGCCGCGGCCAGGAGCACGTACGCCGTCGGGGCCGTCTCGAAGCCGGCATCCTGGCGCCTGAGCAGCAGCGCGGTCTCGAACATGGCCAGCAGCCCGGCCATGATCGTCCCGGCCGGACTGCCGCGCAGCAGGGCGAAGGCCGCGCCGGCCACGAGCGGCCAGGCGGCGGTCAGGATCAGCGTGTCGAGTGAGGAGCGCGCCCCGGAGCCGTCCGGCCGGAAGCCGTCGACTGCGCTGGCGCCCAGCGCCCAGAGCAGGGCGATGCTGCCGGAGACCCATCCGGTTGCCAGGTGGGGCACGGTCCAGATCCCTCCGGCGCGCCGGGAGGCGCACGCGGCGGCCATGGCCATGGCCGCGGCCAGGAGCATCAGCCAGGCGGGCCATTCTCCGGATGGGACGCCCGCGGCCCGCAGCGCGGCCAGCAGGATGACCGGCTTGAGGACCGCGGCGGGGATGAGCAGCGGCCAGGCCCGGGTCAGTGCGGCGGCCAGGACGAAATGGATGCAGCCCAGGGCCAGCGGCGCCAGGACGGCCGCGGGGTTTTCGCGGGCGTCCAGCAGCCCGGCGCCCAGCCAGAAGCCCAGGTGCAGCAGCAGCGCCGCCGTGGCGCCGGCCATGGCGAAGGCCTCCGCCGGGGCGAGCAGCAGGTCCGGCAGGCCGGCGCGGGCGGCGTCCCCATCGGCCCGGGGCGGCAGGCGGCGCCTGATCCAGGCGGGCAGCAGGCAGGCCAGGAAGAGGAGCAGCAGCGGGCCGCTCCAGTGGCGGCACTCCAGGCCGGCGGCGTCGCAGCCCCAGCAGACCGCCGCCGCCCCGGCCAGGTAGGCGATCCAGACGAAGAGCTTCTCCCGGACCAGCAGCGCGATGGCCGCGGCCACCAGCCAGCAGGCCCCCGAGCCGATCAGCCCGAGCGCGCCCCTCGACAGCCCGGTCAGCCCGTAGTTGTGCACGGCGAAGAAGTCGATGGGCACGGCCAAAACGGCCAGCGCCAGCATGGCCGTGCCGGTGACCGCCAGCTTGGTCTTCAGGCGCAGCGCCAGCCCCCCGGCCAGCAGCATGCCGGCGTAGGCCGTCAGGATGGCCACCTTGGTCGGGTCGCGGAGCGCGCCCCAGGCCGAGGTGATGAAGCCGATCAGCCCGACGTTGAAGACCAGGATGCCCAGGTTGGCGAGGATCCGGAGGTTCTTGTCCTCCGCGTACCAGGGAATCGCCGGGACGGGGATGGCAGGCTCGGCCGCGGGCTCCGCGGCGCCGGCCGGGACGGGTGCAGTTGCGGCGGCCGGAGGCTGCGTCGCTGCCGCGGACGGCGGAGTGGGCGGGGCCGGCTCCGGGGACGGCGCGGAGCTCACCAGCCTGGCCATCGGGATGGCCGGCTTCGGATCGGCCATGGCCTCCCGGATGAGCCCTTCGATCTCGCCGATCTCGGCGGCCAGCGCGGCGGTCAGGTGTACGGCGTCGGACGCGGGCAGCAGCCCGCGCTCCGGCCAGGACTTCACCTCGGCGACGGTCGCTTCCAGGAACTCGATGCGGCGGCGGCCCTGCAGGCAGGCCAGGTGGACCCTGGAGTGGACCGGACTGGAGCCGGCCCGGAGTTCGGCCACCAGGCCGCGCAGGACGTCGGCCGGCGTCGGGGCCGGATGGGCGGTTCCGCCTCCTCCACCGCCGCCTGGTTCCTGGGTCATGGCCGGTTCCCTCGCGCCGGGGCCATTCTAGAACCCATCCCAGAACCTGTTAGGGCCGCGTTGCGGGCTGGGCCGGGTGGATGCAGGGCGCGAGGAGGAAGCCGTATCCGCAGCGATACGGCGACGACGAGCCCCTCGGCCATGCTCGGGGCCCTGAGCGAGCCCGATGGCGAGTCGAAGGGCAACACCGCAGACGTCCGGCCCCGCCCGCAACCCGGAGGGACGCGGGTCTTGAGCCCGGAGGCTTCGTCGTTCGTCGTCGCTGTGTCCTTCGAACACAGCTTCCTCCTCTCTCCTCGCCTCCGGCCTCAATCCCTCGCGTCGCGACCCTACCAAGTTTTGGGATGGATTCTAGTTGCCTCGTCCGGTTGCGCCAGTGGCGGCGCCATCGGCGCCATCCCGGCCAGGGCGCCGCAGGCCGCGCCGACCAGGTGGGCCAGCGGCACGGGGACCATCCCGGCGGCGGAGCTGTCCACGAAGACCGCCGTGCCGGTGGCCAGTTCCCAGGCGATCTTCCCGGCGAAGGCCAGGGCGGCGGCGGCCGCGGCCAGAGCCCAGAGCCGCCGGCCAGCGGCGAGCTTCTCGCGGAGCACCTCGGTCGCCAGCAGGGCGAAGAGCATGGAGTCGAGCCCGGACAGGCCGCGGTAGCGCTCCATCCCGGGGATGACCAGCCACACCGCGGCGGGCACGAGCAGCGCCGACAGGGCCAGCCCCAGCCATAGGCGCCGCCGGGAGCGGCCCTCGCAGGCCGCCCCCAGCAGCGCGAAGACGACCATATCCCAGATCAGGTGCTCGGCCCCCCAGTGCGTCCAGTGGCAGGTGACCAGCCGCCAGAGCTCTCCGGCGGCCAGGGCCGAGCGGTCGTATTCGAGGAGTCTGGCGGCACCCGGCACCAGGAAGACCGCCAGGGCCGCCGCAGAGAGGAGGAGCGAGGCGCCCGGGAGGCGCCCCGCCCGCTCCGTTTCCGACCGGCGGTGGGAGGAGGGCTGCACCGGCCGGGTCTCCGTCATCCGCGCCTGCCGTCCCTGTCCCGGCGGCCTCCGGCGGCCGTCCCGGCCGCCAGGGCGGCCAGGAGCAGGGCGATGCCGCCGGTCAGCGGATCTATGGCTCCCCCGCCGCCGCCGATGTGCAGGTCGATCCCCCGGCTCGGGCGGGAGCGCTGGGGCGCCGAGGCCACCGGGCTGCCCGGCGCGGACGAGACGGCCGGAGCCGCGGCCGACGGCGCCGCCGGGCCCTGCCCGCCGGGAGCCGCCGCCTCCACCGGCCCGAGCTGTTGGGCGGACTTCTGGCGCAGCCGGCCGAGCTCGGCGCGGACCCGCTCCTGGGCCTGTCGGTCGCGCTCCAGCCGGGTGGCGTTCCGGCGGGCGATCTTCCAGCGGGCGAACTCGGCGTCGTTCTCCAGGACGATGAAGGAGGTGTACTCGGTGGCGATCGAGTAGCCCTCGCCCAGGCGGATCACCTGGTCGAGCACCGGCGTGCGCGATCCTGAGCGGTCGGCCTCGGCCAGCAGGTCCTGGATGCGGTGCCACGCCCACATGCGCTCGATCTCCGGGTTGCCCTCGTCCTTCTCGGGCAGGTTGAGCTCGACGCTCTTGCGGAAGTCGCGTCCGGAGATCTCCGCGGAGAGATTGCAGGCCACCGGCCCCGAGCCGCGGTAGCGGCCGTAGAGCCTGATGGGCTGGCCGTGGTAGAGGTTGGGGATCCGCTCGGGGGCCAGGTCGTAGACCCGGCCCTCGGCGAAGGCGATCTTCACGTTGGCGGCCACCGGGTAGCTGAGCTTGCGCCGGAAAGCCCGGGCCTGGCGCTCGAAGTCGTCGCCGGAGGAGATGAAGGCGGCCAGTCCGCCCGAGTCCTCGGCCAGCTGGGTCAGCAGCGGCCGGTTGACCTCGTTGCCGACTCCCACGCAGAAGACCCGGGAGCCCTGCGGGCGGTTGCGGATGAGGCCCAGCAGCTCGGCGCGCTCGGCCTGCTCGGTCAGACCGTCGCTCAGCAGCACCACGTTGAGCACCCGGCCGGACTCGGAGTAGCGGTAGGCCGCGGAGACCGCCGGATTGAGGGTCGTGCCGCCGCGGGCCTCCATCGTACCGAGGTGCCGGACGGCCTTGTCCAGGCTGGCCGCGTCCGGCGCGGCGAGCCTGCCGAAGAGCGTAGAGGGCTGCAGGTTGAAGGTGATGACCTCGAAGCGGTCCTTGTCGCCCAGGGACTTCATGAAGGCGCCGAGCGACGTGCGGCTCATGGCCAGCTTGCCGTCCGTGCCCATCGAGCCGGAGACGTCCAGGATGAAGACGTAGTCCATGCCCTTGTCCAGCGGCTCGAGGTCCTCGCCCGGAGTGAGCGTCAGGCAGAAGTAACCGTCCTCCCCGGCGGGGCGCGAGGCGACGAAGTCCAGCCCCGTCCGGGGCCGGCTGAGGTGACAGGCCAGGACCAGGTCACGGGCCAGCGAGCCGCCGGTCGCCTCGAGGCTGGCCTGCACGTAGTTCTCGGTGTGCCGGGCGGTCGCAAACTCCTTCGGGTGGCTGGGGCTCTCGACGGCGACGATGGGCACCTCGCTCTTCATCTCCAGGCTCAGGCCGAACTTGCCCTTCACCCGGGCGTCGGCCGGCTGCCGCGCCGAGGTGGCCAGGGGGTAGACGTAGGTGGCCCAGTCGTGATCGAAGTCCAGCTCCTGGTAGTAGGCGATCTGCACCTTCTGGAGCGCGTTGGCCGGGATCGGGAAGATGCGCATCTCGAAGGTCTTGTAGCTGGTCTGCTCCAGCAGCCCCGGATCGCGGTTGACTCGCCGGTAGCTGTCGTAGACCTCCCGGGCGCGCGCCTTCTCGACGACCTCGCCGACCATTTCCCGGCCGTTTATCCACATGCTGAAGTTGGAAACCGAGGCTCCCTTGGGCACCGGGAAGGTGTAGAGCGCCTCCACCTGCCGGTTCTCCGTGTTCCTGAACACCTGGGTTACGGTGGTGACGACCACGCCGTTGTTGATCACCACGGCCACGGTGTGTTCCTCGATCTCGAGTACGCCGCCGTTGCCGCCGTCGGCGATCAGCAGCCCGGCGGCCTCGGCCCTCCCGCCCAGGCCCGCGCACATCCCGATCGTCAGGACGACGCCCCAGAGCCATCCGGGGGTAACGCCAGTGTGCCTTCCGTCCGTTAGCAGCATGTCATGCCCTCCTTTGTGCCGATAGGAAAGCGCACTGGATGCCATGAGTCTACAGAATGCATCTCGCGCTAAGGCGTGCCTTAGGATTACTATGCTGATGTCGCCAACGTCCTAATTGACATAATATGCTCATGCATATACATTCTATGTCGAAAGCGAGGGAGAAATGGCAGGAATCATCTCAGCTGAGGAACGTGTTTTCCTGGAGACGGCCACCGGGCTGATCTACAGCAACCCGTTTCTCCCGGAGTGGATCGAGCGCGAGCGGCTTGTCCTGGGCGGGGACTTCATCGACGAGGGGCCGGTCTGGAGCATGACCGACCCCGGTTCGGAGCGCCGCGCCAATCTGCTTCGGATCGACCGGCGCATGGCCGACATGGCCGACGGCCTGCGCCGCAGGATCGAGTCCGGCGGCGGCCTCCCCGATGAGGACCGGGCGCTCTACGAGGATGTCGTGCTGCTGATGCTCTACCAGCGCTACAGCGAGCGCTTCCTGAAAATGGCTTTGGAGGCGCTCGAGCCTGGCGGGGCGGGCCGGTGCCGCGCGGACTTCTACGACGAGTTCGCCGCCCTGGCCAGGCACTACCTGGCGCCTTCGGTCGCCTCCGCCGCGGTGATCGAGGAACTGCCCCACATCTTCGCGATCTTCTTCCAGATCCGGCGCGCCTTCCACCACATCTACTCCTTCATCGTCGGCCAGTCGCTGCCGGCGGCCAGGCTGCGGGCGGCGGCGTGGCAGTCGGTCTTCACACACGACATGCGCCGTTACCGGCGGGGCCTCTATCGGCAGATGGGCGAGATCACCACGCTGATCACCGGGCCCTCGGGCAGCGGCAAGGAACTGGTGGCCAGGGCCGTGGGCCTGGCCCGCTATCTGCCCTTCGACCTCCGCACGCGCAGCTTCGCGGCCGGCCCCGGAGGAGCCTTCCACGCGCTGGACCTCTCGGCCCTGAGCCCGACGCTGATCGAATCGGAACTCTTCGGCCACCGCAAGGGGGCCTTCACCGGCGCCCAGGCCGACCACCCGGGGTGGCTGGAGGTCTGTCCGCCGGAGGGCGCGGTCTTCCTGGACGAGATCGGGGAACTGGCGGTGTCGCTGCAGGTCAAGCTGCTGCGCGTGCTCGAGACCCGGACCTTCCAGCGGCTGGGCGAGACCGCCCCGCGCCGGTTCCAGGGCAAGGTGATCGTGGCCACCAACCGCGACCTGGAGCGCGAGATCTCCGCCGGGCGCTTCCGGGCCGACCTGTACTACCGGCTGTGCTCCGACGTGATCGCCACGCCGTCCCTGCGCGAGCGCCTGGCCGACTCCCCGGGGGAGCTGCACAACCTGGTCCTGCACATCGCCAGGGGGGCCGCCGGCGAAGGGGAGGCCGAAAACCTGGCCGCCGAGGTGGAGGCCTACATCGCCGGGCACCTCGGGGCGGACTACGCCTGGCCCGGCAACATCCGGGAGCTGGCCCAGTGCGTGCGCAACGTGCTGGTCCGCAAGGAGTATCGGCCGGCGCGGCTGGAGCGGCTCGACGTCCGCGAGCACTTCCTGGCCGAAGTAGCCGCGGGCCGGCTCTCGGCCGGGGAACTGCTCGGGCGCTACGCCGCGCTGGTCCACAGCCGGACCGGCTCCTACGAGGAGACCGCGCGGCTTCTGGACCTCGACCGGAGGACGGTCAGGGCGCGGATGGATCGGGAGATGCTGGCCGAGCTGGGCGGGGGGTAGACTTCGCCGGGTGCCGTGCGTCGCGCGGGCCAGCCTCGGCGCGCTCGGCCATGGGCGGCCGCCGGGGCATCTTCTTGCCCGGGAAGACCTGCGCAAAGAGCGCCTTCAGGTACCGGCCCTCCGGGAAGTTGGAGGCCACCGGGTGGTCGCTCGCCGCGCCGGCGTACTCCAGGACCTTGAGGGTCGTCCCGGCCTCCCCGGCCGAGTTGCGGACGATGCTCATGAAGGCGTCCGGGCTGATCAGCCCCGAGCAGGAGCAGGTGACCAGGATCCCGCCCGGCCGGACGGCCTCGATGGCCAGCTTGTTGAGGTCGCCGTAGGTGCGCATGCCGCGGGATATCTCCGCACGCACGCCGGCGAGCTTGGACGGGTCGGCGATGACCATGTCCCATTTCCGCCCGGCGGCCGCCGACTGCCGCAGGAAGTCGAAGGCGTTGGCGTGGACCAGCTCGGGGGAGACGCCGTTGAGCTTGGCGTTCCTTCCGGCGGTGTCCAGGGCCTTCTCGTCGAGGTCCACGCCGGTGGCCCGGGCCGCTCCGCCCAGCAGGGTGGAGATGGTGAAGCCCCCGGTGTAACAGCACAGGTCCAGGACCTCGCGGCCCCGGGCCATCGCCGCGGCGCGGCTGCGGTTGTCGCGCTGGTCCAGGAAGAAGCCGGTCTTGTGGCCGCTCTTGAAATCGACCCACATGCGCAGGCGGTTCTCGCGGATCTCCACCCCGTCGGGCGCCGGGTACTTGCGGACCAGGGGCGCGAAGCTCACGCCCTCGACCTCCTCGGTCCGCGGATCGGGACGGAAACAGACCCAGGCGTTGGGGTAGAGCTCCTGCAGGACGCGGATGACCGCCGGCCCCAGCGCGAGGTAGCCGGCGCTGAAGGGTTCTACCACCAGGACGTCGGCGAACTTGTCGACGATCAGCCCGCTCAGACCGTCGCTCTCGCTGTGCACCAGGCGGTAGCTATCGGTCACCTCGGGCAGGCGCAGCACGCTCTCGCGGAGCGCCTTGGCCTCGGTCAGGCGCCGGCGGAAGAAGTCGTCGTCGATCTGCTCGGCCGGGAACTCGGTCAGCAGGCGCAGGGCGATGGTCTTGGCCGGGTTGTAGATGCCACGCCCGACGAACCCCCCGTCGCGGTCCCGGGCCTCGACCAGCGTCCCCGGTCCCACCCGGCGGTCGGGGTGTCCGACCATCTTGCCGAAGACCCAGGGGTGGTTGGAATTGCGCTGGGTCTTGAGTCGGACTACGGGCAGCTGGGCCATGGGAGGGGACCTTTCAGTTCCCCCAATATCCCCGGAAAGCTCCGGGGCGCAAGGGCATCTTGAACGGCCCCGGCGGTGGCTGCCCCACGGGCCAAGCAGTCAAAATAGTGAAAGCAAAACGCAGGAAAAGCCGCCGGCGGATATAAGTGTCTGCACGGCAAGGCGATGCGGCTCCCGGCGCGGGCGTTTTTGCCCTTAAGCGTCCCCTGGCAACGACCGATAACCTAGTGGCGCTGAAGGCTGAGAGGGCGTCCCGAAGTCTGTCCTCGTGGGGCGGGCTGCGGGATGGATGGCAGGGAGGGTTAGGCGATGACTCAAGCCGCCACCAGCATCACCGGTCTGATATCCGGCATCGATACGGCCAGCATCGTCCAACAGCTGATGTCCATCGAGCGGCGGCCGCTCGACCTGCTTCAGGAGCAGATCGACAAGGCCAACGCCCAGAAGACCGCCTTCACCAACATCAACACCAACCTGCTGGCGCTCAAGACCGTCATGGACGAGCTCTCCAAGAGCGACCTCTGGAACTCCAAGTCCACGACGGTCAGCGACAGCGACGTGGTCTCGGCCGCCGCTTCGACCAACACACCGGTCGGCACCTATACGTTCACGGTTTCGCAGCTGGCGACCGCCGGCCAGGTCGCCTCGGGCGGCTATGCCGACAGCGATACGACCGCGGTCGGCGCGGGCTCATTTGACATCACCGTGGGCTCGACC
>JAKLDR010000054.1 GCA_022703445.1 Planctomycetota bacterium | reverse complement strand
CTCGTCGTAGTACATCTCGGTGGAGGCCATGGCGTCGGAGAGGTACAGGCGCACCCGCTCGCTGCCGGGCTCCAGGCGCAGGGCCTGCTCGAAGCAGGCGATGGCCTGGTTGAACTCGCCGGCCTCGTCGTAGAGCAGGCCGAGGTTGACCAGGGCGCTGGCGAAGAGGCTCGAGCCGCCGGCCACGCGCCGGTAGCGCTCGACGGCCTCGTTGTCCAGGCCGCGCAGGTCCAGGATCCAGCCGCTACGGAAGTTGGCCTCGGGGCAGTCCGGGTCGGCGCGCAGCGCCGCCTCGTAGAGGTCCAGGGCCTTCTGCTGGTCGCCGTCATCCTCGGCCAGGCGACCCTGCATGCACAGCACCTCGGCGGCCCCGGCCGACTGCTTGGCGGCCTTGGCCGCGGCCTCGGCGGCCTCCTTGGCCTTGCCCGACCTGCGCAGGGCCTCGGCCTGTCCGGCCAGGGCCACGGCGGCGGCTTCGCCGCCCCCGTGGGCGGCGGCCGCGAAGAGCTCGACGGCCTCCTTGGCATCGCCGCGGTCCAGGCGGATCTGCCCGGCGACGAAGCTGGCCAGGGGCACGGAACGGCGGTGGCGAAGCTGGTCGTCGGCCTCCTCGTCGCGGCCCAGCGCCCAGAGGAACACGCCGCGGCGCACCGGGGCCTCCTCCTTGGGGAGGGAGCCTTCCAGTTCGCGCTCGAAGGCGGCCAGCAGGCGGTCGAGTTCCTTGCGGTCTTCCGGGAAGACGGCCAGATGGCGGCGCAGGGCCAGGGCCTGCCGCGGACCGAAGTCGGCGGCGGCCAGTCGTTCCAGCAGGGGCATCTGAACTGCGTTCGTCAAAGCCTCTTCCTCCAAGGGGGTCCGTCCGAAGGACGTCGGCGGCGGAACCGGCACTATTGCCGGGCTTGATAACTTAAGCGCCCATGGGCCGAAATCAAGTGCAGATGGCCCGCCGGCGGCACCGCCCAGCGCGTCACGACTCCCGCTCGCGAAGCAGTTCGCGGACCAGGAAGCTGGCCATGGTGCCGTCTCCGGCGGCGGTGGTGATCTGGGCGCGCGCGCCCGAGCGGCAGTCGCCGGCGGCGAAGAACCCCGGGCGGGAGGTCTCCACCGATCCGGGCCGTGTGACTACGAAGCCGGCCTTGTCGAGCTCGACGTAGCCCCGGAGCCAGCCGGTGTTCGGGGTCCGGCCGATGAAGACGAAGACGCCCTGGACCGCCACCTCGCGCTCCTGGCCGCTGGCCCGGTCGCGCACAGCCACGCTGCGTACGCCTGACCCCGGGTCGCCCCGGACGGCGGTGACCTCGGAGTTGAGGTTGATGTGCACCCGCGGGTCGGCGGCAAGCTTGTCGGCCAGGTGACGCTGGGCGGTCAGCTCCGGGAGATTCTGGAAGAGGTGGAGCTCCTTCACGAAGCGGAGCAGGAAGAGCGACTCCTCGGCGGCGCTGTTGCCGCCTCCGACCACCGCCACGGTCTTGTTGCGGAAGAAGGGCGCGTCGCAGGTGGCGCAGTAGCCCACGCCCCGGCCGATGAGCTCGGCGGCTCCGGGGGCGGCCAGCCGCCGGTAGTCGCTGCCCGGGGCGGCGATCAGCGCCGGGGCCCGCCAGACCCGGCCGCCGGCGGAGACCTCGTGGCCGCCGCCCGGCGCCTCCCGCAGGGCCGAGACCTCCATGGGGAAGAGCACCTCGGCGCCGAAGCGGCGGGCCTGGTAGGTCAGCTTGACCATCAGGTCGGGGCCGTCCACGCCCTGCGGGAATCCCGGATAGTTCTCGACCAAGCTGGTGGTGTTGACCTGCCCCCCCGGCGTCGCCTTCTCGAGGACCACGGTGCTGACCCGCTCGCGGGCGAGGTAGAGCGCCGCAGTCAGCCCGGCCGGCCCCCCGCCGATGATGAGGCAGTCGACCTCGTTCACCGGGGGCAGTTCCCTGCCAAGAAAGAGCGCCAGCTCCCGGTCGGATGGCCGGACGATCCGGCCGGCGTCGGTCTCGACCAGCGGATAGGCCGGTTGGCCGTAGCCGGCTTCGGCGGCCAGCCGCACGGTCTCCGGCGAGGCGGCGGCGCTCAGCTCCCGGTGCTCCACGCCGTTGGCGACGAGCCAGGCGCGCACCCGGGCGCAGTCCGGGCAGTCTGGGTCGGTGTGCAGGGTTACGCTCATGGCGGAAAGGTTAACCGGGGGAGGGCGGAATGCAATTCCCGGGGGCTTCGATATGACGGCTCCGCCTGATCGGACCGATCCGTCAGGCCGGGCTGCTAGGCCATCACCCGCAGGTGCTGGACCAGTTTCCAGGTCCGGAGCACCTCCGCCAGGGGCAGGAGCCGCTCCTCGTACGAACGGTTGAGCGGCACCAGGCGCATGCCCTGGGCCTCGAAGAATATCTGGCGCAGGCAGGCGCCATCGCGCGTCTGCACGAGCGCGAAGTCGCCGCCGCGCGGCTGGCTGAGGGCAAGGGCCGCCAGGTCTCCGTCGGCGAAGTTGTCGCGGCCCGCGGAGGCCATGGAGTCGCCCCTGATCCGGCAGGCGAAGGCGGGCGCTCCGGCGGCCGGCAGCTCCACACGCATCTCGATCGGGACGATCGGCAGCCCGGCCGTGCCGACCTCCAGGGGACCGCTCGCCGGGAGGTTCAGCACCGGGATGGTCACGGTCGGGGCCTCGGCGGCCTCCCCGGCGGCCCTGGAGTGCCAGGCGCCGGACGCCAGCAGATTGACGTCGGCCTCGATGCCCTCGACCGTGGTGCCAAGCGCCTCGGCGATGCGCTCGAGTGTGGCGCGGCGGGGCTCGCAGCGGCCCTTCTCGATCCTGGACAGGTTGGGCTGCTTCACGCCGCAGGCGGAGGACAGATCGGACTGGCGGAGGCGGGCCTTCTCGCGAAGCCGCTTGATGACTCTGCCGATCTCTCCAGCCATGCCGGCCTCCAGCGGACCAGTTCAGTTCGTCCGGCTATAATATATCGCAGGCGCCGGAAAAACCAACCCCCCTGGGCAAAGTGCATATCCGAACGCAGATATATGGGGATATCAGGGGCATATCCGACCGGCGAGCCCGCCCGCCGGCCTGGCGTCGTGGTGCGGCTGCGGGACTCAGATGAAGTCCGCCATCACGGCGTTGGCAACCAGCAGGCCTTCCAGGGTCAGGCCCAGCCGGCCCGAGGCAAGCTCGATCCGGCCGGCGGCCAGATGACTCTCCAGCGTGGCGCCGAAGATGGCCTGCGCGTCGAAGCCGGTGCGCGCGCGGAACCCGGCGAGGTCCACTCCGGAGGTCATCCGCAGGCCGAGCATCAGCGCCTCTCGGGCGCGTTTCTCGGCCCCGAGCCGCTCGGCCGACTCCACCGGCGATCTGCCGGCCTCCACCCGGGCGCAGTACTCGGCGACGTCGCCGGTGTTGACGCGCCGCTCGCCGTCGAGGTACGAGGCCGCGCCGGCGCCCAGGCCAAGGTACTCCCCGCCCGCCCAGTAGTTGAGGTTGTGGCGCGACTCCCGTCCGGGCAGCGCGAAGTTGGCTATCTCGTAGTGGGCGTAGCCGGCCGAGCGCAGCCGCCCGACCGCGGCGAGGTACATGTCGCGCTCGGCCTCCTCGTCGCAGGGGCGGAGGCGGGGGCCATCTGCCGTTCCCGTCCTATCGGCATCGGTATCGCTATCGCTATCGGTATCGGAGCCGCGCAGCGGCGAAAAGTCTTTTCGCTCCGCCCGCCCATTGCGGGCTCCGCTCCGATTGCGATACCGATACCGATGGCGAGCGGCGATGGGGGCTGTTCCCTTCACTTCCTCGGCCAGCGGCGTCCCCGGCTCGTAGGTCAGCCCGTAGAGCGAGACGTGCTCCGGCGCCAGCCGCAGCGCGGCTTCGAGCGAGGCGAGGAAGCCCTCCGGGCGTTGCCCGGGCAGCCCGAAGATGAGGTCGAGGCCCAGGTTGTCGAAGCCGGCGGCGCGGGCCAGGCGCACGGCCTCGGCGGTTTCCCCCGCCCGGTGGACGCGGCCGAGGAGCGCCAGCTCCGCGTCGTCGAAGGACTGGGCGCCGAGCGATATCCGATCGAAGCCCGCCCGTCGTAGAAGCCCGAGCCTGGCCGCGTCGACCGTGCCGGGGTTGGCCTCGACGGTGCGCTCCCCGGCGTCGCGCAGCGCCGCGGCGATGGCGGGAAGGGCGCAGAGCCGCTCGAGCAGTTCGGCCGGCAGGACCGTGGGCGTGCCGCCGCCGAGGTAGAGCGTGGCGAACGGCCGGCTTTCGGCTTTCGGCTTTGGGCTTTCGGCACAACTGCCGTTCCCAAAGCCCAAGGCCCAAGTCCCAAAGCCCGCCGCTTCCCGCGCGAGGGCCACCAGGTACCGCTCCGCCCCCGCCCGATCATAGACCGACGACGCGAAGGCGCAGTAGCGGCAGCGGGCGACGCAGAATGGGACGTGGACGTAGAGGCCCGGCGCTCCGCAGGGCTGGGCCCCCATGCCGGAGGCCGCCTACATCTCCACCGGGGTTCCGCCCGCGGCGGGGATGTCGTAGGCGTCCTGCTCCTGCTCGTAGAGCCGGCGCAGCAACCCGTTGTAGATGGGGAAGCTGTCGCAGAGGTCGAGCGTCTGCTCGCGCACGTACTTGCGGACGCGCCGGTCGTTGGGCGCGGCGATCACCCGGTGGATCAGGTCGGCGATCAGGTCCATCTCGCGCGGGCCCATGCCGCGGGTGGTGATGGCCGGCGTGCCCAGGCGGATGCCGCTGGTCTCGCCCGGCGAGCGCGGGTCGCCCGGGACCAGGTTCTTGTTGGTGGTGAGCCCGGCGATCTCCAGGGCCGCGCTGGCGTCCTTGCCGGTGATGCCCTTGTCGCGCAGGTCGAGCAGCACCATGTGGTTGTCGGTGCCGCCGGTGACCAGCTTGAAGCCCCGGCGCTTGAGGCCGTCGGCCAGGGCCTTGGCGTTCTCGACGATCCGCGTCTGGTAGGTGCGGAACTCGGGGGAGAGCGCCTCCTTCAGGGCCACCGCCTTGGCGGCGACCACGTGCATCAGCGGGCCGCCCTGCAGGCCCGGGAACACGGCGCTGTCCACCTTCTTGGCGTACTCCGAGGTGCACAGGATGATGGCGCCGCGCGGTCCGCGCATGGTCTTGTGGGTGGTCGAGGTCACCAGCTGCGCGTGGCCCTTGGGCGAGGGGTGCAGTCCGGCGGCCACCAGCCCCGCGATGTGGGCCAGGTCGGCCATGAGGATGGCGCCGACCTCGCGGGCGATCTCGCCGAAGGCGGCGAAGTCGATGGTCCGGGGATAGGCGCTGGCGCCGGCCACGATCATCTTGGGCTTGTGTTCCTTGGCGAGCTTGCGGACCTGGTCCATCTCGATCAGGCCGGTCTCGGCGTTGACCCCGTAGTTGACGGCCTTGTAGAACTGGCCGGAGAAGTTCCGCTTGTAGCCGTGGGAGAGGTGCCCGCCGGAGGCCAGGCCCATCGAGAGGATCAGGTCGCCGTGGTTCAGGGTGGCCAGGTACACGGCCATGTTGGCCTGGGTGCCGGCGTGGGTCTGGACGTTGGCGTGGTCGTAGCCGAAGAGCTGCTTGGCGCGCTCGATGGCCAGAGACTCGCAGCGGTCCACCCACTCGCAGCCGCAGTAGTAGCGCGCGCCGGGGTAGCCCTCGGCGTACTTGTTGGTCAGCACCGAGCCCTGGGCCTCGAGCACCGCCTGCGAGACGAAGTTCTCGCTGGCGATCAGCTCGACCAGCACCTGCTGGCGGCGGACCTCCTCGCGGATGGCCTGGTAGATTTCCGGATCGACGCTGCGGAGCCTGTTAAGCACGGTCTCTCTTTCCTTTCACCGTCGCTGACGGTCAAGCACTAGGATACAGACAAGAACGGAGAGTTCAATGGAATTCAGGGGAGCGGCAAGCGAAGCGCCAGCTTCCAGCTTGTCCAGAGCACTGACTTGGATAGACTGTGGAAGGTGCACTGCCGAAAGGAGCTTGCCGTGGGGACCCGCGAGAAGCGCGGTATGCTCGGCCATTACGCGGTGGCGTTCGCGCTGCTCGGGCTCATTGTGGCGGGCGTCTTCCTCTACGAGCCGCTGAAACTGGAATACGCGATCTACCGGGTCCACCGCACCGAGTACCCTGGCCTTGCCGACAAGTGGCTCATGTGTTTGACCAACGCCGCCTGCCGCGGCAATCGGCGCGCGATGGAAACTGCGGTGGACTACGGCTATGTCATCCCCGCTGGGCCTGGCTGCAACACCGCCACTCCGATCTTCAGTCTCCTGCTAACTGCCCAGCCCGAGCTGTACTTCGATGTCCTTTCCGGGAGAGAAGACATGGACGTCCTGGCTATCCTGACAGGATCCGCCGATGCGCGCCTCGGGGGGCGGGGCATCAGCCCGAGCGACAAGGGGCTTATGGTTTCGTTGCACGAAGACACGTTTCACACCTGGGCCCAATCTGACAAACCCTGGGTGGCGCGTGCTGGTAGGCAGGGGCTGGAGTTCCTCCGCCGCCGCTTCGCCAAGGAGCTCGATACCGCCAAACAACCGGCTCCGCCGTCTCCGTGACCTATTTCCCCGCCGCCTTGTCTCCGCCCGGCTTCTTCGCCGACCTCCGGCCGAGCTCGGCTCGCAGCCAGGCCTCGACGAAGTCCTCGAGCTTGCCGTCGAGAACCGCGTCGGCGTTGCCGGTCTCGTGGTCGGTGCGGTGGTCCTTGACCATCTGATAGGGCTGGAGGACGTAGCTGCGGATCTGGCTGCCGAAGTCGATGCCCAGCTTCGTCCCGGCGATCTTCTCGAGCTCCTCGGCGCGGCGGTCCTCGGCCATCTTCTGGAGGCGCGAGGCCAGCATCTTCATGGCCGTCTCGCGGTTCTGGTGCTGGCTGCGCTCGTTCTGGCAGGCCACCACGAGGCCGGTGGGCACGTGGGTGATGCGCACCGCGGTCTCGACCTTGTTGACGTTCTGGCCGCCCTTGCCGCCGGCCCGGAAGGTGTCGGTCTTGATGTCCTTGGGGTCGATCTCGATCTCGCCGACGTCGTCGATCACCGGGACCACCTCGACCGAGGCGAAGCTGGTGTGCCGGCGCTTGTTGGCGTCGAAGGGCGATATGCGCACCAGCCGGTGCACGCCGTTCTCCGAGCGCAGGAGGCCGAAGGCCCCGGCCGCGCCCGAGCCGCCGGTGACCTCGGCGGTCGCCCCGCGGATGCCGGCCTGCTCGCCGTCCTGGATGTCGACCAGGCGCACCTTGCAGCCCTTGCCCTCCAGGTACTTGGTGAGCATCCGGAGGAGCATCGCCGCCCAGTCGCAGCTCTCGGTGCCGCCGGCGCCGGCGTGCACGGAGAGGTACGCGTCCTGCCGGTCGTGCGGGCCGCTGAAGAGCAGGCTCTTCTCGAGTTGCCGGAGGTCGCCGGAGAGCGACTCGGTATCGGCGGCCAGTTCCTCGATCGCCGCGGCATCGCCTTCGGCGGCGGCCATCTCCAGGAGTTCCTGCTGGTCGGCCAGGCGCCGGGCGAAGTCGTCCTGGAGCCCAACGGCGTCGCGCAGGGCGCGCTGCTCGCGCATCAGGCTCTCTTTGTTGGGGGCGGTCTGCCAGAAGTCGGCCCGGGAGGTCTCGGTTTCTATCTCCGCCAGGCGCTTGCGCTTGGCTTCGAGGTCAAAGAGCCCCCCTTAGCTCGTCGAGCTTGGCGGCGATCCCCTTGAGCGAACGGCGGACTTCATCGGCCTGGGCCACGGGAGCTCCTAGCTTTCGAACCGCGGTATTGCGGACCGCCGGATTATAGCCCGGCGCGGGGGGCGGACAAGAAGAAAAGGTTCAAGGCGCAAGGTTCAAGGAACGGAAGAGAAGAACGGCCCCGGCCCCGCCATCCTCGTTGTTCCTTGCACCTTGAACCTTGCACCTGCTTCGGTCAGGCCTCCGCCCCTTTCTGCTCTTCGTCCTTCTTGGGCTCCGAAAGACGCTGGAGGCCCACGGCCTCCTCGACGCGTTCGGCGATGAGCGCCAGCCGCGCGGTCAGGCGGGTATTGAGGTTGAAGAAGCGGTTCAGGGCGTCGCCGCCGCCGCCCATCAGTTCGCCGATGTTCTCGCTGCCGGGCGCGAAGGGCAGGATGAAGGCCCGCAGGGTCTTCTGCTTGTCGGCGTGGTCCAGCGGGTACCGGGCGTCGCCCAGCGCCTTGAGCAGCTCCTCGAGCCCGCGGGACAGCGTCCGCATCCGGCTGGTGATGCCGGCGATCAACGCCGGGTTCTCCTGGTTGCCCTCCAGGTTGTTGAGCAGGATGACCGCCGCCTGGAACTGGTCGCGCAGCTCCACCGCCTTGGGAGTGGCGGCGAAGAGCGCCCGGGCCGCCGGCAGGATGTCCGCGGCCTCGGCGCGCAGCGCCTCGGCGTCGCCGAGCTTGGCCGCCACCGAGGGGTGCGCGAGCAGCCGCAGCGCCGCGGCGATGCGCCGGCCGGCGGCGGTCTCGAAGGCGGCCAGGCCGGCCTCCAGGCCCATCATCTTCTCGCGCACCACCTTCTCGGCGGCCCTGGTGGTCTCGAGCTTGGCGGCGGGCAGATGGAAGGCCTGCGGGTCGATCCTGAAGTTGGCCTCGAGCAGCGCGCGGGCCTGACCGGCCTTCACTCCACGGGTGTCCAGGTCGTCCCAGTGGCGGAACTGCTCGGAGTAGGCCGGTACGGCCGCGACCATCTCCTGGCGGCGGTCGCGCAGTTCCAGGGCCACGGCCTTGGGGTCGGGCCCCAGCGGCTCGATCTCCAGAGGCAGGTTCAGCGGGCGCATGGCGCTGACCTTGCCCTGGAAGAAGCGGCCCATGGCCGCCACGGCCTCCTGCTCCGCGCCCTGGCGGCGCTCCAGCTCCGCGACCGGCACGAGCGCCGCGCGGTCCACCTTGCCTCCGAAGGCCGCGCGGTAGAGCTCGAAGGACACCTCCCGGCACAGGCCCCGGAAGTCGGCAAAGAGCGCCGCCGCCGGCAGGGAGTCGTCCGGCCGGAAGGTGCCCGCGGACTTCATCCGCGCGGCGCTGGCCACGCGGTCGGCGTCCGCCGGGTGGGTGTCGAAGAAACCGGTGCGCCGGCCGGCGACCTCCTTCTCCACCTTGGTGCGGATCTCCTCCGGCATCCGGCCGTAGTTGAGCACGACCATGCCGGGGTAGTCGTCGGCCAGCCGTCCCTCGTCCCAGGACTCGGAGAGCTCCGACTGGGTCTTCGAGGCGGCGATGGACAGTAGCGGCAGGCGCCGCGCGGTCTCGGCGAAGTTGCCGCTGCCGGCCAGCCAGGCCTCGTAGCGGTCGGCGTCGAACTCCATCTGCCGGAGCATGAAGCAGCTGATCAGGTGGCCGATCCACATCAGCACCCAGAGGATCCGCCGGGTGAGCCAGACCATGCCGCGGGCCAGGTAGAACACCACGCCGATGCGGATGTCGATCTCCTTGGACCAGGCCACCAGGCGGTCGTCCCAGGCGTCGCGCTCGTACACCACCCGCGCGAACCAGGCGTTGACCGTGCGGATCACGTAGGTCAGGCGCATGCCGCCGGCCTGGGCGAAGTGGCCGAACTCGTGGGCCAGCACGCCGGCGAATTGCCGGAGGGTGAGCCCCCCGGCCAGGGGCAGGCCGATGCACAGCTGCAGGTCGCTGCCCAGCATGCTGATCAGGCCCCGGCGGAAGGAGGCCGAGGCGTTGACCTCGTGGTCCACCTGGATGGCCCGCGGCACCGGCGCGCCCACCGCCCGGCAGAGGCGCTCGACGAAGGCGAAGAGCAGCGGCTCGTCGGCACGCCGGAGCTCCCGCAGGCGGCGGCTCTTGCTCTTCGGGGCGAAGAGCGGCTTGACCATGAAGAGCAGGAGCACGCCGCCGACCGCCAGCGGCCCGAAGGCCACCAGCAGGGCGCCCTTGGCGTTGTGCAGCTCCCCGAAGATCGCCGGGATGTTGGTCACGTGCCGGAAGAGCAGGTAGCCGACCAGGACGATGATCCCCAGATAGACCATGGGCAGGAGCACCATGGCCACGGCCACCAGCGCCAGCCCCGCGCGGTAGTGGATCGGCACGGATATGGACGGGAGGTCCCCGGTGAAGGCCTCGAGGATCCCCGGGCCGGCGGCGGAGGCGGGCGGCGCCGCGGATGCGTCGGCGGCTGGTCTTTCCTGGCGGGGGGACGGCGCGGCGGGCATAGGCGGCCTCCTTGGACTCTCGCCGCCGGCTCCCCGGCGGCGGCGCACGGAGGATATGTGCGCCGGCAGGGCCCGTCAAGGGCCGGGGCGGTTCCGCCCTTGACGCACCGGGGCGGGCGGCTATACTGCCCGGCGAATGAAGGATGAGAGTGTCGGCCCGCGTGCTGCGGGCGAGTCTGTCGGATTCGAGGTCGAAGTACCGAGGCCCCGCGGCCCCGCGGCGGCTTTGCTTCCCCGCCGAAGCTCGTGACTCCATCGGCCCGTGCCGGTCGTTCCGGCCGGGCCCCTCGCGACACCTCCGCCCCACGGCTGGCCCCTTTCCCGGCCTGGCGGCGGCACTCCGATCCGCCTAGGTTGGCGGCGGAGAGTCCAAGGAGAGCGAAAGGGTGCAAGGAAGGATCAGGAGAACCATGGCCGTAACCAAGGAACGCAGGCAGCAGCTGGTCACCGAGAACCGCCGGGGCGACAAGGACACCGGCTCGCCCGAGGTCCAGGTCGCGCTGCTCACCGAGCAGATCAACAGCCTCATCAAGCACATCGACAAGCACAAGAAGGACGCCCACTCGCGCCGCGGGCTGGTCCTGATGGTCAGCCGCCGCAACCGCCTGCTGCGCTACCTGCGCAACGAGGACTTCGGCCGCTACAAGGCGCTAATCGACCGTCTCAACCTGCGCAAGTAGAGCCGGCTTCGCCGGCAGAGCAGGTGAGCAGCGGAACGGGGGACAGGCGGGAATGGAGCAGGAGATGAAAAGAGCGCGGTTCGCGACTCGCCTGCCGTCGCCTGTTCGGCCGTTCGCCTGCTCGGCACCCATAGGCACGGCCGGCAAGCCCGGCCGACAGTTGGCAAAAGGAGCATAACTTGGCATTCACCGTTGAACGCGAAATCGGCGGGCGCAAACTGGTCATCGAGACCGGACGCCTCGCCAAACAGGCCGCCGGCGCGGCGCTGGTCACCTGGGGCAACACCGTGGTGCTGTGCGCCGCCACCGACGCCGATCCCCGCGAGGGCTTCGACGACTTCTTCCCGCTCACGGTCGATTACCGCGAGAAGGGCTTCTCGGCCGGCAAGATCTTCGGCGGGCGTTTCTACAAGCGCGAGGGTCGTCCCACCGAGAAGGAAACCCTGACCATGCGCCTGATCGACCGGCCCACCCGGCCGCTCTTCCCCGACGGGTTCAAGCGCGAGGTGCTGATCCAGGCCATGGTGCTGTCCGCCGACGACGAGACCGATCCGGACACCTTCGCGATGATCGCCGGCTCGGCCTGCCTGGCGGTCAGTCCGCTGCCCTTCCAGGGCCCCTTCGGCGCGGTGCGCATCGGCCGGGTCGACGGGCAGTTCGTGATCAACCCCAGCTTCGCCCAGCGCGCCGCCGGCGACCTGGACCTGACCGTGGCCGGCACCGCCGACGGCGTGGTCATGGTCGAGGCCGGCTCCCGGGAGGTGCCCGAGGACGTCATGCTCCAGGCGCTGGAGCTGGCCGGCAAGGTCTGCCGCGAGATCGCCCTGATGCAGTCCGAGCTGGTCGCCCAGTGCGGCGTCCAGAAGATGGCCTTTGCGGCCGTCGACAACTCGCTCTTCAAGCTGATCGAGTCCAAGTACCTGGCCGAGACCCGCAAGGCCTGCCGGGTGGTGACCAAGGCCGACCGCCGCGCCGCGCTCAAGGCGGTCCGCGACCGGATCTTCGCCGAACTCTGCAAGCCCGGCGACCCGGCCGCTCCGGCCAAGGGCAAGGTCTACGCGGCCTTCGACGAGCTCCAGGCCGTGGCCATGCGCAAGGGCATCTTCGAGGACGGCGTGCGCTGCGACGGCCGCGGCTTCACGGACATCCGCCCGATCACCTGCGAGGTGGGCCTGCTGCCCCGCACCCACGGCTCGGCCGTCTTCACCCGCGGCGAGACCCAGGTGCTGGTCACCACCACGCTGGGCACGCCCGGCGACAAGCAGATGGTCGAGGCCCTCCACGACGACTTCGAGGAGGACTTCATGCTGCACTACAACTTCCCGTCCTTCTCGGTCGGGGAGGTGAAGATGCCGCGCGGTCCCAGCCGTCGGGACATCGGCCACGGGGCGCTGGCCAAGCGCGCCCTGGAGACGGTGCTGCCCTCCGGCGAGGGCTTCCCCTACACCATCCGCATCACCGCCGAGGTGCTCGAGTCCAACGGCTCGTCGAGCCAGGCGACCATCTGCGGCGGAACGCTGTCGCTGATGGACGCCGGCGTCCAGATCAAGGCCCCGGTGGCGGGCATCGCCATGGGCCTGGTCCAGGAGGGCGACCGCAGCATCGTGCTCAGCGACATCCTCGGCGACGAGGACCACTTCGGCGACATGGACTTCAAGGTCGCCGGCACCAAGGACGGACTGACCGCCCTGCAGATGGACATCAAGGTCAAGGGGCTCCAGACCGACTTGCTCCGCCAGGCGCTGGAGCAGGCCCGGGTCGGGCGGCTGCACATTCTGGAGCAGATGGCCAAGGCCCTGCCCGCGGCCCGCGCGCAGCTCAGCCCGCTGGCCCCCCGGATCATCACCGTCAAGGTCAACCCGGAGAAGATCGGCAAGGTCATCGGTCCCGGCGGCAAGACCATCCGGGGCATCGAGGCCCAGACCGGCGCCGAGATCGACATCAACGACGAGGGCATCGTCTCCATCTCCTCGGTCGACTCGGCCGAGGCCGAGGCCGCCCGGGCCATGGTCGAGGCCCTCACCGCCGAGGCGGTGGTCGGCACGGTCTATAAGGGCACGGTCCGGACCATCAAGGAGTTCGGCGCCTTCATCGAGATCCTGCCCGGCACCGACGGGCTGCTGCACGTCTCCGAGTGGGACTACAGCTACGTCAAGGACATCGGCCAGCACGTCAAGGTCGGCGACACCGTCGAGGTGAAGCTGATCAACATCGACGACACCGGCCGGCTCAAGCTCTCCCGCAAGGCCATGCTGCCCGTTCCGGAAGGCATGGAGAACCAGCCTCCGAGCGGCGGCGAGGGCGGGGGTGGGGGTGGGGGCGGCTTCCGGCCGCGCGGCCCGGGCGGCCACGGCGGCCACGGTGGACGCGGCGGCGGTGGCAGGGGCGGCCACGGCGGCGGACGCGGCGGGCCGCACCGCGGGTAGCCCTGGAAGCAGGACGGGGGAATGGGCATGTCGGCCATGGAGCTGAAACTGACCGAGCGCGGCCCGGTCTCCGTGGTGACCATGATCGGCGACCTGGAGCTCCAGGAGATCGAGGACTTCAAGTCGGTCATGGACCGGGTCCTCAGCCGCGAGGGACCGCCCAAGGCGGTGCTGGACCTGGCCCGCGTCACCCGGCTGACCAGCTACGTGGTGGCCATGGTCGGCTTCTACAACGCCCACTTCCGGCAGTCCGGGGGCACGCTGGTGGTCGCGGGCGCCCCGTCGGCGGCCCTGCGCTCCTTCGAGCTGTCGGGGCTGGCCTCGGTCCTCGATCTGGCCGACTCCGTCGAAGCGGCCCTGAAACGGCTGGGGGCCTGACGGGCACCGACGCATAACATCAGGAATCAGCGCGCGGCCGGCCAGATCCGGCCGCGCGCTTTTTGGGGGGATCCCCGCGGGGCTGCAGCGGTTTTCACGTTGCACTTCCCGCCGCCCCGTGCATACTCCCCGCCGCAGTCGTGTTTGGACTTGAGGTGCCGAAATAGGAGCCGACCCTTGCTAGCCAAGACGCTCAGCGCCGCTCTCGAGGGCCTCGACGCCCTGCCCGTCGAAGTCGAGGTGGACATCTCCGGCGGGTTGCCGGCCGCCACCGTGGTGGGGCTGCCCGACGCGGCGGTCAAGGAGAGCCGCGAGCGGGTCAAGGCGGCCATCGCCAACTCGAGCTACCGCTTCCCCAACCGGCGGATCACCATAAACCTGGCGCCCGCCGACCTCAGGAAGGAGGGCGCGGCCTACGACCTGGCCATGGCCATCGGCCTGCTCGCCGCGGCCGGGGAGCTCGACGCCGAGGCCCACCGCTTCCGCAGCTTCCTGCTGCTCGGGGAGCTGGCCCTGGACGGCAAGCTGCGCGCGGTCCGCGGGGCGCTGCCGGCGGCGCTCTGCGCCCAGGCCCGGGGGCTCAAGGGGATCGTCGTCCCGCCGGACTGCGCGGCCGAGGCCGCGGTGGTCGCCGACATCGAGGTCTACGCGCCGCGGACGCTGGCCGAGGCGGTCGGTTTCCTGGCCGGGAAGCTCGAACTCGAGCGCCGCCAGGTGGACCTCGACCGGATCATGGGTCAGGCGCTGCTGGCCGAGGGGGACCTGGCCGACGTCAAAGGCCAGGCCGCCGCCAAGCGCGCCCTGACCATCGCCGCGGCCGGGGGGCACAACCTCCTCATGTTGTGTCGCGAATGCCAAGCTGCTGGTGGAGGTCTACGACTGGGAGACGGGACGCATCACCACAGGATCCTGAATGGTGGGGGCGCCTGTTGCTCCAATTAGCCATGATCATGCGCTACCGTTCTCCCCCGTCGTACACGCACACAGTCTCTGATGCCTTCCTGGCTACCGTCAGGAAGGCCGTCTCCGCCCGGACAACTGACGGAGACATGATCCTTGCCTTGAAGGGAGCGGTGGAACTGGAGTTCCCCGAAGACACCGGGATGCGGAGTTTTGTGCTGGACAACATCCTTGAAATCGCCAAGCTGGTGTGCGAAGGGGAAAAGACCATTTGGATTCACCGCAGTTCGAAGCTCGGGGTGGGGATATACGTGGACGAGTGAGGACTGGTCGCGGGAGGCAGGACCATGTCACGCGGGGGCCGGACCTTCGACAGTTTTGCGGACTTCGGGCAGGAGCTGGGCAAGGAATTCGGCGAGGAGGAAAGGGAAGGCAGGCTCAATCAAGCTGAGCAACTTCTTCGTGATGGCCGCCCCGTTGAAGCCGTAGCACTTCTTGACCAGGTTGACCTGAAGCATGAGCCAGAAGAACGACGAAAGAAGCTTGGCGAGGGCTATTGGTCGGCCGCCAAGGTCAAGGTTGGCGAAACGGCGCTCAGCCAGGCGAAGAAACTGATCAGGCAAGCTCAGGAACTCGGGTTCAATGGCTGGCAGGTCAGCCGCCGACTGGAGGTTCTAAGCAAGCAGAGGAAACAGGACCCGGCCGCTGCGCTCCTGGCGAGACTTCGGGAGAAGTACCAGTGCGAGAGCTGCGACAAGCCGGATGCCGACCTGCTGGCCTGTGCCAAGTGCTCAGGTGCGATTGTGCCGCAACTCCGCACGGTGCGGATGTCGCACATGCCTCCGCCGTACTCGCTGGGCGTCTATCGATACCAAGGAGATGCGCAGTCGTTCAACATCCTCAGCCAAATCATCCGGCACCTCAAAGGCAATGAGGGCAGGAGCCTTTGCGAGGTGCTGGCGTACATGCTGGCTTTGGGGTTGCGGCGGGAAACAGGTGTCCTGGGGAAGGCCGACGTGGTGATCCCGGTCCCCCCGGATCCGGAACGGATTGAAGAACGAGGCTTTGATAATGTTGCGGTCATGGCCGAACACCTGGAAGCGTTCATGCTGGTTCCCCTCAAAAACGACCTGTTGCGCAAAGCGCACGGAACTGCCGACCTTCGGGGGATCCCCAGGGGGTACCGCCGCTATGTGCTGTCGGGCAGCATAGTGGCTCTGGAAGATACCGCCCGTTGGGTTCAGGGGCTGACGGTTCTGCTGGTGGATGACATTGTGACTTCCGGCGCAACGCTCGATACTTGCGCCCAGACGCTCATGGAGAACGGTGCCAAGGAAGTGCTTGGCGCAACCGTTGCCTGTTCCGAGTCAACGCGCGAAAGCCAGAGTCTGGTATGAGACCGGAGCACGCTTCGAGCGGTCGCAGCCGGCGTTACGGGTGCGTGCTCTTCGATCTCGACAACACCCTCGTGGACACGGACTCACTGACGCGCCAGACGCTCATTGATTGCGGCGCAGCCGGCGTTGAGAGCATGGCTGTTGGCCAATTGCGCTCCTGTTCGCCGGCTGCGTTGCTTGTCAGCCTCTCCAGTTCCGCCGGCCGCAGGGACTTTGAACGACACCTGCTGGCCCGCATAGGAGCTGGCGTGGAACTACTTGATGCGCAGGCGCGCCAAGTACTGGACACCCTAGTCCTCCGGAAGGTGCTCCTCGGAATCGTCACGTCAAGGCCCAAGGCTGTGGCGCAAGCCCTGCTGCGCTCCTGCAAGCTGAAGCGGTTCTTTGAATCGTGCCTGGTAACCTATGGAAGTTGTGGCGCCCGCAAGCCACATCCCGGTCCGCTGATCACAGCTCTGCGGATGCTGGGGCACCCTTGTGAAGGGGCCATCTATGTGGGAGATTCTCAGGCAGATGCGCAGGCCAGCCGCAGCGCTGGCGTTCATTTCGGCTACGCCGGATGGGCCCGCCCCTGCGGCGAACCTCCACATGCAGATCTGTTTCTGAAAAACATGTCTGACCTGCTACAATACACTTGAGTTTGTCAGAGGGAAGGGAACGTGCAACAGGACAACGGTCTGATTCAAAAGCTGGCTCTCTGGCACCAAGTAAGCTCGGCGAACTACCTGGGGCCGATGAGGTTTCGCACGCTCTGGGAGTGTTTCGGATCGGACATCGGCAAGCTCCTCAATATGACCGAGGACGAACTCCGCAAGCTGAAGGGCATCGTAACTTCGCAGAACCTGCAAAGCATCAGGGGGCAGGCAAGCAGGTTCCCAGAATCCCTGGCCTTCATGCAGGCCCAAGTACAACTGGCCGGCAGGTGCGATGGCCAAGTCCTGGCCATGGATGATCAGCGGTACCCGAAGTTCCTCAGGCAAAGCAAGATGTGCCATCCCATTGTCTTCTGCGCAGGAGATCCGTCCCCGTTTGCCAGTTATGACAAGGCCGTCGCAATAGTCGGCACGCGAAATCCAGCCCCTGAATCCGCGGATTTCGCGCTGCGAGCCGCCAGGGAACTCGCATCACGCGGATGGGTGGTCGTCAGTGGCATGGCCAAAGGAGTTGATTCCTGCGCCCACCGCGGGGCCCTCGCGGCCGGAGGTAAAACGATAGCGGTTTTGGGCTGCGGGCCGGACGTGGTGTATCCGAGGGAGCTGGCGGGCCTTCACGAGGAAATACGCACGAAGGGACTTGTTCTCTCAGAGTTCCCATTCGGTACGAAGCCGGAGGACTGGAAGCTCAGGAAACGCAACAAGACCACCGTGGCGCTGGCCACAGCCACGGTTATCGTCCAGAGCAGTACGCTTGGGGGAACAATGAACGCCTGGAAGGCTTGCAAAGAGCAGCACAAGACGGCTTTTGTGCTGGTTCCATCATGGGCATGCGATTACTCGGGAAACCAAAGGGCTATCAGCGAAGGCGCCCGCCCCGTTTCCACTGTGGCCGAATTGGTGGGGTTGTTGGAAGAGGAACTGACCGCCGCCAAGCCAACGGGAAAGCAGGGGCAACTTCAGCTAGGGATTGGACCGGAAGCCAAGAGACCGCGCAAAACTCGGAGCGTCAAGAAGTCCAAGGCAACCGCGGGTGGAGTATCATCTTCAGGGAAGCTCCACGGAAAGGCGAAGCGGAGGAATACGTCCGTTTCTATGTCCGTCTCTGGAGATCTCAACTCTCCACCAACCGTTCCTTGAGCCTCGTCATCTGGGTTGTTCCGCGGCTCTCCATCACAGCCATCACATCGTGTCCCCTGTAGAACCCGTACCCTGAGCAGCAGATCTCCCTCAGCAACCGCGTCCTCTCGTCCTGCGCCTCCCGCCTTGTGCGATAGGCTATCACGCTGGGCACGCCCGCCGCCTCGTGGAACGCCTCCCGCCGCAGGAAATGGTCGTGCAAGCCCCCGAACTCGGCGAGCAACTCCCCGGCCTCCTCGGCGGCGTACCCGGCGAGCTGGAGGAACTGCTCGGTCGCCGGCCGGAACCTGAGTGCCCTGCGGATGTAGACCAGCTCGATGTTGCCCGGCCGCCCCTCCGGCAGGTCGTAGCATCCCGCTAGGTGCTCGCGGCCCAGCTTCTCAATAGGCAATTCGCCCGTGATGAACGGCTGGAGCGCAATGTTGAGCCCGTCCGGCTCGAAGGCCGCGCTTCTCTCCCGCGCCCGCCTGCGCGTCTCTTCCCGCATATTCTCCTCGCGCCGCAGGGCCGCGGGGCTGCGGATGCGTGCGGGCGGCAGGCGGTCCTTGTCGCCGGCCCACATGCCGCGCCTGGCTGTCTCTTCCTTGTAGTCGGCCAGGTCGTCCAGGGAGCGCAGCTCGTCCTGGCCGGGAACCATCCTGCCCGGCTTCTCGTAGCGGCTCCACGTGGAGTCGAGCATCTTCGCAGGGTCCCAGTCGCATTCCCTCCCGAGACGCGCCACCTTCTTCCTCGCGATGGCGAGCGACCGCCTGGCCAGCGGCGTGTCGTCAAGCATCTCCGCGTAGGCGTCGGCGAGATCCAGGCCGCAACCGCACGGGGACGGCGTCCGCAGGTGGTAGAGTGCCAGGTCGTAGGTGAAGTCCGTCTTGACGCGTCTTCTTGCGTTGCCGTTGGCCGCGGCAACCTTCTCGCGCACCATGAACTCGTAGCGTTCCTCGATCAGGTCAAGCTCGCACGGGCGCCCTATCTCGCTGACCAGCACCGTGCTGCGGTCAAGGTAGTCCGCCAGCCGCCTGAGCGTGACAAGGGCCTCTCCAGGCGAGCAGCCGCACGTGTCCACCACGCGGCTTTGCAGCCACGGCCACTCGTCCCGCCTGCCCGGGCTGGACAATATGTCAGCGGCTTCCTCGATGAGCAGGTAGTCGGTCGGCGCAGGCCGCACCTTCGGCCAGCCGTGGCCGCAGCGGAGGCTGGCGTCGGCGTATTCGGTCCCGGTCGCGTCGGCCCGGTGGGCAGGCGTTCGGTATCACCAGGCACAGATTGCGGGAGAAGGGGTATATGGCCGCGGGGGGCGGCTGGCGCGATGGGCACGTGTGCAATTTCGCGTTGACATGCCCGGGGCGGAGCATAGAATGCGCTCTTGTCGGCAGTACACATTCTTGGGATAATGTGAACGCGCGCGACAATATTCCCAGACCCGCGCCCCTGCGCAGAGGCACGTTGCGGTAACGCAGAGCCCGCTTGCGCCGTTTCCCGCGGCCTTCCGGAGGGCCGCCGGAGACGCAATGCTTATTACTCCGCTCTCCCAATACATCCCAGCCGCCTCCGTTGCAGCCCTTGGAACGGGCTGCCTGCGCCGCCAGTTCACCTTCTCCCAATTGGACGAACAGGCAGGCCCCGGGGGCACCCAGGACAGGCGAGGCGGATGAAACCGAAAAGGGCGAGAAAGGGAACCGTGGGGTTTCTGGACCAGAGTCAGTACTTCAACGAGGAGGAGATAGCCGGCCTGATGTCGGCCGCGCTCCGGGCGTGGGATGGGAAGGACTTCGTGCCCAAGCGAAACGCGTTCCTCGCGGAACTCGGCCTGTCCACCGGCCTGCGGGTGGCGGAAATGACAGGGCTGGACTGCGCGGACCTTCAAGTGTCCGGCCGCTGGCGTTCGGTGGTGGTCAGGCATGGGAAGGGAAACAAGCGCCGGGTGGTCCGGGTATCGGAACGGTTCAAGGAGCGCTGCCTAGTGTTCTTGGAAACCAAGGGGCAGGCCGGCGAACCCGTGGCAGCCGATTCGCCGGTGTTCCGCTCTCCGCGCACCGGCCGGCCGCTGACCAGGCGGGCACTGCAGAAGATATTCAAGCGGACGGCGAAGCAGGCCGGCCTTGGCGAGACGCGCTCCATCCATGCCTTGCGGCACACCTACGGGACGCAGCTCTGCAAGGCGTCGGGGAACAATTTGCGGCTGGTCCAGCGGCAGATGGGACACAACTCACTCGAAACGACGGCCATCTACCTCCACGTGCAGGATCGCGAGCTGGACGAGGCCGTGGAAAAGCTCTCGGAGCAGATACTCGGGAAGGCAGGCGGCACAGCCAGGCCCTGAACGGCGCGCCGGCCCGCGGACCTCCTGTCCAGGCCGCGCGGAACTGTGGTCGGTTCGATGGGGCGTTCGGCAGGCAGGAGGATTTGCGATGAGGTTCTCATGGAAAGCGGCCCTGGCGGCCGCATTCCTTGCGGTTGTTGCGGGGTTCGCTTCACAGGCGGTTTCAGGCGAGGTTCCGAAGCTCGTTCACTTCCAGGGCCGTTTGACGGACGCCAGCACCGGCGATCCGCGGACTGGCAGTTTCAACATCACCTTCAGGATTTACGACCAGGCGTCCGGCGGGGCGGCGCTGTGGACGGAGACGCAGGCCGCGGTGCCGGTCAACACCAAGGGCGTCTTCAGCGTCATGCTCGGCGGCGTGACAGCGCTCAACCTTTCGTTCGACAGCCAATACTGGATGTCCATCCAAGTGGGCAGCGAGACCGAGCTGGCGCCGCGCTACCAGTTGGCTTCGGCGCCCTATGCGATCCGCTCAAAGACCAGCGAAAGCGCGGACACCACGGCCGGCCTGCAGGGCCGCGCCGTCGCTTCAACGGCCCCGTCGTCCGGCCAGGTGCTCAAGTGGAACGGCTCGGCCTGGGCGCCCGGGACCGACGAAACAGGAAGCGGCGGAAGCGGCGACATCACGGCCGTGAACGCCGGGAACGGCCTGACCGGCGGCGGGGCGAGCGGAGACGTGACGCTGGCCGTGAGCTTCGCAGGCACCGGCTCCTCCAACAACGTGGCGCGCAGCGACCACAACCACGACGGCGCCTACTACACGAAGGCTTACGTCGACGCGCTGGAGGCGCGCATCGCGGCGCTGGAGAGCAAGACCGCGCCCATGACCAGGGCGGATGACGACGTGTTCTTCAACGGGGTCGACGTCCACATCCGCAACGGTGCCGGCTCCACGGCCACGAAGAACGGCCGGGGGAACCTGATCATCGGGTACGACGAGGCCCGCGTGGCGGGAAGCGACAAGTCTGGCTCGCACAACCTGGTCGTCGGCCCGGAGCACAACTACAAGAGCTACGGCGGACTGGTGGCCGGGCGCGGCAACGAGGTCTCCGGCCCTTACGCGACCGTGAGCGGGGGCGACGGCAACTTGGCGTCCGGGAACGCGGCGTCAGTGTCCGGCGGGGCCGGCTGCACGGCCCAGGGCTCCTGCTCGTCCGTTGCCGGCGGCATGATGAACCAGGCCACCGGGAACTGGTCTTCGGTCAGTGGCGGCCACACCAACACCGCGAGCAACAACCAGGCCACCGTATCGGGTGGGCACCAGAACACGGCCAGCGGGGAGTGCTCGACGGTCAGCGGCGGCAAGGCCAGGACGTCCAACGGCTGGTACGACTGGCGCGCCGGCACGCTGTTCGAGACGGAATAGCGGGGCTGCCGTGAGAACTACAGCGGATACAGCCGCCGTCCTGGTGCTCATGCTCGGGCTGCTGCTGGCGGCCGGCTGCGACGGCGGCGGCGGGGGAGGAGGCGGGGACGGCGACGATGATCCCAAGCCGCCGGACAAGGTGACCATCACCACCCGGTGCAGCCACCCCAACCTGACGTACACGGTGGACGGCGCGGACTACACCGGGGAGCGCACGTTCCAATGGACGCCCGGTAGCCATCACACGCTCGGCGCGCCGAGCCCGCAGATTGAAGGCGACACTTACGTCTGGTCGGCTTGGTCGGACGGCGGGGCGCGGACGCACACCATCACCACGCCATCGTCGGCCACGACCTACACCGCGACCTTCGTCCTCCAGGGCTCGGTGGCCGTGAACGACTACGTGATGGACTCGGGCGGCGGCGAGGCCGAAGTGAACCCATACGTCACCGACCACTTCGGCGTCCATGCCTGCATCGGCCAGGGCGCGGCGCACATAGCTGGTGGCTCGAAGGCTACCAACGGCACGACCGACTGCGAAGGTGGCTTCGCGGGTGCGGTGCTGGCCGTGGAGGTCAACCCTCCCGTGGCCGGGAGCACGGCAGGCGCGCCGCCTGAAATCTTCTGACGCATTGGAAAGCCGGCGGGCTCCGGCCTGACGCTTCAATCGGGAAGCCCGCACCGCCCGTCCCGCCGGCCCACTCCAGCAGGTCCTGACCAAGGAGGAACGAGCAGCAGGGATGTCACGGAAAGAGACGTTGAAGCCGGCGGTCGCGCTCCGGAAGGCAGTGGCCTACTTCAGGCAACCATCCCATGACCGGGCCGGAAACCCCATCCCGGTCCAGCAGGACCGGGTCAGGAGCTTCGCCAAGGAGCACGGCATAGAAATCGTCGGCGAGTTCACCGACTCCAACAGGCACCGGCCGGGGAGGAACTGACAGCAGGGATGTGGTGGAAGAAGGAGCAGAAACCGTCAGCCCCGCTCCGGAAGGCCGTGGCCTACTACCGCCACTCGGCCCAGGACCGGCAGGAGAACTCCATCCCCATCCAGCGGGACCGGGTGCGCGCTTTCGCGAGGGAGCACGGCATAGAAATCATCAGGGAGTTCGCCGACGCCGGCAAGTCCGGCCTGTCCACCGAGGGCCGGGACAGCTTCAACGAGATGCTCAACGACTACGTGGCCGGGGGCAAGGAGGGCTTCGAGCTGGTCCTCGCCCTGGACGTGAGCCGCTGGGGCCGGTTCCAGGACATCGACCTGTCGGCCTACTACACCGGCCTCTGCCAGAAACACGGCAAGCAGGTGGTCTACACGACCATCGGCTTCCCGAAGCAGGACGACCTGGTCCACTTCCTCCACCTGAACATCGAGCGCTACCGCGCGGCCACCTACAGCCGTGAGCTGAGCGGCAAGGTCTTCGACGGCTGCGCCAAGATAGCGGAGCAGGGCTTCCGCGCCGGCGGGCCGCCGCCCTACGGCCTGCACCGGCTGCTGCTGGACGAGCAGAGGAAGCCCGTGCAGGTGCTCAGCCCCGGCCAGCGGAAGAGCATCCAGAACCAGCGCGTCACGCTGGCGCCGGGCGACGAGAAGCAGGTGGCGACGGTCCGCAGGATCTTCAGCGCGTTCGCCGGGGACGGCCGGAACCCGAAGCAAATAGCCGCGGCGCTCAACGAAGACGGCATCCCCTCGCCCGGCGGGAAACGCTGGACGGAGGTGATGGTGCGCGACATCCTCACCAACGAACTCTACGCAGGCGTCATGGTCTACAACAAGACTACCCAGCGGCTCCAGTCCGCGTGCAGGCGGAATCCGCGGGACGCGTGGATCAGGACGAAGGGCGCCTTCCCCGGCATCGTGGACAAGGAGCTTTTCGACAAGGCCCAGGAGATCTTCGCGGCCAGGGCCGCGGAGCGGGCCCGGAAGTACTCGGCCGAGGGCATGCTGGAGCAGCTCGGCCGGCTCCACGAGCAGTACGGCATGGCCAACCCCCGGCTGGTCTCCGCGGCAGAAGGCATGGTCTCCGCGGCCACCTACGCCAAGCGCTTCGCTTCGCTGGACATGGCCTACCAGAGCATGTACGCCGACGTGCGCGAGCGCATCAAGCGGGACGTGGTCGAGCAGATCAAGGGCGTCGCCGGGCCGCTGGAGGAGTTCGGCGACTACGTGGTGGTGGGCGGCAGCTACAGCGTCCTCGTCCAGCCCTCCATCCAGATGCAGAAGGGCTACAGCGTCTACTGGCCGTTCCGGCCGGACGGCCGCGTGGAGGTGGACATCACGCTGGGCGTCCCGCTTTCCAACAGCGGCAAGTACGAAATACTGGGCTACCTGGCTTTCCCCCGGCTGCTGACGGGCGGCGGGAGCATCAGGCTCTTCACGTCCAGCGAGTACACGCTCGGGCTCTACGCCCACCCGAACCTGGACGTGCTGAAGGAACTCATGGGATAGGAGGCCGCGGCATGAAGGCGATCCCCATCAGGCCGTTCTCGGAGCGCAAGTACCGCATGGTCCCGGTGGACCGGATAACCGTGCTGAACTCGCGCACCCGCAACCGGCTCCAGTTCGAGGAGAACATCAGGAGCATCAAGGACGTGGGGCTGCTCAAGCCCATCGTGCTGAACGAGCGCAACCACGAGAAGACCGGCCAGTACGAGCTGGTCTGCGGCGAGGGCCGCCTGCTGGCCTACAAGGAGCTGGGCCGCACGCACATCCCCGCCGAGTTGATCAGCTGCAGCACCAAGCAGGCGCTACTCCACTCGCTGGTGGAGAACATCGCCCGCGTGCCCCCGGGGACCATGTGGTTCGCCCAGGAGATCAAGCGGATGCACGACTCCGGCTGGTCCTATGAGCAGATATCCAAGGTCGTCGGAAAGACCGAGTCCTACCTGCGCGACTACGTCCACATGGTGGAGCAGGGGGAGGAGCGGCTCATCAAGGGCGTGGAGCAGGGCTTGTTTCCCATGAGCTTCGCCCTGCTGGTGGCGCGCTCCGAGGACGCCGACGTCCAGAACGTGATGATGGACGCCTTCGACGGCGGGATGGTCAGCTCCGCCAACGTCCACGTGGTGCGCAACATCATCGAGTGGAGGCTCAACCACGGCAAGGACACGAAGAAGAGGAATCCGGACTCCGGCGAGAAGGCTCCGCGATGCTCGCTGAAGCAGCTCCGGGCCGACATAAACAAGACCACGAAGGGAAAGGAAGCGTTCGTCAAGCAGGCCGAGCTGAAGGAGAACCGGGTGCTCGCCCTGCTGGACGCGCTCCGGGCGCTGTCCGGGGACGCGGAGCTGGCGGCGCTGCTCAGGGCCGAGGGGCTGGACCAGCGGCCGGAGCTCAAGGGGAAGTACAGCGCTTGAAACGGCCGCGGGGATTCTTGGGAGGGAGACGCACATGAGCGACGCCGTCGACATCCAGGGGAAGGACATCCCCATGGAGGAGCTGGTGCCCGTCAGGACGCGGAACATCAACCTCGCCACCAACCGCGGTTTCGTCAAGATCCTCTCCTCCATCAGGGCAGTCGGCCTCATCGAGCCGCTGTGCGTCTACCCCGAGGACGGGAAGCACCATATCCTCGACGGCTTCCTGCGCTACAAGGCGTGCGAGAGCCTGGGCCTCAGGACGGTCCCGTGCATCATCTACAAGACCAAGGAGGCCTACACCTTCGACCGCATGGTCAACAGCCTGTCGCCCGTGCAGGAGACGAAGATGCTCCGCACGTCCCTGAAGACGCTGGACGAGGCCACGATAGCTGAGGTCTTCGGGCTCCGCTCCATCAAGTACAGGCTGGGCACCAACGCCATCAAGCTCCTGCACCCGGAGGTGGTGAAGGCGCTGGACGACAGCCGCCTGAGCCGCAAGTGCGCGGAGGAGTTCACCCACGTCAAGCACCGCCGCCAGATTACCATGCTCAGGGAGATGGGAAGGAACAACGACCACAGCCTCTCCTTCGCGCGGGCGCTGGTGCTCAAGACCCCGGAGTCGCTGCGCACCGAGGAGGAACCGAAGAAGAAGCGGAAGGCCCCATGGCTTGGCAACGCCTCCAAGGGCCGGGACCTGGTCAACAAGCTGGAGGCCGTCACCAAGCAGCACGACTTCTTCACGAACCTCTACCGCGACTACTCCACCGACCTGCTCCGCCTCTGCATCTACGTCCGGAAGCTGGTGACCAGCGAGAAGATCAGGGCACACCTCGTCTCCGGGCACGCCGAGACCCTCGCCCGCATCGAGGGCATCCTCTTCGAGACCGAAGGGAAGAAGGCCGGCGAGGCCGCGGACAAGCCGGCCGTGGCCCCGGCCCAGGCGGCCGCCCCGCAATGAAGCCGGCCTCATTCCTGCCGCTGGTTGCCGTGGCATTCGCCGCCCTTGCCGCGGGGTGCTCCGGTGCGGACGGTCCCGGCGACGAAGCACGCGGCACCGGCCTGCGCGCCGCGGTGTCCGCGGACATGGGGATAGCCCGCTACCGGGAAGAGCGGCGGCTGGCCGAAACGAAGAGCGAATGGGGATCGTCGTTCGTAAGGCCCCGCATCACCATCGACTACGCGGCCGGCTGCGGCTTCGAGGCGTCCGCGGAAGTATCCGGCTTCCAGACCAACGACGGGAAAGAGCGCTGGGAGCAGGACGGTGCGGCCGTCTCAGATAACAGGCTAGCCTTTGACGGCCGGGAGGCCCGGGTGCTCGCCGGGTGGGGCGTGTCCGTGGAGGACACCGGCCGGTTCTCCCTTCTCGGCGGGCTGGCTTACCGGGATGTGAGCATGGAACGCAGGTTGCCCGATGGCGGCACGGAGGCGCAGGACATGAGCCTCGCCATCGCCGAGCTGGAGGCCCGCGCTTTGCTCCCTGTCCGGGAGCGCGGGTGGGACGACATGCCGGTGTCGTTCGACGCAAGCGTCTCTGGCGGCCGGCTGATTGAACCCAGGGCTGACTTCCCCGGCGCGGGGACCATCGAGGCCGATGGTGGTTGGCTGGTGCGCGCCAGGGTCGGGTTCACGCTCCGGCCGCACAGGAACGCTGACGTGTTCCTCGGGGTGTTCTGCGAGCGCATGGAGATAGACGGCGCCATGCGGGACGGTGCCGAGTGGCCGGATTCCACATGGTGGGCGCAGGGGTTCTGGTTGGGCTTAGGCTGGAGGTTCTGAGCGCGGATTTCGCCTTGACGTTGCGGCTAGGGCATGGTCTACTTCCCGCCGCTTCAAGGACGACACCGCAGGGAGCCAGGCATGGCTGTATCTCAAGTCGGCAGGAAGCGCGAATCAGAGAGGCGTATCAAGTCCTGTCCCATCGTGCGCTGCGCAGGCAAGCGGGGCCGGCCGTCAGGAAGAATCTGGCGCCACGGCGTCGGCACGTGCCGCGAGGCGGCCGGCCTGCCCTTGGGCCCCGGCGGTTGTGTGTTCGGGTGCCTCGGCCTTGGCGATTGCGCCAGGGCCTGCCCGTCGGGTGCGCTTGCGCTTTCCCCAACCGGTGGCCTGTCGCACTCCCGCGAAAGCTGCACGGGCTGCGGCGCCTGCGTCCGCGCCTGCCCGCGCGACGCGTTGAAGCTGGCCCCGCTCTCGGAGCCGGTGCAGGTCCTGTGCAGCGCCTTCGGCCACGTCGAGTCCTGCTGTGACTACTGCGGCGAGTGCGTGCGTGCATGCCCGAACCGCGCCGTGACCATTGACATGGACCGGCCGAGGATAGACCGGGCAAAGTGCAAGTCGTGCGGCCGGTGCGCCGCGGCTTGCCCTGCGGGGCTCATCGTCGATGGAAGAAGAAAGCCGCACGGGATAGACTGAGCGCGGCAGGCCCGGGAGTCCGGCACCACGGTGGAGGTTCAGGCCGGGCCTGCCGAACCATTACCGTTGGCGAGCGCCAAGTGTTCCCCGCACGCGAACTGCGAGCCTAACAAAAACGTACGAGATTATGTACCATATGACTGCGTCCAATATGAAGCCCCACCATATGAAGGTAGTTGAAGAGCTGCACTCTATTCCCGGCATCTCAGTCATTATGAATGCCTGTGGGAACCCAATCATAGTGGAGTAACATCCAATCATGTTGCGAAAGCTCCAAGGAATGCATGAAAGACCTAACAGTACGGCGAACCCAATAATGCTCTTTCTTGTTGGCATCGATAACACACCCATATCACACCCCCCTATGGGACAATAGTTTCTAGGCCAATTGTCTTGTCTGTAATCATCCCGCTTTTCACAAAGCCATAAACCCAGTAGCTTCCTGAAGAACCCGGCCCAAAGTCATGTTCAACAGTGACCATCATGCTCTTGCCCGGCGCCAAGACTGCCGAGCCGTTGCCGTCAACCCCGCTCGCGCCTTCCATCACCAGCGACCAGTTGACAGCCCTCGTCTCGTTCATGTTGTTCATCGCGCGGAACCTGAACACTTTGACCTTGCCGCTGCCGTTGATCTCCTTCAGGTCGTAAGCGATTATGTCGCCGATGGGCATGGTCATGCTCTCGGTGTCCGTCAGGTTGCCGCCGTCGGCCGTCGCCGTGGCGTTCACGGTGTAGATGTCACCGTCCGGGTAGTCATACTCGACGAAGACGCGCATGCGCTGCTTGGGGCCGACGGCCGCGCTGCCGCTGCTCCCAATCCTAGTCCCATTGCCCACGTCGAAGGACCAGTTAATGTTCTTCGTCTGGTTGTTGTAGTTGTTCATCACGTCGAAGCGGAAGACGTTCGTGTGGTTGGAGGCGTAGACCCTGGTCAGGTTGGACAGGTCGAGCGGGAAGAGGGCCGCGTACACGTCGAGGCGGGGAAATGTCAGATTGCTACCGCCGTTGGTCGAGTAGATGCCGGTGTCGTTTATGAGCACGCCGGTGTCCTTGAACCTTTGTTCAATCTCCTTCGGCGTCAGGGTCCTGTTGTTCTTGAGCTTCTCGTACTGGATGAGGAGGGCTGCGGCACCGGCAACATGCGGAGCGGCAAAGGAGGTGCCACTCTGCTCTATTGCATGACTGCCGTTCTTTGCTGTCGTACTTATAAGTGATCCAGGAGCAACGATGTCCAGTATTGCTGCCCTATCCGTGTAGCAGGTAATATAATCCATAGGGTGAGGTGAGATTTCACCAATGTCACTACAGTATGCGGGCGATCCAAAGGATTTGTTGGCAATACTGTCATAGCTGGCACCCACTGAGGTTGCATTTGCGCACGCAGGATACACGATTCGGTCGTGGTAGCCTTCGTTACCTGACGCGACATCCACGAAGATACCGCTTTCTCTGGCACGGTTGATTGCAGTACTGAGATCTCGCGTGGGGTAACAGTCATCGCTGCCGCTAGCTGTCGCCTCACCGCTACTTATGCTTGTGGTGATGACCGTTATATTCAAGGAGGAAGACTGGTTGACACACCAGTCAATCCCTAGGTACAACTGATATTCGTGTCCATACCCACTGTCGCTCATAACCTTCACTACAGCAAGCTTCGCGTCTGGAGCTACCCCCTTTAGGGAGGTGTTGGAACTCAGTATCACGCCAGCCACCTCGGTTCCATGGCCGGTTCCTTCCATAGGGTTGTCATCCTCAAAGAAACAGTATCCGAGAGCAGCCTCGGGACAGTAATCGTGCCCACCAATGACCGTAGGGCAGCTACCGTCGTTTATGTCGTCTGTAACATTACATCCTCCGAGGTCTGGATGCGAGTAATTGATGCCCGTATCTACCATGCATATCGTTTGCCCATCTCCGGTTAGATTCACGCCGGGTATGCTGCTAGAAGACCACGCCATTGTCGCTCCTGTAAGGGGAACGCTTTCTGCAAGAGCAGGCTCTATTGGGTAGTTGAAGTGGACGTGACTAATCCGAGGGTCACTTCTCAGCTTCTCGAGACCACCCTTCGTAATCATGCCGTTGAATGTGTCGCTAAATAGCCCTTTGCCGACAAACGTAAAGTCCGTCGAATTCAGAGTCGCCAGCACCCGCGGCAGAACCCCCTCGAAGTACTTGCCCTTAGTCCGCAGTACATCGACGTATGCCTCGCCACGCACGCCAGTAGGCGTCGCGATGCCGCTGTCATCTCGCAGGCCGATGATGACGCTGACGTTGGGCGATTTCTCAAACTGGCGCAGGACCTCGTCCTCGATCTCCACGTTATGGCCGCCAGAAGCCGCCGCCACGTGCGCGAGCAGCGGGCAGGCCACCATTACCAGGATTGCGCATACAAGCGGCGCGATAACGCGCGCAGAGTGCTTGGGTGATGAGATCATAATGATACCTGCCGGGCGCTTAAGTCGCCTTCGTCGCGTCTATCAACCCCGCGACGGCCGAGGTGATGGCATCCACCGTCAGGTTCTGCTTCTCCCATTCGTAGAAGACCGGGGTGGCGTTCAGCGCACCTACTGCGCTGTCCGAGCCCGTCAGGTAGTTGAAAGCCCAGGTCTGGTTGCCGACGGTGACGACCTTGTCGAAGGTGCCGTTCCTCTGCTGGCCGTCCTTGTAGGCGAGCCACACATAGAGGTCGTCCTCTATCGTTGGGTCCGGGTCGAGGGCCTGGTTGATGCCGGCCTCGATTGCCTCGCGGCCTTCAAGCTCTGACGCCTCGCTGCCGCTCGATATGGACACGGCTCTCGGGGTGGAGGTGCCGAACATGTACCATTTGAAGGTCACGGTGGTCATAGCGGAGATTGCGCTTGAGGAACCGGTGAGGTCGCTGAACCTCGTGATGCTCACGTTCTGGTCCCATGCGCAGGAAGAGGTCGAGTAGGCCGTGCCGTTCCACGAGTAGGTGCACTCTGTGCCGTCCCACGTGACCTTGACCATACTCATGTTCGTCCAGAGCGTGTGGGCCACGGTGGCGTGCGCGCCGGCGGATGGGGTGAGCGTGTAGCTCATGATGCCATTGTTGTCAGTGTCATCAATCCAGACGGCCTTGCATGTGTTGAGCTTGACGCGGTCATTGCCGTTGCCTGAAATCGCCGGGTCGGGTTTGACTATGATTTCATCCCGCCATTTCTGGAACATGGCCGACTGGTTCGTGCCTGACTCCTGGATGACGCCCCAGCACACGTTGCTGACGCTGCCGGCGGGCATGATGGAACTGCCGTCGGACTTGGATGCGAACAACAGGTTGTCATCCGTTGTGGCGTTATACGACGCAGTCGAGTTCATCTTGGCACCGGCATACTGGGAGCTGTTGTATAGGATCAAGTAGCCGTCCGTGCTTGTTGGGGTTTCATAGTAGAGCACGCCATTCCACCAGCTCCTGTCAACCTGGGAGCTCGTGAGCTGAGTGTCCTCGATGAAGCCGGTCCTGTTGTTGTAGGCCACATAGTTTGCTACGTTGTTCACGTCGGCTCCCGTGTCGCTGATGTCCATCTTGAAGCCAATCATGCTGTTTGCGAGCCCGGTGTAGATCATGCCCACCACGAGCGGGTGGCCTTCTATTATCGTGATGTTGTGGTTGTCCGACGACCGCCACGCTTCCTGGAAGAACACCTGGTCGGTGGACAGGTTATACCACGAAGTCGCCGGGTTGTCTTTGCTTGAAGTCCTGAGACCAGAGCCGCCGTTGTTGTACAGGCCGGCCCAGCCGTTGAAGTCGGCGGTCGGCGGACTGCCATGCCATGTCCTCGTGACGCCGCCGTTGATCTTCCCGCCGAAATTGTACATCCTGCCTTTCGCGTTGGCCGTGGCCGCTCCGGCATACTGCTTGAAACTGACCTTCAGGTCGGACGTGCTGACATTGTAGAATCCCCCGGCAATCGTATTCACCTTCAGAACGGTGGAGCCAGTTCCGAAGTACACGATGAACTCGGACGGCAGGCCGACGTAGCTGAAGGTAAGCCTGAACTCCTTGTTCGTGCCGGCTGCGACCACGGGAAGCGCGGTGTAGTAAGCGTGCCGGTATTCTCCGTAGGCTTCGAGGTGACCCAGGGAGGAGGCGTCAACGCGCG
>JAKLDR010000053.1 GCA_022703445.1 Planctomycetota bacterium | reverse complement strand
CCCGGTTCGCCTCCGCTTTTTGCGTCTGGAACGTCTGCCGCTCCGGTGTATCCTATGCCTGAGGTCCGCAATGCGGACCACTACCGGGCTTCACGGCGGAGAACTCGACGATGCGCATCCTGTTCAGTGTGGCGGCGTTGGTCTTCCTGGCGGGTTCGACCCGGGCCGGGGAACTGGATCTCAAGCTGACGGTCGAGGAGCCCTCCGGCCTGGCCCGGCAGGCCTGCCCGGTGTCCGGCGGCATCCCGCTGCCGCCCGGCGCCTTCAAGAAGGACCAGGCCTTCGCGGTCTTCGCCGGCGGCGCCGAGGTGCCCGCCCAGGTCCTGCCCCTCTCGGCCGACGAGAACGGCGTGCTGCGCTGGGTGCTGATCGACGCGCAGGTCGACCTGGGCGCCAAGGAGAAGAAGTCGCTGACCCTCCGGGCGGTCAAGGGCTCGGCCGCGCCGGCCGCGACAGTGAAGGTCACGGACGATGCCGCGGGCGTCACCGTGGACACCGGCAAGGTCAGGTTCACCATCGCCAAGGACAAGCCCTTCTCGCTCTTCTCGGCGGTCGAGGCCGGCGGCAAGCCGGTGGCCGGCGGTGGCGAGACCAGCTACACCGACTCCTTCGACGGCAAGCGCTACGTGGCCGACAAGCCTTCGAGCGTGGTCGTCGAGTACGCCGGCCCGATGCGCACCACGGTCTGCGCCAAGGGCCGCTTCGTCGGCGACGAACCGAACAAATTCCGGTACGCGGCCCGGGTCACCGCCTGGGCCGGCCGCAGCGAGGTGCACGTCAAGTACTCGCTCAGCAACTCCAACGAGGACCATTACTCCTGGCGCCGGGTCAAGGACTCGACTGTGGTGCTCAAGCTCGCCGCCGAACCGGCCGGGACGATCGTGGGGGCGGGGAAACCCCTCGACGCCGGCAAGGACGTCTGGATGCAGCAGACCTCGCGCGTCTTCAAGGCGGCCATCCACGGCGAGGACAGCATGGAGTCGACCCCCTGGTACCACCAGACGCCGGGCGCCTCCGGTCCGGGTGGAGCCAAAGCCAGGGACGGGGACAAGGACCTCTGGACCAGCAGCGGGAAGGGCGATGTCTCCGAGGGCTGGATCGCCGCCAAGCTCGGCGGCGCGGTGGTCCTGGCCGCAGACCTCTACTTCGTGGAGGACCCGCCGCGGAGGCTGGCGGTCGAGAAGGGCGCGCTGGTGCTGGGTGGCATCGCCGAGCCGCTGGAGGGCGCCGCCCGGCCCTTCAAGGACAAGGGCCGCTGGCTGGTCGACTGCTCGCACCTTTCCTCGCAGTATCTGCTGGACTTCGCCGCACCGGCGGCGGCCGCCGAGATCTCCGCCGAGGTCCGCGCGGCCAAGGCCCGGCCGCACGTCATGGCCGCTCCCGCCTGGTACTTCGAGTCCGACCAGCTGGCCTCCGGGCGCTTCGGCACCCAGGAGGACGAGATCGCCTGCTACAAGAAGTGGGGCTGGAAGTTCGACGAGAAGGAGATCCCCAAGGCTCCGGGCGGCATCTGGGCCAACTGCCCGCGCTGGGCCTGCGGCGACGACAACCACTACACCAGCGAGCAGGACTCGCTCGACGCCGTGCTCAACATGTACCTGCGCACCGGCGGCCGGGCCTTCTTCGACGTGGCCGAGAGCTGGGCCAACTACTTCATGGACCTGCAGGTCTGGCGGACCGACGGATGGAAGTACAAGGACGGCGGGGTCTGGTGGCTCAAGGGCGACGGGCGCGGGCCGCTCGGCAACCGGCCCCAGCGCGCCAAGGACCCGGTCACCGGCGACCGCGAGAACCTCTACAACGCCATGAAGGGCCAGCAGCCGTACGGGCCCGAATCGGGCGGCGACCTCAACTTCCTGGCCCGCGCCAAGGAGTGCTACTGCCACAACTGGGGCGAGGGGCTGTGCACCTGGTTCTGCCTGACCGGCGACCGCGACGCGCTCGAGGCGGCGGCCGACTGCGTGGAGCAGTGCTACGACACCCAGAAGCGGGCCTTCGGCAAGGTGCCGGGCAAGACCACCACGGGCTTCTCGCGGGACTTCACCCGCTCCTGCTACATGGCCAACGCCCTGCGCCTGTGCCAGCCGACCGACGCCTTCGCCGTGGAAGTCAGCGACTTCATGGCCCAGATCTACCTGCAGCGGCCGTTGAAGGAGCCGCGCGGGATGGTCAACGTCGCCGAGAAGATGCCGCTGGCCGACATGCAGAAGCTGGTCGGCGCCAAGGGCATGGACAAGATGAAGGAGCTGGGGGTCACCTACGACGAGAAGACCGGCGAGCTCAACGACCCCAAGACCGGCGCCAAGTGGCTGCCGGTCGCCAACCCCTGCACTTTCATGTACCCGCCGATCTCGCGTGCCATGGAGAGCTACTGGCGGATCACCGGCAACGAGGACGCCCGCGACTGGGACATCGCCTACGGCCAGGCGGCGGCCCACGTCTTCTTCCAGCCCAAGCACGGCCAGTTGGACTACGGCGGCATGCTGGTCGACTTCCCGGTCAAGGGCTGGGCCTGGGACAAGCCCAGCTGGGAGCTGCCCGAGGACTCCAAGGACGGCGCCGGGCGGCCGATCAACGGCTACCTGGCCTGCTTCCACCCGGATATCTGCGCCCGCGCCTACTTTCTGTGCGGGGAGCCCTTCCTCAAGCAGCGGGCCTACGACTACTGGTACTACGGCAGCCACCGCGGCTACAACGCCCCGCAGATGAGCAACGTCGGCCGGGTCGGCTACTGGTCGAACACCACCAACACCCACGACGAGAAGCAGCCGGCCTTCAGCTCCAAGACCTTCTACATCTGGGCGCACGAGCGCTCCGACGCCAAGCCCCCGGCGGCGGTGGCCGACCTCAAGGTGGCCGTCCAGGGCGAGAAGGCCACGGTCAGCTTCACCGCCCCGGCCGACGAGGGCGGCGGCAAGGCGGCGCGCTACCAGGTGAAGTGCTCGGACAAGCCGATCGTGGCCTACGAGAAGTTCCTGGAGCTCTGGAAGGAGAACAAGGACGCCGGCGTCACCAATTTCTGGATGGCGGCCAACCTCAAGGACGAGCCCGCACCGCAGGCCGCCGGCGCCAAGGAGAGCTTCACCGTCTCGGGAGTTCCGGCCAATGCCAAGTTCTTCGTGGTGGTGAGCTTCGACGACTCGGTCAACCGCAGCGCTCCGAGCAACGTGGCCGAGGCCGGCAAGTAGCCGGCGCCGACACGTCTTCCAGGCCCCGGACTGCCGCGGAGGCGGTCCGGGGCTTCTTTTGTGCTTGGACCGGTCGTCGGGTGCGGTGTATGCTATGACCAAGGCCTGCAGTCCGGCCCACCAGTTGCCGGTTTCCACTGGGAGGCGAAGCATGAGGATCCGACTAGCGCTTCTGGCCGTGACGGTCTGCGCGTGCTGGGCGCCGGCAGGCCTGGGCGGCGAGGCTGCCCAGGAGGCGGCGGCGCCGGCCGGGCTGAAAGTCTGGAACCACAATGCGGCCGTGAACCTCTTCGTCCGGGAGCCGCGCGACCCCGCGGCGACGCTCGAGCCGGTCAAGATGAGCGCGCCCCGCAACGGGGCGAGCATGGGGGTGGCGGTGGTCGGAGCCCAGGCCCCCCTCAAGGGACTCAAGGTCCAGACCGGCGACCTGACCGGCCCTGAAGTCCTGCCGGCCGCCGCGGTCCAGGTGCGCTACATGCTCCCGGACGGCCAGACCGCGCCGCCCGGCAAGGGCGTCGACCTGGGCGCCAGCTTCGACACCCTGGCCGAAGTCCCTCCGGCGGAAGTGGCGCCGGACGCCAAGACCGGTCTGGCCCTGCAGCCGCTGTGGATCACCGCCAACGTGCCCGAGTCCGCCAAGCCCGGAGACTACAGCGGCACACTCACGGTGTCGGCCGAGGGGCTCCCCGCCGTCAAGGTGGCACTGGCGCTGCAGGTGGCCGGCTGGCGCCTGCCGGCCCCCAAGGACTACTCCGTCCAGATGGACTTCTTCGAGTCCGCCGATTCCGTGGCCATGCGCTACGGCGTGGAGATGTGGTCGGACGCCCACCTCAAGCTGCTCGACCGGACCTTCAGCCTGCTGGCCCCGCTGGCGGCCAAGACGCTCTACATCACCGCGGTGCGGCGCACCCACCTGGGCAACGAGCAGGCCCTGGTCCAGTGGGTGCGTGGCGCCGAGGGCCAGCTCGAGCCGGACCTGAGCGTGGTCGAGAAGTACCTGGACGTGGCCCGCAAGCACCTCGGCGCGGTCCCCTCGGTGGTGCTGTACTGCTGGGAGCCGCCGTACTCCCAGGGTCACGCCGGCAACCCGAACTCGCCGGGCCGGCAGCACGACCGGCCGATCCTGCTGACCCTGAAGAGCGCCAAGACCGGGAAGATCCGGGCCATCACCGGACCGGAGTGGGGCACGCCGGAGTCGCTGGAGATGTGGGGCAAGCTCAGCGGGGCCCTGCAGAAGTCCCTGGCTGACCGCGGCATGGGCGACTCGCTGCTCTTCGGGATCATGGGCGATCACCGTCCGACCAAGACGGCCATGGACGAGATCGCCAACGCCGCGCCCCAGACCAAGTGGGCGGTGCACAGCCACTTCTACTGCCTGGCCCACCATGGCTACAAGGTGGGGCTGTGCGCGGCGGTCTGGGGCATCGGCTGCAACCCGACCGAGTCAGGGGAGAGCGGCTACGGATGGAAGAGCCCCTTCCGGCTGACGCTCAACAGCCGCTACGACCTGGGCAACTCCTCGCCGATGCCCGTCTGGATGACCCTCGCCGAGAAGTGGATGGGCGCCAAGGCCCCGGGCAAGGGCGGCGAAGACAGCCCCCTCAACGGCACCAAGGGCATGGGCCGGATGGGCGCAGATTTCTGGCTGGTCCTCAAGGACGGGCGCGGCGAGCCCAACCGGCGGCGGCTGTGCGGGCGCTACCCGGAGTCGGCCTGGGGCCAGCTCTCACTCGAGAACTGCACCACGGCGATCCTGTCTCCCGGCCCGGATGGGCCGCTCGCAACCGCCCGCGCCGAGGGGCTGCGCCAGTGCGTGCAGGCCATGGAGGCGCGCATCTCCATCGAGAGGGCGCTGGTCGACAACGCGCAGCGCGCCAGGCTGGGCGACGACCTGGCCGGGCGGTGCCGGAAGCTCATCGACGAGCGCCGCCGGGCCGTTTTCCAGGGCGGAGCGGTCTTCGCCAAGTCCGACTGGGTGACCAGCGCCGGCCAGCTGTACGTTCTGGCGCAGGAAGTGGCCGAGAAGCTTGCGGCCGGCAAGCCGTAGCAGGGGAACTGCAGCATGTTCAGCTCGAAGCGAACTCTCGGGACTGCCGCACTGGCCGCCGCGCTCCTCCTGGCGGCGGCGACCCCGGCCGCCGGGCTCGAAGTCAAGCTCACCGTGCGCGAGACCGGCAGCGTGGCCCGCGGCGGGGGAATCGTCTGCGGCGGAGTGCCCTTCGCCAGGGGCGCCGTCAAGGACCTCGCGCGGCTCTCGGTGGCGGTGGACGGGAAGAAGACGGCCGCGCAGTTCGGGATGCTCGCGCCTTGGGACGACGGATCGGTCCGCTGGGCGCTCGTGACCTTCGCGGCCGACGTGCCGGCGGGCGGAGCGGCCGAGATTCTCATCCGGGACGACGACAAGGCGGCCAAGCCCGCCTCGCCCGTCAGGGTCGAGGACGGCGCGGAGGCCGTGACCGTCTCGACCGGGCCGATGCGCTTCCGGGTCGGCCGGAAGGCTGCGGACCTCTTCAAGTCACTGGAGGTGGATGGCAAACCGGTGCTGACCGAGGCCGGCAAGGGCCTGGTGCTCTACACCGAGAAGGGCGAGGCCGTCGAGGCGGGCGCGCCCAGCGAGGTGGTCGTCGAGGAGTCCGGACCGGTGCGGGCGGTGGTGCGGGCCAGGGGATCCTTCCCTGGCGTGCACAACGGCCAGCTCGGCTACACCGTGCGCCTGTCCGCCCACGCCGGCGGCAAGGCCCTGCACGTCCGGATGTGGCTGGAGAACAACGGCGCCCATGGCTACCAGGTCGCGCCGGAGTGGTTCCATTTCGACGGCCTGGCCCTTGAACTTGGACTGGGACTGGGCGCGCCGGTGGAGGCCGCCTGCGAGGGAGCCTCGGCCGCGGGCAAGTTCAAGGTCTATCAGAAGTGTCCGGCGGCCAAGTGGGCCAACTTCGCGTATGCCATCACCGCCGAAGGCAAGGAGCTGGCCAAGGGTGCCCGGACCGACGGCGTGGTGGCGCTGTCCGGCCCCAACGGCAAGCTGACGGCGGCGGTGCGCCACTTCTGGCAGAACTACGAGAAGTCCATCGAGCTCGACGGCGAGGCGCTCCGGCTCTGGCTCTGGCCGCGCGAGGCGCAGTGGCCGCGTCCCGAGCCGCTGGGCGGCGGGGGCGAGGCGCTCCTGAAGAACGCCGCCATCACCCGGCCGGGGCTGAACGCCCTGCCCGGCGGCGTCCACAAGGGACACGAACTGGTCCTGGACTTCTCCGGCCGCCCGGCGGCGGTCACCGGCGCGGAGCTGTCCGCGCCGCTCGCCGCGGCGAACCCGGAGTACGTCGCCGCGACCGAGGCGGCCAACGCGCTCTTCGCGCCCGCGTCGGTGGTCTGCGGACACGAGGAGCTGGACTGGAAGCTCCGCTTCCAGCTGAACATGGCCGGGAACCTGGTCGACCGCGACAGCCCCAAGGGCCTGCCCTTCGCGCGGACCGCCGGAGCGGAGAAGGGCGCCGTGTGGTTCGGCTGGATGGACTTCGGCGACGTCTGCTCGCCCTGGGGCGGCTGGTACGGGGGCGCCTGCACGCCCCGCCACCTCCACCACGACTGGGTCTGGTCGGTGCTCGTTCAGTACCTGCGCACCGGCGACCGGGCCCTCCTGGACCTGGGCACGGAGATGGCCCGCCACCAGATGGATATCGACCAGAACTGGTCCGACCGGGATCACGCCAAAAGCCGCTTCCTGATGCGCGGAGGGGGCTCGCCCAGCGAGGTGCACAGCGGCGGGGGCAACGACGGGGCCGGGGCGGCGCCCGCTCCGGACCAGAACTGGCTCTCCGGCGTGGTCCTCTACTACCAGCTGACCGGCGATCCCAAGGCCCGGGAGTGCGCCCTGCGCAACTACCAGGGGATGGAGGCCCGCGCGGTCAAGTGGCTGAGGAGCGAGCAGAGCGACGACATCTACCTCTACGGCTCGTTCCTGACCATGCGGAACCTGATGTCCCTCTACGCCATGACCGGGGAGAAGAAGTACCTGGACGACGTCGGAACGATGCTCTCCGGCCACCTGCTGCCGCGCTTCGTCAAGTGCGGGCCGTTCCTCTTCGAGCCGCGCCTGGAGCTGCGCGGGCAGGAGTACCACCGGCTCGGCGAGCAGTTCTGCTATGGGCTGCTGACCCTCGGCGAGTACCACTACCGCACCGGCGATCCGCAGGTGGGCAAGGTGCTGGCCGAGGCCTGCGTCGCGGAGTTCCCGGAGACCTACTTCGAGGCCCCGCTCTTCCTGTCCGACCTCTACGGCTACGTGGGCATCATGCGCGGCGACGCGGCGCTGGCCGAGCGGGGCATGGACAGCTTCGCCGACGCCTTCCCCGAGTCGCGCCGGCCAGCGCTGTTCCTCCCCGGCGAGATGGACTGGACGGCGCGGGCCACCGGCCGGCTCCGCGCTGGCAGCCTGCTGCAGTACGTGGCCTGGAAGGGGCGCACCTCCGGCCGCTGGACCCCGGCGGAGGCGGCGGCGGCCGGCCTGATCATCGCCCCGCCCGAGCGGCTGCCCGGAGCCACCGACGCCGACCTCGCTGCCCGGGAGGACGGCAGCCTGGAGCTGGATGCCAAGGCCTTCGCGCTCAAGGACTGCGACGTGAAGGAGCTGGCCGGGGCCCTCGACGGCAAAGCCGTGCTCCTGCGCCAGTTCACCAGCGCAGCCACCCGGGACGTGCCCCTCAAGGCCGGCGACTACGAACTGGTCCTGCAGTGCTTCGCCCCGGGGGAGGGGCGGGACGCCTTCTACGTGTTCGTGGACAACGTGCGAACGCGCGTCGGGCCCGACAAGTATCGCGCCATCGTGCCCTCCAAGGCGGTCCCGTTCACCGTGGCCCGGGACAAGACCGTGACCATCCGGTTCACGGCCTCCGAGAAGAACAGCATGTCGGTCGATCGCGTGGTGATCCGGCCGGTCAAGCGGGCGCAGTGACGCCCGGGAAGAAAGGGATGCAGCGATGAGGCAGTCGGTTCTCAGATTGGCGGCCGCCGGGTTCCTGGCCGGCGCGGCGTGGGCCGGCGGGTTCGAAGTCAAGCTGACCGTCGAGGAGCCCGCGGGGCTCGCCCGGCAGGCCCACCCGGCCTCCGGCGGCATCCCGCTCCCGGCTGGAGCCTTCAAGAAGGACCAGGCCTTCTCGGTCTACGCCGGCGGGGCGGAACTCCCCTCGCAGGTTCTGCCGCTGGTGGTCGACGAGAAGGGCTGTCTCCGCTGGGTGCTGGTCGATACCCAGGTGGACCTGGGCGCCAAGGAGAAGAAGGACCTGGTGCTCAAGGCGGCCGCGCCGGGCGCCAAGCCGGCCGCGGCGGTGAAAGTCACCGACGACGCCTCCGGCGTCACCGTGGACACCGGCAAGGTCAAGTTCACGGTCCCCAGGGACAAGCCCTTCAGCCTGTTCAGCTCGGTCGAGGCCGGCGGCAAGCCGGTGGCCGGCGGCGGCGAGGCCAGCTACACGGACATCACCACCGGGCCGGAGGGCAAGCGCTACGTCGCCGACAAGCCCTCGGCGGTGGCGGTGGAGTACTCCGGGCCGATGCGCGCCACGGTCTGCGTCCGCGGCCGGTTCGTCGGCGACGACCAGAACAAGCTGACCTACGTCGCCCGGATAACCGCCTGGGCCGGCCGTTCCGACGTGCACGTCAAGTACTCGCTGGCCAACTCCAACGAGGCCAACTACACCTGGCGGCGGATCAAGGAGTCGGCGGTGCGCCTGAAGCTGGCCGGCGAGCCCTCCGCTTCGCTCGTCGGCGCGGGCAAGCCCGCCGAGGCCGGCGCCGAGGCCTGGATGGCCCAGTCCGCGCGGGCCGTCAAGGCCGCCGTGCACGGCAACGACAGCCTGGAGGAGAACCCCTGCTATCACCGGACGCCCGGCGCGGCCGGGCCCGGCGGGGCCAAGGCCATGGCCGGAGACAAGGAACTCTGGGTCAGCTCCGGCAAGGGCGACCTCAGCCAGGGCTGGCTCCTGGCCCGGCTCGGCGGCGGGGCGGTGGCGGTCCACGACCTCTACTTTGTGGAAGACCCGCCGCGGAAGCTGGCCCTGGCCAAGGGGCACCTGGAACTTTACGGGGTCACCGAGCTGCTCGACCCGGCGCACGCGCCCTTCAACGAGGCCAACCGCTGGCTCTTCGATTGCTCGCACCTGTCCTCGCAGTACCTCCTGGACTTCGCCCCTCCGGCCGACGCCGCCGGGCTCGGAGTGCAGGCCCGCGCGGCGCGGGGCAAGCTCCACCTCATGGCTCCGCCGGCCTGGTACTTCGAGACCGAGGCCCTGCCGGTCGGGAAGTACGCCACCCAGGCCGACGAGATGGCCTGCTACGACAAGTGGGGCTGGAAGTACGACAAGGGCCGGGCGCCGACCCAGCCCGACGGCCAGACCCGGGGCATCCCGCGCTGGACCTGCGGCGACGACAACCACTACACCAGCGAGCAGGACACCCTGGACTGCCTGCTGCTCATGTACCTGCGCACCGGGGCCCGCAACTTCTACGACAGCGCCGAGACCTGGGCCAACTACTTCATGGACCTGCAGTCCTGGCGCACCGACGGCTGGCGCTGGAAGGACGGTGGCACCTGGTGGACAAACCGGGGCAGCCCCATCGGCAACGCTCCGCAGCGCAAGGCCGATCCGGTGGTGGGCATGCACAACCGGCTGATCCTGGCCGGCGGCGACAAGAAACCCGGGACCTACTCGGTCAAGGACGTGAACGTCGAGCTCAAGGTCGAGCTCAGCAAGGCCGCCTTCCAGGACATCCACTTCCTGGCCCGGGCCAAGGCCTGCCACTGCCACAACTGGGGCGAGGGCATCTCCAGCTGGTTCCTGGTCACCGGCGACCGCGACGCGCTGGAGACCGGCCTGGACTGCGCCGAGCAGAACTACGACACCCAGCGTCGCGGCTTCAAGAAGGAGCCGGGCAAACCCGCCGGCTTCTCGCGCGACTTCACCCGGGCCTGCTACCTGGTCAACGCCGCGCGCCTCTGCGCCCCGGACGACAAGTTCCTGGTCGAGGCCAGCGATTACCTGGCCCGGGTCTACCTGGAGCGCCCCGACAAGGAGCCGCGCGGCTTCCTGAACGCCCCGGCCAAGATCGACATGAAGACCATCGAGGAGAAGGTTGGAGCCAAGGGGCTGGCCAAGATGAAGGAGCTGGGCGTGACCTTCGACGCGGCCTCGGGACAGCTGGCCGACCCCAAGACCGGTGCCAAGTGGATGCCGCTCAACCACCCGCAGACCTGGATGTATCCGCCGCTCTCGCGGGCCATGGACCTCTACCTGCACCTCACCGGCAGCGAGGACGCCCACGACTGGCTGATCGCCTATGGCCAGGGGGTCGGCCGGGTGCTGTTCCAGGAGAAGCACGGCAACCTGAACTACAGCCACTTCCTGGTGGACTTCCCCACCAAGGGATGGGCCTGGGACCGTGACAGCTGGGAGCTGCCCGACGACGCCACTTCGGGCAAGGGCCTGCCGATCAAGGGGTATCTCGCCGAGTTCCACCCGGATGTGATCGCCCGGGGCTACCTGCTCTCCGGCGACCCGCTGCTCAAGCAGCGCGCGCTGGACATGTGGTACGGCGCCACCCATCCCGGGGCGGACATGGCCGAGGGCAAGCGCGCCAACACCGTGGGGCGCTGGGTCAACTGCTACAGCACCCACGACGAGACGGTCTGCTACACCGGCAAGACCTTCTACATCTGGTCGCACCCGCGCGCCGACGAGAAGCCTCCCAAGGCGGTGTCCGACCTGAAGGTGACGATCGCCGAGGGCAAGGCCACGGTGAGCTTCACCGCACCGGCCGACGAGGGCGGCGGGAAGGTGGCACGCTACCAGGTGAAGTGCTCGGACAAGCCCATAGTGGACTACGTGAAGTTCCTGGAGCTCTGGAAGCAGAACCAGGATGCGGCCAGCACCAACTGGTGGATGGCGGCGAACCTCAAGGACGAGCCCGCCCCGCAGGCCCCTGGCGCCAAGGAGAGTTTCGCCGTGTCCGGCGTCCCCGCCGGCGCCAAGTTCTTCACGGTGGTGGCCTACGACGACTCGGCGAACTGTTCGGCGCTCAGCAACGTGGCCGAGGTTGGCAAGTAGCGTAGGAGGCTGTCCGCAAGGCGCCGTCCCACAGGCACATGCCTCCGGAAATCCACTTGCAGGGAATCCCCGGAGCGGTACCATAGTTAAGCTTCTGATTGGCCGGGCGGTCCGGCTGGTCTAGAGTATGCGGCTGAAGTTTCGGCCGCGGATTAGTGAAGGAGGGGTCCTGATGCGTTTTGCGTTGCTGGGCGTTGTGATGGCTGGTCTGGTTCTGGCGGCTGGCTGCATTGGCACCCGGAGCGATGTCTCCGGCTGGGTCACCATGACCAAGAGCTCGGGCCAGGCCGTTGACGGCGTGGTCAAGAGCACCAAGACCGGCTCTGCCGAGGCCAAGGGCGTCATCATCGTCGCTTTCGGCGACTCGTCCCTCGACGCCGCCTGCAAGGCCGGCGGGATCACCAAGATCCACTACGTCGACTACGAGACCTTCAACGTCCTCGGCCTGTACGGAACGGTGAAGACCACCGTCTACGGCGAATAGTTCAACCTGCGTCGGCGGGGCACGGGCCGCAGGGCTCGTGCCCCGTCGCATTTCGGGAGACACGCGCATGTTCGGACGAACGATATGGTTGCTCATTGCGGCGCTCGCTGGCGTGGCGGCCGCCGGCTGCACCCCGGACGGCGCTCTGCCGACCGCGCCGGTCAAGCACGACCTGGGCGCGGTGGTCGCCTCCGGCCCGGACGTTTACGGCTGGCACGCGCAGACCGGCGAGTTGGCCACCTATTGGGGCAGGCACCGTCTGACCCTGACCTGCAGCGGGCGCTTCCCTGCCGGCTGGAAGGCTCCGGGGGACGAGACCTGGCAGGTCAAGGCGGTCAACGACCAGGGGACGCGCGTGCCCTTCATGGGCGTGGTCCGGCGCTACCTGGACATCGACGGCAAGGAACAGGTCGAGTGCCTCCCGGCGTGCGACTTCCGCAAGTTGCCCGACGGCATGTACCTGTTCATCGAGACGGCGGTCAAGCCCGGCTCCGACGGCGCGCCGGCGGAGATCCGCCCCAATGCCTTCCTCATGGAGATCCGCCGCGGCGGGTTCTCGCCGTTCCAGAACCGGATCGCCCTGGTCCCCGACCGGGAGTCGCCCCTGACGCCCCGGCCGGAGGTCGGCCCGCCGCCCCACGTCGCGGTCGACGCCAAGAACAACGACCCCAAGGGTTCGCCGCTGCCGAACTGGTTCTAGCAGCCCGTTGAAAAAGTGGCGGGGATCGCGTTGCGTCCGGGTTGGCCGGATGCAAGGCGCGAGGAGGAAGCCGTTTCCGCAGCGACACGGCGACGACGAGCCCCTCGGCCATGCTCGGGGCCCTGAGCGAGCCCGATGGCGAGTCGAAGGGCAACGCCGCAGAAGGGCGACCGGGACGCAACCCGAAGGGACGCTTGATCTTGCGGCCTCATGCCGCGTCTCTCCTCCTCGACGTGTCTTTCAGACACGCCTTCGTCGTAGTTCCTTGCCTGAGCCCACAATCTCAAGCGTCGCGACCCCGCCACTTTTTCAACGGGCTGCTAGAGCAGTCCGCGGCCGGCCAGTGCCGCCCGCAGCGCTTCCGCACCGGTGAAGACGATGCCGTCGATGCCGACCGCGCGGGCCGTGGCCACGTTCTGCGGGAAGTCGTCGATGAAGACGCACTCGGCGGCCGGCGCGCCGATGGCTGCCAGGACCTGTTCGAAGGCGCGCCGCTCGGTCTTGACGCAACCCAGGTCGTAGGAATAGAAGCGCCGCTCGAACATCCCGAGGAAGGGGTGGATGCCTTCTATGTGGTCGATCCACTCGCGGTTGTGGTCGGAGAGCAGGAAGACCCGGTGGAGCGGGGCGAGCTCACGGAGAACATCCTCGGTGCCCGGCACCTTGCGCGCGAAGTTCCGGCGCAGGACTGCCTTGGCCCGCTCCACGTCGCCGCGCCAGCCGTTCCGGGCGCAGGTCCGCGCCCAGTATTCGTCCTCGGACATCTCCCCGCGGTTGTAGGCCAGCATCACCTCGCCGCGCAGGCCGGGCAGGACCGCGTCCGGACTGATCCCGAACACCGGGGCGAGCTCCTCCTCGCAGCGGGGCAGCCCGGCGATGAGCACCTCGGCCAGGTCGAAGATGACGCAGCGCTTCATGCCGTTGCCGGGCTCAGCCGATCCTGGCGGCGAAGGCCTTCTCGATCCGCAGGAGCTCGGAGCGCTCGGCGGCGCCGATCTTCTCCTCGCGGTCGGCGGCGATGAGCTCCTCGGCCCGGGCCCGGGCGACCTCCTCGAGCGGGCCGGGGCAGCTCTCCCGGGCGCGGCGGTTCGAGATCCGCGGGTCCCAGAGGTTCTCGCGGAAGTTCTCCAGTGTGTGCTCGGTTTCCAGGAAGGAGCCGCCGATGCCCACCTGCCTGATGAGGTCGTACTGGAGCGTCTCCGGCGTCACCGCGAAGCCGCGCTCGTAGCGCCGCGAATAGGCCAGGATCTCGTCGTGGATGACGAGCTGGGCGAGCGATATGGTCTTCTCGCTCTCCAGCTGTCCCAGGCCCCAGACCAGGCTCGAGCGGTTGTAGGAGTGGCTGTGGATGGCGAAGGTCATCTCCAGGGCCGCCTGGCCGTCGTCGAAGACCGACTCGGTGGAGGCCCAGGAGGACGACGGCAGGTCGTAGAAGCGCCCCAGCTCCGCCGAGGCCCGTGCGAAGAGCGCGTTCTCCGGCCCGCCGGTCACGGCGGTGGCGTTCTTCATGTCGAAGGTGTGGGCCAGGCCCAGGTTGTAGATCACCGGCCGGCCGGGCTCGAGGACCTGGTTGACCACGATCCCGGAGAGGATCTCGGCGTTGCCCACGGCCATGGCCCCGGCCAGGGTCACCGGCCCGGTCACCCCGGCCATCGGCTCGCCGTTGATGGTGGTGGGGATGCCGTGCCCGGCGCTCTTCTCGAAGATGGCCAGGGCCAGGTTGGTCCAGCGCAGCGGGCCGTGGGCGGTGAAGCCGACGCTCAGCCAGTTGCCCGGGAAGACCTTCTTCATCTCGGCGAGCGCCTCCATGCCCGTGGGCGTGAAACACAGCGCCCGGACGTGCCGGCGGCAGTTCTCGGCGATGACCCTGACTCCGGTGAAGTCGCGGTGGCGCGGCGGAACGTCGGCCATGGCCATGCCCATCACGCCCTGAACCGAGTCCAGGTTGTCGCAGAGCCGCGCGACCGAGCCGAGGTCGCGGCTGGAGAGCTCGCGCCGCTCCTTGCCGTTCCAGAGGTACATGCCGGGATTCGTCCAGAAGACCGAGGGGGAGTCGGGGGTCAGGGCGTCGGCCGTGCCGTCCCGGCGGGCGAGCGTCACCCGCGAGGGCGCGAGCTTGAGGTGCTCCTCTACCATCTTCCGCGGGAAGCGCACGTCCTGCGGCCCGGCGCCGGGCTTGGCCCCGGCCTTGAGCATCCGCGCGACGACGCCGTCGTGCTCCAGGCGCACGCCGATTTCCTCGAGGATGCGCAGGGTGGTTTCGTGGAGGAGTTCGATTTCCTGGCTGGTCATGGCGGCCCTTTCATGCGGGAGTCTTCGCCGCTGATAATAGCCCGGGGCTGACAAACGACAACGGCAAAGCCATAATCAGCCGCAAAGATGCGCAAGAGGCGCAGAAAACGCTCACGCCACTGGCCAAGAACCGGGAACTAGAAACCAAGTTCTTCTTGCGCCTTTTGCGCCTCTTTGCGGCCGAATGATTCTTCGTCACCCGTCCCCGGCCAGCTCCAGCTCCAGCCGGCCCGTGGCCGGGTCGACCCGGACTATGCGCACGTCGACGCGCTGCCCCGGGCGCCAGCGCCGGCCGGTGCGGACGCCGGCGAGCTCCTGGCGGTGGCGCAGGTAGTTGTAGTGGTCGTTCATGCTCGACACGTGTACCAGCCCGTCGACCAGGAACTCGTCGAGCCGGACGAAGACGCCGAACTCGGTGACCGAGGTGATCACGCCGCCCGACTCGCCGACCATGCGGCGCTTGAGCAGGTCGAGCTGCCGGAAGCGGGTCAGCCGCCGCTCGGCTTCGTCGGCGCGGCGCTCCATGAAGGAGCAGTGCACCGCCAGCGACTCCATCGCCGAGCCGGAGCGCCGCCGGTCGGCGACCTCGGCGCGCGCGCCCTTGCGGCGCCCGCCCGGCCCGAGGCCCGGGACCTCCGCCGAGGCGGCCGGGTAGAGCCCGGCCAGCTGCCGGTGGACCACCAGGTCGGGGTAGCGCCGGATGGGGCTCGTAAAATGGCAATAGGGTTCGAAGGCCAGCGCGTAGTGCTCGCTCGGGATGGCCGAATAGCGGGCCTGCTTGAGGCTGGTCAGCGTCGCGAAGGCCACCGCCTGTTCGCTGGGCTTGCCCCGGACGCTCTCGATGATCTGCTGGAGCTTCCCGCGGGTGTAGGGCGGCTTCAAGGTCAGCTTGTGGCTCTTCAGGTACTCGGCGAGCTGCTGGAGCTTCTCCTCGTCGGGCACCTCGTGGATCCGGAAGATGCCGGGCAGTTCCACGGCCACCAGGTGCTCGGCCACCGCCCGGTTGGCGGCGAGCATGAACTCCTCGACCAGTTGGTGGGAGAAGTCCTGCGAGCGCTGCTCGACGGCCACGGTCTTGCCGTCGGGGCCGACCCGCACCCGGACCTCGGGCATGTCCAGGAAAATCGAGCCGGCCGCGAAGCGCCGCGCGCGCAGCAACTGGCTGAACTCGCGCATCTCGGCGAGGCGCGCGAGGGTGGGGGAGGGCACCTCGTCATCGGGCTCGGCCGCGTTCTCGAGCAGCCGCCGGACCTGGCCGTAGTTGAGCCGGTGCGCCGAGCGGATGACGCTTCTCTGCAGCCGGTAGCCGCGGCGCTCGCCGGCCGCGGTGAAGTCGATGACCGCGGTCTGGGCGGCGCGGACCTCGCCGGGCCGGAGCGAGCAGAGGTTCGAGGAGATCCGGTGCGGGAGCATGGGCAGAACCCGCCCGGGCAGGTAGACGCTGGTCGAGCGCTCGCGCGCCTCCAGGTCGAGCGCGGTGCCCTGGCGCACGTACCAGGAGACGTCGGCGATGTGCACGTAGAGCCGCCAGCCGTCGCCGTTCCGCTCCAGGAAGACGGCGTCGTCGTGGTCGGCGGCGTCGTCCGGGTCGATGGTGAAGCAGCCCTGGTCGCGGTAGTCGACGCGCCGCCCGAGCTCCTCCTCGGGGAGCGTGTCGGGCAGCCGCTCGGCCTCGTCGAGGGCCTCCTGCGGGTGGCGCTCCCGGAGCCCGAGCTCCCGGATGGCCGCGGCGGTCTCGGCCTCGAGCGTGCCGGCAGCGCCCAGGTCCTCGACGATCTCGGCCACCGCCGGGCGCGAGGCGCTCGGGTAGCGCACGATCCGCGCCGCGATCTTGTGGCCGACCGGCAGCTCCGAGTCGCGGCGGCCGCGGCCTGCGCCGCCGGTGGCGGGCTCGCCGTCTTCGGCGACGATCTCCACTCCCTCCTCGTTGGGCCGCTCGCCGGGCAGGATGTAGGGCCCGTTCGGCCCGGCCCGGAGGATGCCGACCACCTCCTCGGCGCGGCGCTCGAGCACCTTCACGATCCGGCCGCTGCGGCGCGGGCCGTGGCCCTTGCGCGGGGCGACCAGCACCCGGTCGCCGTCCATGGCCCCGGCCATGTGCGCGCCGCCGATGTAGAAGTCGCCGTCGCCGGCGTCCGGCCGGACGAAGCCGAAGGCGCCCTTGGAGACGAAGGTTCCGGCGATGCCGTCGGCGCGCTTCTCGCGCTCGGCGAGCGCGTAGCGCCGCCCGCGGGCCAGGTACACCAGGCCCTCGTGCTCGAGCTCGCCGAGTTCCTCGCAGAACTCCCGGTAGTCCTGGCCGGAGGAGTCCAGCGCCCGGGCCAGCTCCCGGCGGCGCATCGGCCGGTACTCGGGTGAGCCGAGGAACTCAAGAATGCTGTCGCGGTCAACCATGGCGGCCATTATGCGGGCAGCACGCTCGCCGCGCAACCGGCGGAGGGTGCGAGTCTACTCAAGCGTCAATACCCCGTGGCTTGGCACCTGCCCAAAGCGACTATTCCGCCCAATATCCTGACCGAGCTGATCGAAAGCAGACTCCCAGCAACCCACCGGCGGTCTTGCCAATCACCTCTGACTTCGATACCTCCAGTTGGCATGGCCCCATCCACTCTTCGAACTCACGCGCAAAGGCCAGTGCTTGCTCTTGGGATTCTGCCATCACGTGATAGGTCACGTAGTACCCCTTAATCCCGGCAGGCTCTTGCCGCTCCTTGGGCATCCGCACGTGGATGAGAAGCCGATAGTTCTGGCTGGCGGGACGGGACAGGTTGTCTATCTCCCGGATGAGAGAGAGCAGTTCGTCGCTGATGCGGCTGTGCCTGAGTGCGCCAAACGCGGAGTCTCGTACTTGTCTCTTGGGTTGCCCCAGCTGTAGTCGCATCCGGCCCAGAATGGCTGCAATGTAGCTTAGGCTCCCGTTCTTATCATCTTCGACTTCGTCGGTCAGGATCTTCTCGGCAAGTGCTACCGCTTGGCTGCGGTTCCCCAGGCACTCCAGTGCTCGGATTCTTGTAGCAGCAGCACCAAGGCGTAAAGATGGGTCGTCGACCTTATCAAGATTCGCCAAGGCTTCGCTGTGCTTGCCACGCCGGCCTGCAAGGATGGCTTGGTTCAGATACACGTAGGAGTGGGACACGTGTGGGCACTGGTGTGCGTGCTCATACGCGGCAGCAGCCTCGTCGTACCGTCCCAAGTCGGACAGGCAGTTGCCGAGAAGTTCCCAGTTAAGCCAGACTTCGGGGACCTTCTTGACACCTCTTTCCAGAGCCTCCACGGCAAGTTTCGTGTTGCCCATTGCCGAATGGGCCAAGCCAGCTATCTCATAGGCTGCGCTGTACCGAAGGGCTTCAATCTCCTTGGCCAAAGCAAGAGCGCCCTCATAGTCTTGCTTCCGGAGACAATCATGCGCTTGGGAGGAGAGCTCCTTGGCCTTCTCCAGGGATGAGTCGTTGTCTTGGCCCATAGGTAGCGCCTCACCTATCCCGGCATTTCCTCGCCCGGTCCAGGTCGCGCCGGGCCTCCCGGTCCTTGATGGTCTGGCGCTTGTCGCCGGCGGTCTTGTGGGTGACGAGACCCAACTCCACCTTGGCCCACGGGCCGCTGAAGTAGATGGCGATGGGCACCAGGGTGAAGCCGCGCTGGCGGAGCTTGCCGCCCAGGCGCTCGAGCTCTTTCCGGTGGAGCAGCAGCTTGCGCTTCCGGATGGGGTCGTGGTTCATCCGCGAGGCCGGCTCGTAGACGGCGATGTTCAGGTTGAAGAGGAATATCTCGTTCCCGTCGAAGCGCGCGTAGCTGTCCGTGAAGTTGACCTGGTGGTCGCGCAGGCTCTTGACCTCGGTGCCGAGGAGCTGGATGCCGGCCTCGAGCTTCTCGACCAGCTGGTACTTGAAGAGCGCCTTCTTGTTCTGAGCAACCAGATGGCGCGTGGGCTGGGCGGGGGCGCGCTTCTCGCCCTTCCTGGCGCTCACGACATCGACTCCACGAGCTCCGGCAGCGTCGACAGATCCCGTATCTCGGCGTCCGGCCGGGGGCATCCGGCCGGGAGGCGCCCGCCGTTGCGGTTCACCCAGGCGACGCGCATCCCGGCGGTCTTGGCGCCGCCGATGTCGCCGGGCGAGTCGCCGACATGGAGCACTTCGGCGGCGGGCAGCTCAAGCTCCTCGAGCGCCCGGCGGAAGAGCACCGCCCGCGGATCCTGTTTGTAGGCCCGGACCTGCTCGCTGGTGAGGACGAAACAGAACGGAAGTGGGTTGCTGGTTGCTGGTTGCTGGTTGATGGTCTGGAGACAGTCGGCTGCCGGCCTCTGGGTCTTGCCCGCAACCCGCAATCGTTCCAGCGCCGGCGCGATGATGTCGTCGTCGGTGTCGCTGAGCATGGCCAGCGGCAGCCGCGCGCCGAGCTGCCCGATGACCGCCTCGACCTCCGGAAACGGCCGCACCGCCCGGAGCCGACCCAGCCAGATGTCCACTCCGGGGCGGGGGTCGAGGCGCTCGAGGCCGTGCTGGCGGTAGGCGGCGGCCAGGGAGTCGGTGGTCAGCTCGGCGATGGTCCGGAACTCGCGGCCGTCGGCGTGGTGGCAGCTGCCGAACTCGTCGTAGAGCGTCTGGAAGTGCGCGCTCCAGGCCTCGGCCAGCCGCCGCGGCTCCAGGCCGTCGACCCGCGCGGCGGCCAGGGCCTCGCCGGCCACGTCGGAGAGGTGGCTCTCGAAGTCGAAGACCGTCCCGTAGGCGTCGAGGGTGACCGCGCGGATCACGATTGCGCGGTCGCCGCCCGGTAGGCGGCCTGGAGCTTCTGGGTCACCTGCCCGGGCACGGCCTCGCCGATCTTCTGTCCGTCGAGCTCGGCGATCGGGCAGATCTCGAGCAGGGAGCTCGTGGCGAAGGCCTCGTCGGCGTCGCCCAGGGCCTCGGGGGTCAGCTGGCCGCAGTGGGTCTTGATGCCGGCCTTCTCGGCCAGCTCCAGGACGAACTGGCGGGTTATGCCAGGCAGCGGTCCCTCCTCCAGGTCGGGGGTCAGCAGCCGGCCGTAGACCACCGCGAAGACGTTGGCGGCGGAGAGCTCGGATATCCGGCCGGCGGTGTTCAGCAGCAGGGCCTCGTCGGCGCCGTGCTCGGCGGCGTCGCCGCGGGCCAGCACCGCCTCCAGGTAGTTGGCGGTCTTGTGGCCGACCAGCGGCGAGCCCTCGAAGCGCATCAGCTGGCTGGTGGCCACGCGCATCCCGCGGGCGTAGAGCTCCGCCGCCGGCGGCACCAGCGGCCGGACGGCGATCACCGTGCGCCCGTGCTCGGGGAGTTCCTTCGGCCAGGGCCCGTAGCCCGAGCCGCGGGAGATGGCGATGCGCACGTAGGCCTCGGCCTTGAGCTCGGCGACCAGCTGCAGCACGATCTCGGCGATCTCCGCCGGGCTCTCGCGCGGCGTGATCTCCAGCTCCTGGCACGAGCCCATCAGCCGCTCCAGGTGGCGATCGAGCAGGAAGGGCTCGCCGCCGTAGGTGCGCAGCGTCTCGAAGAGCGCGTCGCCGTAGAGGAACCCGCGGTCGCCGGCCGGGATGCGGGCCTCGCTCTCCGCCGAGACCGACCCGTCGATGTAGACCCGTCCTTCGCTCATAGCCCGACCTCCACCGTCTACCTCTCCAGCGCGGCGACCAGGCCGCGCGCCTTGTCCAGGGTCTCCTGGTATTCCCCGGCCGGCGACGAGTCCGCGACGATCCCGCCGCCCACGCCGAAGTGGGCCCGCCCGTCCGCCACCGTGAAGGTCCGGATGGGCAGGTTGAGTTCGACGAAGCCGTCGAGCCCGATGCAGCCCAGCGCCCCGGTGTAGACCCCGCGCGCCGAGCGCTCCAGTTCGTCGATGATCTGCATGGCCCGGATCTTGGGCGCTCCGGTGATCGAGCCGCCCGGGAAGGTCGCCCGGAGCAGGTCGACCAGCGTCCGGCCGTCGTGGAGCTCGCCGGCCACCGTGGAGACCAGGTGGTGGACCGTGGCGAAGCTCTCGAGCGCGAGGTGGTCCTCGACGCGCACCGAGCCGTAGGAGCAGACCCGGCCGAGGTCGTTGCGCTCCAGGTCCACGATCATGGTCAGTTCGGCGCGGTCCTTGGGGCTGCCCAGCAGCTCCGCGGCCAGCCGCCGGTCGGTCTCCGGGTCGTCGCTCCGCGGCCGGGTGCCCTTGATTGGGCGGGTCTCCACCCGGCGGCCGTCGACGCGCAGGAAGAGCTCCGGCGAGGCCGAGGCGATCTGGGCGCGGCCGGAGTCGTAGTAGGCGGCGAAGGGCGCCGGGTTGACCCGGCGCAGGCGCAGGTAGAGGCCGAGGGCCCCGCGGGACCACCGGGCGGTGAAACGCTGGGTGAGATTGGCCTGGAAGATGTCGCCGGCGCGGATGTACTCGATGACCCGCGCCACCGCGGCCTCGTACTCCCCGGGCGTGAAGTTGCTGCGGAGCGTCTCGGCCGCCGAGAGGTCGTCGTCGTCGCCGACGGCGGCGCCCCCGGCGGGAGCGGCCAGCCACCCGGCGGCGGCGGCGAGCTTGGCGTCCAGGCGCCTGGCGCGTTCGGCCGCGCTGCCGGCCCCGAACTCGGCGGCCGAGGCGTGCCAGACGCGGCGTTCGTGGTCAAAGGACAGGACCGTCTCGTACAGGCCCAGGTTCATGTCCGGCAGGCGCAGGTCGTCCGGGACGCGGCCGGGCAGGCGCTCGACCAGCCGGCCCAGCTCGTAGCCGAGGTAGCCGACCAGGCCGCCGCGGAAGGCGGGCTCGTCGGGAGGCCGGGGCGGCGCCGGCTCGGCGGCCAGCTCCCTGAGGAGCCGGCCGAGTTCGCGGAAGGCGTCGTTGGGCAGGATGGTCGGGACGGGCTGGCGCTCCAGCCAGCTGCGCCGGCCCTTGGCGAGCAGGCGCAGCGAGGGCTCGGCGCCGAGGTGGCTCCAGCGCGCGTGGCGGCCGCCGGGCAGGGCGCTTTCAAGCAGGAAGAGCCCGGCCTTCCCGGACAGCCGGTGGAGGACCTCATGCGGCTCGGGGCCGGGGCCCAGTGGGCGGGTCCGGGTGGTGGTCGCGCCACGCATGGCCGGGATTGTAGCCAGGGGCCGGGAGGGCTCAAGTGCTTCGGAACGTCCGGCTTTGGGCATTGGGCCGTTCGACGGGCTCACGGCCCAGGCCCTGAGCGCAGTCGAAGGGCTTTGGGCTTTCGGAGCGGCAGTTGTGCCGAAAGCCGATAGCCGAAAGCCGAATGCCGAGTCTGGCGCGATTGCGCTCCTTCACCGCCGAGCGTAGAATGGCCCCCGAAAGGAATCCCCTTGGGAATGTCCCTCATCCTCAGGTACCTCAAGCGACACTGGCTGATCCTGGCGGCGGGTCTGCTGATCCTGCTGGCCTGCGACATCGCCCAGCTGGCCCTGCCGGCGATCCTCGGCGGGGCCTTCTCCGACCTTCAGGCCGTCGCCGAGGGCCGCGCCGGCGACGGTGTCACCAGCGCGACCTTCGCGGCCGCCGGCCTCAAGTTCGCGCTGCTGACCGTGGCCATAGCCCTGACCCGCATGGTCTACCGGCGGATCATCTGGCCGCGCAGCCGCCGGATGGAGTACGAGATCCGCCGCGACCTGTTCGGGCACATGCAGTCGCTCCCGCCGGACTTCTTCCACGCCAGCACCTCCGGCGACCTGATGAGCCGGGCCTCGAGCGACCTGGAGGCCGTCCGGCGTTTCTACGCCATGGGCCTGCTGTGCTTCGCCGACGCGATCATCCTGATACCGGCGGCCTTCATCATGATGGTTGCCATCAATCCCTGGCTGGCGGTCGCGGCCACGGCTCCGCTGCTCCTGGGCTCGCCGCTGAGCGCCATGCTCATGACCCGGTTGCACAACACCTACCAGGCCAGCCAGGACGCGCTGGGCGTGCTCACCGGCCGGGTCCAGGAGGACATCGCCGGCGTGCGGGCCCTGAAGACCTACGCCCGCGAGGACGCGGCCTTCGCCAATTTCGAGGCCCTGAACCGGGAGTACACCGCCAAGGCCGTGCGGGTCTCGCGCTTCGACGCGCTCTTCGAGCCCTACTTCCGGCTCATCCCCGAGGCCAGCGTGGCGGTGGCCCTGGCCTGGGGCGGCTGGCTGGTGCTCGGCCGGCGGATGGACCTGGGCGACCTGGTCAAGTTCGTGGCCTACGTCGGCGTCATGATCTGGCCGACCTTCGCGGTGGGCATGGCCCTCAACATCCTCCAGAGGGCCAAGGCTTCGGCCAAACGGCTGGAGGATATCTTCCAGACCGCCCCGGCCCAGCACCCGCCGGAGGCGTCCGGGCCGGATGTGTTCCGGGGCAGCCTGTCCTTCCGCGGGTTGACCTTCACCCACCGCGGCAAGGAGGCTCCAGCGGTATCGGACCTCAGTCTGGACGTGCCGGCCGGCGCGGTCCTGGGCATCACCGGTCCGACCGGCTCGGGGAAGTCCACGCTGCTCAACCTTGCCGCGGGGCTGCTGACCGCCCCGCGGGGGACGGTCTTCCTGGACGGCGCCGACCTCGGCGAGATCGGCCGCGGCAAGCTTCGCCGGGCGGTGACCCTGGTGGAGCAGTCGCCCTTCCTCTTCAGCCGCAGCCTGGAGGAGAACCTGGCCTACGGCCGGGAGAACTGCCCGCCGGAGCTGGTCCGGGAGGCGGTGAACCTCGCGGCGCTCGACGGCGACGTGGCCCGCTTCGAGGGGGGCCTGGCCACCGTGGTCGGCGAGCGCGGCGTGACCCTCTCCGGCGGGCAGCGCCTCCGCGCGGCGCTGGCCCGGGCGCTGGTGGTTGAGCCGCGGGTGCTGCTCCTCGACGACGTCTTCAGCGCCGTGGACGTGGAGACCGAGAAGGCCATCTGGAGCCGGATCCGGCCGAAGCTCGCCGGCACCACGGTGATCGTGGTCAGCCACCGCATCTCGGTGCTGCGCGAGTGCGACCGGGTGGCGGTGATCCAGGACGGGCGTCTGAGCGAGGTGGGCACGCACCGCGAACTGCTCCGCGGCGACGGTTTCTATGCCCGGAACTTCGCGCTCCAGGAGCAGTTCGAGTCATGAGTTCCTTCGACAGCGAACTGGCCGAAACCGCCAGCCTGCGGAACATCGGCATCGTCCGCCGGCTCTGGCCCATGCTGCGGCCCCACCGGGCGGCGCTGGGCCTGGCGGTGGTCGGGCTGCTCTTCATCATCGCCGGCGACGTGGCCCGGCCCTGGTTCGTGAAGCACATCGTCGACGGCGGGCTGCTCACCGGCGAGCAGAAGAGCCTGTGGTTCTGGATCGCCCTCTACGTGGGCACCGCCTTCGGCGGCGCGCTGGTCAGCGCCTTCTCGAACTACCTGACCCTGGGCACCGGCCAGAAGCTGATGGCCACCCTGCGCGCGGCGCTCTACCGGCGCTTCCAGGCCTTCCCGCTGGGCTACTTCGACCGGGTGCCCGCCGGCAAGACCCTGGCACGCATGATCAACGACGCCAACCACATCGGCGAGCCGCTGGCCAACGGACTGGTCTACCTGGTGGGCAACAGCCTGCGGGTGGTCGGCTACCTGGCCTTCATGTTCTTCGTGGACTGGCGGCTGACCCTGGTCGGCCTGGCCTTCATGCCGGTCACGGTGGTGCTGGGGATACTCTTCCGCCCGCACTTCCTGCGCGCCTACCGCTGGTGCCGGGAGATGGTCAGCCAGCTCAACGTGCGCATGGAGGAGCAGATCTCCGGCCACAACACCCTGGTGCTGCTCGGCCAGGAGAAGCGCTCCTCCGCGGAGCTCGACGGGGCCAACGAGGCCCACCGCGCCGCCTGGGTCAAGGCCCTCAATCTGCACGTCTACTTCTCGCCGCTGCTCCAACTGACTTTTGGTCTGGCCGTGGCCCTGATCCTCTGGTACGGCGGCATCCGCTACTTCGACCACGAGTTGCAGATCGGCACGCTGCTGGCCTTCGTGATCTTCTTCCAGGACATGGGCTGGCCCTTCATGGAGATGGTCGAGCAGGTCCAGTCGCTGCAGTCGGCGGTGGCCGCGCTCGAGCGGGTCTTCAAGTTCCTGGACCTTCCGGACAGCGACGACCCGAACGTGGGGGCGCGCTCCGTCCCGACCTGGGGCGCCGGCGGCCGGGCCCGCGGCGAGATCGAGTTCCGCGACGTGTGGTTCGCCTACAAGGAGGAGCAGTGGATCCTGAAGGGCCTGTCCTTCAAGGTCCGCCCCGGCGAGCGCGTGGCCGTGGCCGGGCCGACCGGCGCCGGCAAGACCACCATCCTCAGCCTGGCCAGCGCCCTCTACCGCCCGCAGAAGGGGCAGATCCTCATCGACGGTTCGGACATCTCGGCGCTCGACCCGCGGGAGGTCCGCCGGCAGGTGGCGGTGGTCATCCAGGACGTGTTCCTCTTCGCCGGAACGGTCGAGGAGAATATCCGCCTCTGGGAGCCGGGCTTCGGGCGCGAGCGGGTCGAGGAGGCCGCCCGCCGGGCCTGCGCCCACGAGTTCATCGCCGGGCTCCCGGACGGCTACGCTCACAAGCTCGGCGAGCGCGCCCAGACGCTCTCCGCCGGCCAGCGCCAGCTGGTCAGCTTCGCGCGGGCGCTGTGCTTCGACCCGCCGGTGCTGCTCCTCGACGAGGCCACCAGCTCGGTGGACGCCTACACCGAGGACCTGATCCGCCGGGGCCTGAAGAACATCACCGCCGGCCGGGCCTCGATCATCGTGGCCCACCGCTTCTCGACGCTGGCCGACGCCGACCGGCTGCTCGTGATCCGCGACGGGGTCCTGGCCGAGGAGACCACGCCCATAGAGTTCCTGCGCTCGCGGAAGCCCTCTTAGCCACCAAGACACGAAGGCACGAAGGGGACACAAAGAGAAGCTACTGAAGAGAAGCTACTGAACTACGCTTCGCCCTTGCTACGTAATGCGATGGCGTGGACAATGCGGAGGCAACAGGCGAGGAAGGGGAGCAATTCGCATGTGGCCATTCAAGAAGAGGTCCAAAGCGGATGCGCAGCCTGTCGATGCTGACAACCGCATTATGCCGCGCGGAGTCTTGGCTACGGTGTGTCCTGAAGGTGAGTTGGTGATCTCCCTGCTTGCGTTCGCGCTCGACAGGCGCAATTCCGTTTCTGAGGCAACAGTCAGCTTCAGGAGCGGGGTTAGCGTTGAGTTTCTTGCGCAGGATGCCTCTGTAGAGTGTTGGGTATATGATGAACATGGGCGATCTCCCAAAGATGGGATGGCAGACCAGCCCGGCAATAGTGCCACTTGGCGCGGCGCGTTCCGGGACTTAGCTGTTTTCCGGCAAGGAATTGTCTCCCGCTTGAAGGACAGACTGATTGATCCTGTCGTGTCCTCTAAGGCAGGCTTATCGGGCACGCTGCGCTTCCCAAGGTATGACGAAAGCGGCAATGTCCTCGAAGAGGATGCCGTCTATCGCCTAGCCATTGAAGAGGCAGCTGACTCTCTTCTCTTGCGGTTCACAGTCGAACCTAGGGCGAGTAAGCCGTAGTAGGCCCGGGTGCCCGTCTTGGTGACCTCTTTGTGTCTTCGTGTCTTTGTGGTTAAGTGAGCTACGTCTTGGGTAGTTCCTTGCCGCAGTGCGGGCAGACCGCCGGCGGCGCGGCCTTGGCCCTCTCCGCCTCCTCGGCCCGACGGCGCTGGATGTCCTCCATGAAGCCCGAGCCGAGGATGCCGGTGGGCAGGGCGAAGAGGCCGATGCCCAGGATGGCCACGAAGCCGCCGATGATCCGGCCGGCGACGGTCATGGGCACGACGTCACCGTAGCCCACCGTGGCCAGGGTCACGATGGCCCACCACATCGACGCCGGGATGCTGGTGAACTGAGTCTGGGGAACGTCCTTCTCCGCGAAGTAGATGGCCGAGGAGGCGATCACCAGGAGCAGCACGATGAGCGAGATCGTGGCCACCAGCTCGGCCCGCTTGGCCCTGGCCACCCGGGCCAGAGTCTGAAGGGCGGTGGAGTAGCGGCCGAGCTTGGCGATTCGGAAGATGCGCAGCAGCCGGACCACGCGGACCACCCGGGCGTCGAGCCTTCCCTCCAGGCCCAGGAAGGAGATGTAGAAGGGCAGGACCGAGGCCAGGTCCACCAGGGCCATGAAGGAGCCCGCCCAGCGCAGGCGCCCCAGCACTGGCCGGGAGTAGCGCGGGTCCTCGACGCAGCTCCACAGGCGCAGCAGGTATTCGGCGCTGAAGACCGCCACCGAGAGCACCTCGAAGGCCCAGAGCTCGGCGCCGAAGCGGGCTTCGACGGACCTGACCGTCCCGGCGATGAAGGCCGCAACGTTGAGGACGATGAGGGCCATGAGCAGGCCGTTGACCAGCACCCCGGAGCGGTCGCCGGGAACGGCCATGTCCAGGACCTCGTAGGTGCGCCGCCTCAGTCCGGGCATGGGGACTCCTCCTCGCCGTAGGCAGAGTCTACGCCCTTCAGCGCGCCGCGCAACCGCAGGGCCGGGAGCTTGCAAAACCGGCGGCGCGGCTTCTAATCGTGACTCGCCCCGCGCGGCAGGCCCGGGCCGGGGCGACACAGGAGGGGTCCCATGGCGCGCTTCAGGATAGGGGTGCTGGCCGATTCCTTCCGGCTGCCGGTGGCCGAGGGCTTGCGCAAGGCCCGGGAGCTGGGCGCCGACGGCGTGCAGGTCTACGCGGTCGGCGGCGAGGTCTCCCCAGAGAGCCTGGACCGAGCCGGCCGCGCCGGCTTCCGGAAGCTCTGCGCCGGCCTGGGCCTGGAGGTTTCAGCGCTGTGCGGGGACCTGGGCGGCCACGGCTTCGAGCGCGCGGCCGAGAACCCCGCCAAGGTCGAGCGCTCCAGGCGGATCGTGGACCTGGCCGTCGACCTTGGGACGCGGGTGGTCACCACCCACGTGGGCGTCATCCCGGAGGACCGCTCCGCCCCGGAGCGCCGGGCGATTCTGGCCGCCTGCCGGGAGCTCGGCGACTACGCCGCCTCGCGCGGCGTGACCTTCGCCATCGAGACCGGCCCGGAGCCGGCGGCGGTGCTCCGCGGCCTGCTCGACGATGCCGGCTCCGCGGGCGTGGGCGTCAACCTCGACCCCGCCAACCTGGCCATGGTCACCGGCGACGACCCGGTCGCCGCGGTGGCGACGCTCGGCCGGTACGTGGTCCACACCCACGCCAAGGACGGCCGGAAGCTCCAGGCCTGCGACGCCCGCGAGGTCTACGGCGCCTTCGCCGACGGCGGCTTCGCGGCGCTCGAGAGGCGCATGGGCCGGCTCTTCGAGGAGGTGCCGCTGGGTGCCGGCTCCGTCCCCTGGGACCGCTACCTGGCGGCCCTGTCCGGCATCGGCTACCGCGGCTACCTGACCGTCGAGCGGGAGGTGGGGCCCGACCCGGCCGCGGACATCGGCGCGGCGGTGGCCTTCCTGCGGGCCAGGGCCGGCGGGGACTAGCCCCGCGCACTGTCGCGCACCCGTCGCACACGTCCGTCCGAAACGTCCTTTGACTCCATGCCGCTCCGGGCATAAGCTTTGCGCATCGGCGCCGGACATCCCGGCGTCTGCGTCAGGAGGAAGTGAACATGACTTCGGTCCGACTGCTCGCCTCCGCGATCATCGGCGTCCTGGCCCTTGGCCTGGTCGGGGGATGCGCCAAGGAGACTCCGTCCGGGAACGGCCCGACCCCCGGCAAGGTCCCCGGTGCGGCGCAGACGCCCGCGGGGCCCGTGGCTCCGAAGCCGCCCACCGCCGGCCCGACCGTGATCGAACCGGCCAAGCCCGATCCGGCCAAGACGGAGCCGGCGAAGACCGAGCCCGCCAAGACCGAGCCTCCGAAGGCCGAACTCCCGAAGGCCGAGCCGCCCAAGACCGAGCCGGCCCCGGCCGCCTCCAAGGACGTGGTCTGGATCGAAGACGATCTGCCCGCCGACGCCAACGCCCAGATGGACGGCGAGGACGCCTGGACCTGGGTGACCGAGAACCCCGCCCCCAAGAGCGGCAAGAAGTGCCATCAGTCCAACACCGCCGAAGGCGAGCACCAGCACTTCTTCACCGGCGCCACCGCCACCATGGAGGTCAAGGCCGGCGACAGGCTCTTCGTCTGGGTCTGGCTCGACGCCGGCGCGACGCCCGGCGAGGTCATGCTCCAGTGGCACGAGAACGACAGCTGGGAGCACCGCGCCTACTGGGGTGCCAACTCCATCGAGTGGGGCGAGGACGGCACGGTCAGCCGGCAGAACATGGGAGCGCTGCCCGAGAAGGGCAAGTGGGTGCGCCTGGAAGTTCCGGCCGAGAAGGTCGGGCTCGAGGGCAAGACCGTCGACGGCATGGCCTTCACGCTCTTCGGCGGCAAGGCGACGTGGGACGCCGCCGGGCGCGTGCCCGCCAAGTAGCACGATACCGCCCATCGCCGGCCGCGGCGCGGAGCCTTCCGGGCCGCCGCTGCCGGTTCCCGGGATTTCGCCTGGAAGGCCGGGGGCCCGGCACGTCCTGATGGGTGTGGCGGTCCGTACGGGGCCGCCTGCAATCCGCCGGACTGGAGAAGCCCGATGAACATGGCCACGCGCATCCTCCTGACCTGCTGCCTCGCTCTGGCTGCCCTGCCGGCCGCGGGGGCAGCCGGCGAGAAGAAGGATCCCAAGGCCCCCGCCCCGGGCCCGACCCCGGCGCCGCCGCCGGGCATCGACCAGCTCAAGGGCGTGGGGCCGGCCGAGGGCTGGGAGCAGTGCCCCAAGTGCAAGCGCTACCACCAGCCGGGCTACATCTGCTGCTGCCCGACCTGCGGCGCCTGCCATCCCAAGGATCTGCGCTGCCGGGCCGAGAGATCCGCCCCCCTGCGCGAGGCCGCCTGTCCGGTCTGCGACAAGCGCTTCACCGGGCCGCTGCCCTTCCGGCGCAACGCCGAGGCCGGCCTGGACCACGACTTCTGCCTGCACTCCGTGGGCCAGGGCGTGGTCAACGCCGTGGTCTGGATGTGCCCGCGCTGCGGGTACGCCAACTTCAGCCCGACCCTGGACCCCCAGGGCCGGGACGTCGCCGGCGCCTTCAACAAGGCCCTGGACCCGGAGACGGCCAAGGCGGTCCGCGCGCGGGTCGAGCCGCTCTTCAAGAAGCGCGTCGGGGAGATGGCCGGACGCCACGCCGAGGTCTTCGAGGACCTAGACCAGGCCAGCATCCCCGACTGGCTGAAATACGAGATGGCCCTGGAGAGCGCCGATGCCCGCAAGGCCCCGGCCGCCGAGCGGGCCAAGTTCGCGCTGGAGGGCAGCCACGCCTGCCGGCGAGCCCTGGTCTCGCCGGTGAACATGCCTTCCATGAGCCTGGTCATCCTGGCCTGCGAGCGGGCCATGGAGGTCCGCGGGGCGGCGCCGCGCAATCCCCGGACGGTGGTCAAGGCGGTCACGGAGATCCTCGAGGAGGGAGCTGCCGCCGCGGCCGCCGCCGAGGAGGGCAAGGGCGCCGGCAAGGACTCCCGCGGCGCGCTGCTCCGCGTCTCGCCCGGCGAAGCCTGGTACCTGCGGTTGCGCCTGGCCGGGGCCTACGACCGCCTGGGCGAGCGGGCCCTGGCCCTCGAGAACCTGGACGCGGCCGAGAAGGTCATCAAGGAGCTCAAGGCCGAACCGGCCCAGCTCAAGCCCTTCCTGGCGCTGGTCGCCGACCAGCGCAGGTTCATCGAGCGCGAGTCCGCCTTCCAGGCCCGGGCGCTGGCCGAACTGCGCCGGGCGCTCCTGACCGACCGGGCCTACGCCGGGCCCGAGGCGGTGGCCAGCGTCTACCTGCTCGGGGAGCTCTGCCGCCGGCAGGGCGACTACGTCAAGGCCAAGACCTGGCTGGCCCTGGCCGCCAAGCTGGCCGTCAAGGACCCGGTCCTGGCCGGCTGGGCCGACGAGGCCATGGGCCTGCCGGGCATGAAGACCGCCGAGCCCGACGATCGCGAGGAGGCCGCCGCCCTGGCCTTCGTAGAGCAGCTGACCGGGCGCAAGCCGGTGTTCGAGGACCCCAAGAGCCGCCCCGCGCCCGATCCGAAGGAGCCGGCCGGCGGCCCGGTGGCCGCGGCCCCCAAGGACTGCGCCGCGTGCATGGCCAACATCGCCCGGGCCTACGCGGCCTGCGTGGAGAAGACCGGCAAGGCCCCGGCCGACCTGCAGGCGCTGGTCTCCGGCGGGTTCATCACCCGGGAGGCGGCCGGGGACTTCAAGTGCCCGGACACCGGCGTGGCCTACCGTTTCCGCTCGGTCAAGCAGGCCCGCTCGGCCGAGGAGATGATCCTCTTCCACAGCGACCCGCGCAAGACCAAGTGCAAGAAGTGCCTGTACGCCGACGGCGCGGTCAAGGAACTGGACTGAGCCCGTGCCCGAGCGCCATAGCGCCGGCGTCGCGGGCCGCGCGGGCCTGCTCGGCCTGCTGCTCCTCGCCGCCGCGGCCGGGCAGACCGGCTGCCGCCGCTCCGGGCCGCCGCTGCCCCGTGAAGAGTTCCTGCGGCGCGCCGCCGCGGCCGCGGGCGAGCGCGCCCGGCTGACCAGCTTCTCGGCCGAGTACAGCCTGTCCGCCGAGGGCGCCCGGCCCGGCGGGCGGCAGGGCAGCCTGAGCTGTTCGGGGGTGATCCTCGTCCAGGGCAGCCGGCTGCGGATGAGCGGCGAGAAGGCCCTGGGCATGGCCCGGATATTCGATCTGGTGC
>JAKLDR010000052.1 GCA_022703445.1 Planctomycetota bacterium | reverse complement strand
GGCATCCAATCCTGATTGTCACTGGCGTACGCCCTGCAGGCGGCCCCGATCTGTCGGAGATTGCCCCTGCACACGTTAGCCCTGGCGTGGTCATGGACCTTCCGTATCGTCGGGTAGAGAACAAAGAGGAAGGTCGTCACCAAGGCAAAGGCCAGACCACCGAGTGCCATCCAGATGCCTGAAAGCCTCTTCTTGGACGCGTAGATCACAATCATGGCCGCTACGCCAAGGATGAACGAGAGAGGGAGAGTCAGCAGGCCAACGAAAGGAAGAAAGTCTGGCAAGACATTCATGGACATCAGACACAGCAGGCTATTTATGCCGAGGATAAGTGCTATCACCGCCAGTCGGCTGCGGCGTGGCTGTGGCGGCACAGAAGGACTGGCGTCGGGAACTCTGGCGGGATTGCGCGGGTCTTCGGCCATAGTCAGAATCCCCTTGTCCGCCGGGGGTTACGCTAGCTCCTGAAGGGCTTCAAGGTTTGACGCTCCGCCGCCGCAGCCATGCCTCCCGGAGCAGCCCCAGCACTAAGACGTCGCTGAATCGCCGCTTGCCGGCGTCCCAGTGCGCGCCGCGCAGCCGGCCCTCGTCCTTGAATCCGACCTTGCGGTAGAGGGCGATGGCCGGCTCGTTGAAGTCGAAGACTTCGGCGGTGACGCGGTGCAGGCCCCGGGGGCTGCCGGTCTTCCACTTCCGGAAGCCGAAGTCGAGGAGCAGTTCGAGTGCCTCGCGGGCCAGTCCCTTGCCGCGGGCCTTGGGTTCGCCGATGACGATACCCAGTCTTGCGTATCCTTCGTCACGTTCGAGGTCCGTCAGGCCAAAAACCCCTATCGGTCCGAACTCGGCCGCATCTAGCACAAACCTGACCTGGGAGGGGTCTTCGAGATAGCGCTTGTACCACTTCTTCTGCGCAGGCAGGGTCAGCAATGGCTGATTCGGAATGTTCCGGCGCACCTCCGGGCGGTTCCGCCAGCGGACGATGCTCGGCAGGTCGGCCGGGGTGATGGGGCGCAGGGCCAGCCGCTCGCCAGCCAGCCTGGGGCCGTTCAAGTGAGCATCTCCCAGCGGAGGATCTCGTCCTCGCGCAGGTTGAGCCCCGCGCGCCGGCCCACGACCTTGGCCATGTCCACGGGGCTGATGCCGAAGCCGGGCCGCTTGACCTCGAGCATCTCGCTGGTGATGCGCTCACCGCGGCTGATGGCCCGGGCGGCGACGAGCCCGCGCCGGGCCTTGAGGTAGAGCTCGTCCTCGGCGGCGGTGCGGCGCTTCTCCGGCGAGCCCAGCGCCTGCTCGGTCTCGCGGATGGCGCGGACCATGGCGGCGAGTTCGTCCGGCTCTAGCGAGAAGGGGTGGTCCGGCCCCTTCATCTTCCGGCTGAGGGTGAAGTGCTTCTCGATCATGCAGGCGCCCAGGGCCACCGCGGCGGCCGGCAGGGCCGGCCCCATGGTGTGGTCGGAGAAGCCGACCGGCAGCCGGAAGGCCCGGCGCATGGTCTCCATGGCGCGCAGGTTGATGTCCTCGTAGCGCGGCGGGTAGGCGATGGCGCAGTGGAAGAGCGCCACGGGCGGGTTCCCTCCGCGCTTGGCGGCGGCCAGCGCCAGGCGGATGTCCTTCAGGTCGCACATGCCGGTGGAGACCAGCAGCGGCTTGCCCTTGGACGCCGCGTGTTCGATCAGCGGTATGTGGTTGATCTCGAAGCTGGCGATCTTGAAGGCCGGCACGCCGAGCGCGTCGAGCTCGTCCACCGCCGGCAGGTCGAAGGGCGTCGAGAGGAAGAGCACCTTGCGCCTGCGGCAGTGGTCGGCCAGCCGCTTCTGCCACTCGCGGGGCAGCTCGATCCGGGTGAGCAGGTCCTGGACGGTCTCGCCCTTGCGGATGAGCTTCTGCCTCCGGAGGTAGCTGATGCCGGGGGTGTAGCGCGAGTAGAGCGTCCGGCCGGAGTAGGTCTGGAACTTCACGGCGTCGGCGCCGGCCCGGGCGGCGGTGTCGATCAGCGCGCGGGCCTTGGGCAGCGAGCGATTGTGGTTGCTGCCGGCCTCGGCGATGATGAAGACCGGCTGCCCTGCGCCGATCCGGCGGTCGCCCACGCTGATGGTCTTCATCCGCGATTCTCCATGAGCCGTTCGATTTCGTCGGCGATCCGCGCCGCGCCCCGGCCGTCGACCAGCGCGCGGCCGGCGTCGCACATGAGCCTCCGGGCATCCCCGTCGGCGGCCAGCTCCGAGACGGCCGTGCCGATGGCCCCGGGATCGAGCTTCTCCAGCCGGCCGAGGTAGCGCACCGTCCCGGCCTTGGCGAACTTGCCGGCGACCTTGTCCTGGTCGTCGCCGATGGACAGGATTATGGCCGGCACCCCGAAGAGCGCAAGCTCGTACTTGGTGAGCCCGGCGGCCGAGACGGCCAGGTCGGCCCAGGCGAAGTGCTCGCCGAGGTCGCAGCCCGCGCCGACGCTGACCAGCGAGGCCCTGGGCAGTCGGCGGATGGCCTCCCGCAGCCTGTTCCCGGGGTTGGCCAGCGTGCCGACCAGCACGCGGATCTCCAGGGCGGAGCCGGCGGCGGCCAGCTCCCCCACGGTCCGCTCGGCGAGCTGGCGGAGCGCGCTGCCGCCGAAGGTCACCAGCAGCCTCCGGACCGGCCCGGAGCGGTCGCGGCCTCGGGACGTGGCGGCTGGCTTCAGCAACGCCACGCGCACCGGGAAGTAGTCGGGTCCGGCCAGCACCCGGCCCGGGCAGCCGTCGGCCGCGTAGGCCCCGGGATCGGCGCCCAGGTTGCAGTCAACGATCAGGTCGGAGGGATTGGCCTGCGGCCAGTCCAGATAGGTCGCCAGCCGCGCGCCGCCGGACCTGAGCCCGGCGGTGGCCGGCTGGAGGTAGCTGTCGACCACCACCAGGTCGGCGCGCAAGTCCGGCTTGCGGACCGAGACCGGGAAGCGCGGGTCGATGGCGAGATCCCTGGTCGGGTCCTTGCCGGGGTCGGTGTCGCGGCAGAAGCCGGCGACCTGCCAGCCGCGCCCGGCGAGCTCCGCGGCCAGCGCCTCGCAGCGCCGGAGGTGGCCCATGCCCCGCTTGGGCCCGAGGTCGAAGAAGAATGTTGCCTTGGCCATCACCGCGGGTGCCCGTGCTGCTCCAGCCAGGCGATGGCGATCTCGGTGTGGGTGATGTCCGCCGGCGAGTGGACCTCGATGCCGTAGAGCTCCGGCCGGTCGACCAGGGCGATGCGCTCGCCCAGCCAATAGTGGGCGCGGACGGGCTGGCCCTCTGTGGCCATGAGCGTCGCGGTGCGCACGGCGATGACCGCGCCGTCGAGGTAGAAGAGCTCGGGCATGGCCTGGCGGTAGACCGGCGCGTTGGCCGCCGGCAGGAAGGGCTCGGCGAAGCCGGAGGCGTTCCTCCTCTTCATCCACTCCGGCCGCTGGTCGACGAGGTGGCAGCTGGCCGCCGCGGTGGCGTCGCCGCGCGCGAGCTGGTCCAGGCAGCGGGCGACGACGCCCGGCTGCCAGACCGGCAGGTTGGGCTGGACCACGACGGTTGCCTCGGGGAATGGACCATTCTGCCCGTAGACTGCGCGGAGCGCGTGGCGGACGGCCGAGTCGACTCCGGCGGTGTCGCCGGCGAGCTCCTTGGGACGCTCGACAACCAGCGCGCCGGCCTCCATGGCCAGTCGCGCGACCGTCGGGCTGTCGGTGGAGACGAGGATCTTCTCGACCGCCGGGCCGGCCGAGCGCACCGCGGCGATGGCCCGCACCACCATGGGCACGCCGGCCACCGGCAGGGCGTTCTTGTCAACCAGGCCCTTGGAGCCGGCCCGGGCAGGGATCACGGCTGCGGCACGCACGGAGCGTCCTCTCTACTTCCCCCGGCCGTAGAATAGCCGGGGGCCGGGTAGTGTCAAATGATCAGTCGGATCGGTCGGATCCGACCTATCGGTCCGATCAGGAACAAAGCCTCTCGAACCGCCCGGCGGCTGCGTCCCAGGCCCCGGCGCCGTCCGCGGATGGCAGGTATTCGCGCATCTGGGCCGAGGCGGCGACCAGCTTCCGGCCCTCGGCCAGACTGCCGACCAGGCCAAGACTCATGGCCTGCACGAGCAGGTTACCGGCGGCGGTGGCCTCGGCCGGGCCGGCGTAGACCGGCAGCCGGCAGGCGTCGGCCAGCATCCGGCAGAGCAGTTCGTTGCGGCAGCCGCCGCCGACCACGTGAAGCTTGCGGATGCGCTTGCCGGTGAGCGAGCCGAGGATGCCCAGCGTCCGGCGGCAGGCCAGCGCCAGGCTCTCGAAGACGCAGCGGGCCGTCGGGCCCACGCCCTCGGGCGGGGTCTGGCCGGTGCGGCGGCAGAATTCGTGCACCGCCGCGGCCATGTCCGCCGGAGCGGTGAAGGCCGGGTCATCGGGGTTGATGAGCGCGGCCAAGGGCTTGCCCCGGGTCGCCTCCAGGGCGATGGTCGTCCAGTCGAGCTCCTGTCCCGAGCGGCCCCATCCCCGGCGGAGCTCCTCAAGGATCCACAGCCCGGTCACGTTCTTGAGGAAGCGGATGGTCCCGGCGACGCCGCCCTCGTTGGTGAAGTTGCGCGCGCGGGCCTCGGCCGACAGGATGGGGGAGGGCACCTCGGCGCCGACCAGGAACCAGGTGCCGGAGCTGAGGAAGGCCCAGTCGTCGCCGGAGGCGGGCACGGCGGCCACGGCGCTGCCGGTGTCGTGGCCGGCGGGGAAGACGATCTCGGCGCGGCTGCCGGTCTCGCGGGCCACCTCGGCGGTCAGAGCCGCGCGGGTCTCGCCAGGGGCGGCCAGCGGCGCGAGCTTCGCCGCCGGGAAACCGATGGCCGCGAGGATCTCCGGAGACCACTGGCGGCTCCGGGCGTCGAGCAGGCCGGTGGTGCTGGCGATGGTGTACTCGGCGACCGCGCGGCGGGTGAGCAGGAAGCCGAGCAGGTCGGGCATGAGCAGCAGCCGGTCGGCCTTCTCCACGAGCCAAGGCCGGGACTCGAGATCGTCGGCCACCTGGTAGACGGTGTTGAAGGGCATGAACTGGAGGCCGTTGACGGCGTAAAGCCGCTCGGACGGCAGCCGGCGGTGGACGCGCTCGGCCGCCGGGGCGTTCCGGCCGTCGCGGTAGGCGAAGGGCACGCCCAGCAGATCGCCGTCGGCGCCGACGTAGCCGTAGTCCACGCCCCAGGTGTCGACGGCCGCGCTGGCCAACTCGGGGGGAGCGGCGCGCAGGCACTCCTTGACCTCCTCGAGGAGGCGCAGGACCGGCCAGTGCTTGCGGCCGTGGACGTCGACCATGCCGTTGGGGAAGCGGCGCAGCTCGCGGGTCTCGAGCTTCCCGCCGGTGAACTCGCCCAGGACGGCCTTGCCGCCGGAGGCGCCGAGGTCGATGGCCAGGAGCTTGGCGGACTTCATGGCGGACTCCTTCATATCTTTGCGTTCGGGCAGAACACCGCTCGCACCGCGGCGAGCTGCTCGTCGGAGAGCCCGCGGGCGGCGGGGTCGGCGGCCAGCCGCAGCAGATAGAGCTGCGCGGCGCGCTCGGCCATCTCCGCGCGGTCCATGGCGGCCTCCAGGTCCGTGGCCCGGACCACCAGGCCGTGCATGCTCCACATGGCCAGCTGGTTGCTGGTGAGCGCCTGCCGGGTGGCCTCGGCCAGCGGCGGCGTGCTGCCCACCATGAAGGGCACGAAGGTCAGGCCGCAGAGCCCGAGAATCACACAGCCCTCGGGGTGGACGCGCTGGAGGGCGTCGGCGAAGGCTGCGCTGGTCTGCAGCCGCGTCAGGTGGCTGAGGGCGATCAGGTGCGGGGAGTGCACGTGCAGCACCGCCAGCATGTCCGGATCAGCCTCGGCGCAGACGTCGTGGACCGCCAGATGGCAGATGAACTCGCTGGTCGGACGACCAGAGCCCCAGAGCACCTGATAGCTCCCGCCGCCGGGCAGGAGTTCGACCAGCACCAGTGCCTGGGCGGGGACCCGCTCTATGTCGCGCATCCGCTGGCCGGTGGCGGTGACCAGGAAGCGCCGCCCGGCGAGCTTCGGGAAGGCCAGCTTCATCGCCACGGCCGGAGCTCCGCGTTTGGCCTTGGGCGCGCGGACGCCCTCGTCCAGGCGCACCGACATGTTGCCGGCGTTGCCCTCGGCCCAGCCGTGGTCGGCGATCAGGGCCCCGATGCGGCCCATGAGAGCGGTCTGGGGATGCTTGAACACGGGTTACCTGCCTGCCTTTCTGAAGAGTTCGAAGCGCTCCCGCGCGTCGGCCACGGTGGGCCGGCCATCGGCGTCGACGAACCCCGGCTCGCCCCGCGCGGCCCGGGCCTGGTGGCCGAGGAGCACTTCGGTGCTGGCCAGGAAATGAGGTTCGAAATCCGGGTCGAGCGCGAATGGGTCGAGCATCGGCTGGGCCTCCGGCGTGTTGTGCTCGGTGCCGTTGAAGACCGGCCAATGCCTCGCCCGCGCGGCGGCGACGATCTCGGAAAGCCGCTCGCGGGTGTTGCGCTTGGGGATGACCTCCAGGGCGAAGATGCCCATGCCCTCCAGGCGGTTGAGAAGCGCCCCGACGTCGCGCTCGCCGCCGGTGACGGGGTTGCCCAGCACCGGATAGGTGGGGATGGCCCCGTACGCCAGGAAGAGGGCGCGCATGTCCGCCAGGGACAGGAAGGCGTCCTCGGTCTCCGGCACGAAGCAGGGCGCGCCGGCCTTGAGCAGCTTCGCCCGGATGAAATTCTGGAGCGCGGCATCGCCGGCCCCGGCCGGCGGCTGGGCGGCGCAGAGCCGCTCGACCAGGTCGGCGGTGGCGGTTCCCCCTTCCCCGGTGGCCAGTTGCCGGAGGTGCAGGAAGACGGCCTTGGCCACGTGGCGTTCGGTCACGTTGCCGCGCGGGGCGAGCGCCTGGACCGCCTCCCAGGCCAGACCTGCGGCCCCGGCGCGCTCGCGCAGGAGCTCGGCTGCCTTGGCGGTCATCTCCCGGCTGCGACGGGCGATGGCCGTCCGCAGGGCCGCGAGGCTCGCGGCTGCCGGCGAGCCATCGGCCGGGTAGCGGGTCACGCCCTTGCCGCAGAGGTAGACGCGGCCAGGGTTGTCGGGGTCGTTAAGGAGCACCTTCTCGCGCTCGGCGCCGCGGTCCATGGCCAGGGCTTCGAGCGAGAAGGTCGCGCGGATCCCGGCGGCCGCGCAGGCCGCGCGGAACTCGTCGTGCCCGGCAACGGTGTAGTGGTCGTTGATGCCCAGGACGGCCACGCCCTCCTGCCGGGCCTGCCAGACGGCCTCGCTCGGCGAGCGGAAGACGCTGAAGGACTCGTTGGTGTGGATGTGGAGATTGGTTCCGCGCCGCGCGCCGGCCGGGGCTGAGGCGCACAGGGCCTTCAGCGCGGCAAGACGGTCATCGAGGCTGCCCGCGGCAAGTTCGTCCAATCGGTTGGTCCTGTCTGCCGGCACGCTGTTTCATCTCCTATCGCCCGCGAACCAGGGAGAGCCCCGCGGCCGCCTCGGCCGCCACAGTGTATCCGGCCGGGGCGTCGACGTGGTAGACAATCCGGCTGCCGCGGCGCCGCCACTCCACGCTGACCGCCCCGCCGGGGACGGGCACGCTGCCCCGGCACCAGGGCATCTTCAGATCGTGGAACCTGAGCCGCACCGAACGCTCCTGGTGGTCGACGCCGGCCAGCCCCAGGACGTCGCGGTAGAGCATGTGCGCGGTGTGGGAGGCGAAGCCGTGGTTGCAGCTGGCCGTCTCCTCGGCCATCTCCCAGAGCGTGCCGGTGCGCTCGGCCATGTAGAGCAGGTAGCCGACCGACTCCTCGAGCATCTGCCGGACCAGGCCCGAGCGCGAGAGCAACTCCAGCCGCAGCACGTTGCCGATGAAGGGGGCGGCCGGGTGGATCTCCGGGAAGGCCCCGGTCCTCTTCCGCTTCGGGCCGAAATCCGTGAGCAGGCGACGCCAGAGCCTTCCGTGGCTCCCCGGCGTGGCCGTGCCGAAGAAGAACGCGTAGTACTGGCAGACCTCGCTGCGGTTCCGGGTGACCCGGAGCCGGCCGTTCTCGCGGACGGCGTTGTCCACGAAGAACCGGCCGTCGAAGGACTGCCGGCGGATCATCGCGCGGACCCGCCGGGCCTCGGCGGAGAGCCGCGGCAGGTGGTAGAGGCGCGCGGCGGCGTCGAGCGCCCCGGCGTAGAGCATGTTGGTCGGGTAGTTCACGTCCTGGACGAACTTGGCGGCCCGGGACCACTCCACGAAGACCCAGCGCTCCAGCTTCTCGAGCAGTCCGTCGGAGTTGCGGAAGGGCCGGAAGTAGGCGAAGAGCGCCAGCACCTTCGGGCGCAGCGCGTCGACGGTGGCCCGGTCGCCGCTCCGCGCCAGGTACTCCTCGAGCTGGACCACGAACCAGAGCGCCCAGTTGGGGATGAAGTTCCCGTTGGGATGCTCCGCCGGGTAGCACATGGGCAGCATGCCGGCGGGCAGGTGCGGGAAGCGCGGCGGCAGCAGGTAGTTCTCGAGGAAGTTCCTCTCGACGAGGGTGTCTCCGCAGAGGTCCAGCGCCGCCCGGGCGGAGAAGAAGCTGTCGCAGAGCCAGCCGGCGCGCTCCCGCGAGGGGCAGTCCATGAAGTTGTCGACCGAGTTCTGCCGGAAGGTCTCCCGCGCCGCCGCGAAGAGCCGGTTGAGGCGCTCGTCGGCCGCCGCGAACGTCGCCAGCGGCGAGCCGGGGTGGGCCAGCTCGCGCAGGCGGACTCCGGTCACCTCGCAGCCGCCGTCCAGGGCCAGGAGTTTGAGGTAACGCAGGGTGTAGGGCTCGAAGGCCTCGAGTTCGTAGGTCCCGGGAGTCAGCTCCCAGAGGACGGCGTTGACGCAGTCCATCCGCCGGAAGTTCACGTCCAGCTCCGGAGTGAGCAGTTCGTCGAAGGTCATGTAGAGCCGGACCGGGCGGCGGCAGCGGACGGTCACGCCCGGGAAGCCGGACAGGTTGGTCCCCAGGTCGAAGACCTGGAATGAGTTGGGGCCGAGCCTGAGCGTGCCGCGCGGATCGTAGCCGGTGCCAAGTCTGGTGATGTGCTCGGCGGCGATCTCCTGGAGTTCCTGCGAGGGGACCAGCTCCAATTCGGCTTCGGTGAAGCCCTTGTAGCCGTCGCCGATCTTGGTCAGGGAGCGGTCCTTCCACGGTTTCTCGACGGGAAGGCCGGTCCGTGCGCGGCCGCGCGCGACGCAGGCCACCGGCTGGCGCAGCAGGAGCTCCGGGGCTGGAACACGCCTCGGCAGAAGCCGTTTGGGCGCGACGCGGGCCGGCCTCTCTGCCCTGAAGGCCGCGCCGGCCTCGCGTCGCCAAAGGTCGAATCCCGGCCGCAGCCGCCAGACCTCGATGAAGGCCCGCTGGTAGCTGTAGCGCTGGACCCGCTGGACCCGCTCGGACATGGCCCGCGCTGTGAAGCGCGCACCGGCTCCGTCGGTGGACGCCAGCACTTCGCCGCCGCAGACCAGCTCGGCCTGCAGGAAGGACGGCTGATCGAGCATTGAATAGGCATTGACGTTGTAGCCGGCGACCTCGATGGCCAGGAGGTTGCGGCCGGGGACGAGGTGGGCGGTCACATCCCACTCGTCGAGGCGTTGGAACCCGTGCGGTCCGCGCGCCGGCCCGTGGGCCACGAACTCGCCGTTGAGGAATGCGCGGTACAGGCTCGCCGCGGCGACGCGCAGCACGGTCCGGGCGCCGGACGCCGGCCCAGGCGCCGCGAAGACGGCGCGGAAGCCCGTGGAGACGTTCATCTCCCGCTCGCGGCCGGCGAGCCACACCGGCCGGGCGGAGAGAAATGCCGCCGTTTCCTTGGACATCTGGGGGTCTCCGGGCTGCTAGCGGACCATCACCTGGCCGCAGTCCACCACCAGCGTCTGGCCGGTGACGCAGCGGGCCTGGTCGGAGCAGAGGAAGACCACGGCGGCGGCGATGTCCGAGCGCTTGATCTCGCGGCCGAGCGCGGTCAGCGAGTTGTAGTAGGGGATGACCTCCTCGGGCTGGATGTTGCGCTTGCGGGCGCAGGCCTTGATGTACTCGGCGTTCCAGATCTTCGAGCCCTCGAAGACGTTGCCCGGGGCGACGGCGTTGACCCGGATGCCGTCCTTGCCGAGCTCCAGCGCCCAGCCGCGGACCAGGTGGAGCTCCCCGGCCTTGGTGGCGTTGTAGGCGGAGTTGGCCCTGGAGGCATCCAGGCCGGTCTTGGAGGAGATCATGACCATGGCACCGCCGGAGCCCTGGCCCTTCATGACCCGGGCGGCCTCGCGGGCGACCAGGAAGTACCCGGTCAGGTTGATCTCCAGGGCCTGGCGCCACTTGTCCAGCGGCATATCCACCAGCTCGAAGGCCGGGGCCACTCCGGCGGCGCAGACCGCCAGGTCCACGCCTCCCCAGCGGAGCAGCAGTCGGTCGAAGGCGGCGGCCACGGAGCGTTCGTCGGTCACGTCCATGCGCAGGGGGAAGGCGCGGCGCGGTTCGGCGCTGGCCGCGGCCGCCGCGGCCGCCCCGGGCTCGTCGACGTCGCAGAAGGCCACGCAGGCGCCGGCCTCGACCAGCCCCTGGGCGATGCCCAGACCGAGGCCCGAGGCCGCCCCGGTGACCAGCGCCACCTTGCCGGCCAGCGGCGCGCAGGCCGAGTCGGACACTCTGGCGCGGTAGTGCTCGGCCTCCCAATTGATGATGAAGTCCGCGGCGGCCGGGGTCAGGTTGCGGGCCCCGCCGCGCGCGGCGGCCAGGCGGTGGATGCGCGCCCCGCTGGCCGCAACCACTTCGACGGCCTCCAGCTTGGCGGGATCGTCGGACAGGAGCAGCGTGCCCAGACCGCGCACGAAGGCCACCCGCGGCCAGGCCGGTTCGGACAGCGCCGGCTTGAGCAGGGCCGGCAGCCCCTCGATGGTGTCGGCCAGGAGCGCCCGCGCCCCGGTGTAGACGATGTGGTCGGGGGTCAGCGCCCCGGCGGCCATGGCCGCGGCGACCGGTCCGGCGGCGGCGCACAGTTCCAGGTTGTCGGAGACCCGGGCGAAGAGGGGCGTGCCGCGGGTTTCCCGCCAGGTCCTCCGGACGGCGGCCAGCGCGGAGCGCAGCGCGGCCGAGTCGATCGGCGGCTGCGAGGCTGCAGTCCGGGGCGGGACGGTGAAGTGCCGCTCGCAGCGGCGGACCCAGTCGTCGTGAAGCGCCAGGCACTCGGCGGCCGAACCGGCCGAGACGAAGATGCCGTGGTTCTCCAGGAAGATGACCGCCGGCGGGCTGCCGTGCTTCCGGCCGAAGGCCTGGAGCGCGGAGCGGACGGTGGAGGCCAGCTTCCAGCCCGGGTCCGTGTAGGGCACCCAGAGCGGCGGCATTTCGCCAGGGCGCGCCAGGGCGCCGAGCGCCGCCTCGCCCGGACCGCAGGTCAGGGCGTTGACCGCCACGGGGTGGGTGTGGATGACCACGCGGCCCAGAAGGGCGTGCAGGGAGCTCTCCACGGAGGGCCGGCCGCGCCCCGCGCCGATGACCGCCGAGGCCAGATGGTCCATGACCATGGCCTCGCGTTCCTTGGAGGACAGGGCCGGGAGCTCCGGGCGGTCCAGGACCGACACGACCCTCGGCAGGTCCATCTCCACCCAGCCGGCCGACTCACTCATCAGAGCCAGGGACGTGCCGCTGGCCTTGACCGCCATGGTCCGGCCGTCGGCGGACTTCACGGAAGTGTTGCCTCCCCCGGCCTGGACGTAGTCGGGATTGGCGCCGACCGTCCGGGAGACATCGATGAGCTGAAGCAGGGCTTCCTTGTCCATGTTGGCTACTCGCAGTCGATGACCGTCTTGATGCCCTGACCGGCCTCCATGACCTTGAAGGCGTCGTGGATCCGGTCGAGCTTGAATTTGTGGGTGATGAACCGGTCCCAGGGCAGGTCGCCCCGGGCGATCATCTCGATGCCCTTCCGGTAGTGGCGCAGGTCGGATCCGAAGGCCCCGAAGACCGAGATCTCGTTGTAGTGCAGGTGGTTGGTGTCAATGGGCACCACCGGGTCGTCCTTCGGGATGCCGGCGAAGAAGGACACCCGCGCGCCCTTGCGGACGAGCTTCAGCGCGTCGGGCTGGGCCGCCTTGACCGAGCACGCGGTTATGGCGATGTCGAACGGCTCCCCGCCGGCGGCCTTGAGAATCTTGTCCACGGCATCGCCACCGGAGGTGTTGACCGGGATCCCCAGGCCGAACTCGCGGACGTAGGCCAACCGCTCGTCGGAGACGTCGGCCACCACGATGGGCGAGCAGCCGTGGGCCTTCAGGACGCCGGCGTGCATCAGGCCGATGGGACCGGCGCCGATGACCACCGCCCGGTCGCCCTTCTGGGCGTTGAGGAACTCCTGCCCGTTCAGGACGCAGGTCAGGGGCTCAATCAGCGCGGCGCGGTCGGGGCTGATGCCGTCGGGAATGGGCATGACGTTGCCGGCCTCCACCGCCCGCGCGGGCACCTTCATGTATTCGGCGAACCCGCCGGGGTACTGGTAGCCCAGGGCGGTGAAGTCGTCGCAGAGGTTGCTCTTGCCGCGCCGGCAGTAGAGGCATTTGCCACAGCCAATCACGGCGGCGGCTATGACCCGCTGTCCCTTCTTGAAACCCTTGACGCCGGTGCCGATCTCGTGGACCTCGCCGACCATCTCGTGACCAGTGGTGGTCGGCGGGACCACGTTCTTCTGACCGTGAGTGAAGATGCGCTTGTCCGTGCCGCAGACCGCGCAGCGCAGGATCTTTAGAACCAGCTCTCCAGCCTCGGCCTTGGGCGTTGGGACGGTCTCGATGCGGACGTCGCGGGGGCCATGGTAGACTGCTGCTTTCATCGCTGTCTTCCTTTCCTCGGCGCTTGAGGGGCGCCAGTGCTTGTAACGAGAGTCTATGCTATAACATAGTGCGGTCAAGAGCATATTGGCAGAAAATGCTGTTAGATATGATTAGTATTCACGTCGAATAGCACACAAACGCTCCAAAAGTGTCATAATATCCTCAAAATCCTGGCATTGCAGGCAAGCCGCCTAAAGGTCGCCTCCAAACAGCCGAGATATCGAGTGCAAGGACGATTCCGTGAAAGGAGGTGGTCCGAGCGGGCAGTCGGCGGCCGGGAGCCGGTGGTTATCCCGGCAGGGGTTGGAGCCGCCCCCGGAAGTGCGATGACGGCTGGCAGTGTCTGGGACAGGGACGTCCCGGAACGGAATCAGGGAGGAAGAGATCATGAGTCTGCTCAGAATCAACCACAACATCGCGTCGATCAACACCCAGCGTAACCTGAACCTTACGTCCTTCGAACTTAACAAGACCCTTCAGCGGATGAGCTCGGGCTTCCGGATCAATGTCGCTGCCGACGGCCCGGCCGACCTGATCATCAGCGAGAACCTTCGCAGCCAGATCACCGGCATGAAGACCGCCCTGCGGAATTCCCAGGAGGCCGCCAACTTCATCGGCGTGGCCGAGGGCGCGCTCGTCGAGATCACCAACATCCTTACCTCGATGCGGGCTCTGGCCGTGCACGCGGCCAACACCGGCGTGGTCAGCCAGTCGCAGGTTCAGGCCGACCAGACCGAACTGAACCGGAGCCTGGAGTCCATCAACCGCATAGTCACGGCCACCCGATTCGCCGGCGACGCGGTCTTCACAACCAGCATGAGGGTCTTCCATGTCGGCGAAGGAGCAACCTCTGCGGCCGACGAGGTCACCTTCTCCATAGGCGAAATCAATACCAGCCTGCTGGGGATCTCCTCGACGTACCAAAGCGGTACGGTGGACCTGTTCACGGACGCCCGTGGCGCCATCAGCCTGATCAGCTACGCGGCCAACGCCATCACCTCGCTGCGCGGCCGGCTGGGGGCGTTCCAGCGCCACACCCTGCAGGCCAACATCAACAGCCTGAGCGTGACGCTCGAGAACATGGTTGCGACCGAGAGCTACATCCGCGATGCCAACATGGCCGAGGAAGCCAGCGAATTCACACGGAACCAGGTCCTGGTCCAGTCGGGCATCTCCGTCCTGGCCCAGGCCAATGCCGCATCACAGAGTGTTTTGCAGCTCCTGCGGTGAGCTGCGGAAGGGATAGGGTGCAAAGATGATAAGCGCAATAGGTGGAGCGGGACAGCTGCCCCCCGTCGGATACGGGGCGGAAGCCGGTCCGGTCCCGGGAGCGCCGGCATCGCCGCCTCCCGCCGGGAGTCCTCCGGTACCATCGGCGCCGGAACTCCAGCCCACGGTGAGCCAGGCCCTGGAGGCCCAGCAGGCGGCGGCCGACAAGGCCGCAGAGCAGGCCGCCAAGGTCCAGGCCGCGATGATCGACAAGGTCACCAGCCAGGGCGGCGCCGAGGAACTCACCATCCGCCCGAGCCGCGTCAGCTTCCAGAGGGATCTGGAGACCGGGCGCGTGGCCGTAGAGGTCTTCGACGCGCTCACCGGCGAGAAGACCGGGCAGATGCCCTCCGAGCAGCTGATGAGGACGATGAGCAACATCAGCAAGCAGATTGGGTTGCTTCTGGACAAGACCGGCTGAGGCAGGCCGGTCGGGCTTCGGATCCGGCTTTCGGACGCCTCGCGGCATGGAAGCAAAGAAAATCGCCGCGGGGCCTTGACAAATCAGGAGGCTAAGGTAGACTAGCAATCGCCAAGGGGCAGCGAAGGATCGCGCCCGACTGCAAGCAGGGATGAAAGGCTGGCGCAAGGATGCGCGCGAAGGCCGGAAACCCGAAGAACTGCAAACCCCGGACGGCGGATAATCCGACCGTCCGGGGTTCCTTTTTTGCCATTTTCGGCAGCTTCTGCGGAAAGGGGGTGGCCATAGAGCTGTGAGGTCCGGGACGGCGGGAGGTGCCGCCCGAACGCCTCAAGTTGATCTTCGCCTCCAGGGAGGGAGCTGAATGACTGCGGCTTCCTCCCGACCGCGAGACTGATCCAACTGCGACCCCGCAAGGGGTGGGTCGTCTCCGGGTGCCGACGGATGGTCCAACTGCGACCCCGCGAGGGGTGGACCTCTGCCGGCTGTGGTACCCGGACACGGAAGTCCGGGGATGGCGACAGGGAGGACGTCATGGCGCTAAGGCGACTGGCCCAGAGATACTCCGGCCAACGTGCCCGAAGACGGGCGCGGGTCGCTATGCCGCGCAATAAGGCCGCATGGCCTTTGCATAGAAGGCTTCCCGTCAGCACATCCTTGGAGGCATTGCCGGCCGTGTGGTCGCGCTATGCCCTTGGTTCCTCCGTGTCCGGCCAGGCCGGCCTGCGAGATGGATCTCGCGGGCCCTGTGAAGGACTCAAGGAGGAATCCACATGTCCATTTTCGCGATCAACCACAACATCCCGTCCCTGAACGTTCAGCGCAACCTCAACAACGTCGGTCTGGGCATGAGCAAGTCGATGGAGAAGCTCAGCTCCGGCCTGCGGATCAACACCGGCTGGGACGGCCCGGCTGACCTGGTGATCAGCGAGCGCATGCGCAGTGACATCACCGCGACCAAGACCGCCATCCGCAACAACCAGGAAGCCATGAACCTGATGGGGTCCGCCGAAGGCGCCCTCAACGAGATCAGCAAGCTCCTCACCGACCTCAAGTCCAAGGTCGTCCACGCCCTGAACACCGGCGTCGTTGGCGTGACCGGCGATGCCCAGGTCGCTGCCGACCAGGCGGAGTACGATGCCGCGGTTCAGTCCATCGATGACATCCTCACCAACACCAAGTACGCGGGCGTTGCCACGTTCGGTGCGGCCCTGGATTTCCAGACCGGTATCACCTCAACTGATACCGTGAACACCGATCTTCTCAACGTTGCTCTCGCCGACCTTGGCGTGGCCGTCGGCGACGATGTGACCGATGCAGGAACCCTTGACCTCGTCGATGCGGCGATCGAGTTCGTGGCCACCCAGCGCGGCGACATCGGCTCGTTCATGAAGGGCACGCTGCAGGCCAACATCGACAACCTAACGATCGGCAACGAGAACCTGACCGCCAGCGAGAGCTACATCCGCGACACCAACATGGCGGAGGAGATCTCCAACTACACCAAGCACCAGATCCTGGTTCAGGCGGGCATGTCCGTCCTGGCGCAGGCCAACGTGTCGTCCCAGAGCGTGCTGCAGCTGCTCGGGTAGTGCGGTTAATCCGGGCGACGCCCCGGCCGGCGCAATGATGCGCTAAAGGCCGGCCGGGCCGGGCCGATGAAGTAAGAGGCCCGGGTCATCCGGGTGAAGAACGGGAGGATCAGCCATGGCAGGACTAACGGGCGTAAGTTCCACTCGCCCCGCCCTGTCCCTGCCGGCTGCAACCGGGGTCGGTACACCGGCTGGGCAGGCGGCGAATGCCCTCCCTGCGGGGGTCAAACTCCGCATCTTCGAACCAACCGGCAGAGTGTACGCAGAGGTTCTGGATCCTGATACACGGGAGGTTGTGAAGACGATCCCTCCAATGGAGCTGCTCAGAGTGATGGCCAGGGTGCAGCAATCCCTGGGGCTCCTGCTGGATCGGGAAGGCTGAGATGTGAACCCGGGCCCCGGCGGCCTCTCTGCCGCCGGGGCCCTCGTCGTGGGAAGCTGGAGAAGACCAGATGGCTGGCGCGCCGGGCAAGGTCAACGAGTATCTGAAGACCCAGATCCAGACGGCCAGCCGCGAACAACTCATCCTCATGCTGTACGACGGCGCCATCCGCTTCGCTGACCAGGCCAAGGACCGCCTGGGGGCCCAGGACTGGGAGGGAGCCCACGGACTGCTGATCCGCTCCCAGAACATAGTCCTGGAACTATTGTACGCCCTGGATCGCAAGGCCGGCGGCAAGGTGGCGGAGAACCTGGCTGGGCTCTACACCTACTGCTATCAGCGCTTGGTGGAAGCCAACATCGGCCACGACCCGGGCAAGATCGACGAGTCCAACGGCATCCTGAGGAAACTGCGGGAGGCCTGGGTCCAGGCCATCGCTAACCTGCGCAAAGGTCAGGGATCCGTTCCGACCGAGAGCGAACAGGCGCCCGAGCAGGGGAGCTGAGGCCGCGATCCATATTTGCTGGTAACCGTGCCCCGGAGACGTGGTATAATAGTGCAAGCGACCAGCGGGCGTTTGGGGCGATGCCCCGGGCCCGGGTTCAGGGGCTGATGCTTTGAGGAGTTCCCGATGAGCCGTCTCCACCGCTTCATGGCGTGTGTGGCCTGCCTGCTGGCCTGTTCGCTGCCAGCCTTGCCGGGCGAGGACGGGGGCTCCGCGGGCGGCACCCGGGGCGGCGGCCGGCGGGGGCAGCTCACCGACGAGCAGATCCAGCAACTGCGCGAGCGCTTCGAGCAGCGGCAGAAGGAGAAGGGCGGCAACCAGCCGGGGGCCGCGGGGCTCGACCCCAAGAAGGCCAGCACCGCCATGGTCGCCGAGGCCTTCAAGTCGGGCGAGACCGCGTACAAGGCCGAGAATTACCCCGGGGCCTTCGAGTTCCTGGTCGACGTGGCTGCCTGTGCCCACATCCAGGGCGCGGCCGCCTTCGCCGACAAGTCGCGCGCCATGATCCTCGAGATGGAGAAGATGGCCGCCGACAAGCTCGAGGAGGCCAGGCTCAAGAAGCTCCAGGGCGACGGGCCCGGAGCGCTGGAGATACTCAAGGTCCTCCGCGAGAAGTTCTACTTCACCAGGGTTGCCGACGAGGCCAACAATCTGCTGGTGGCCCTGGCCACCGACCCGCGCGTGGCCGCCGCCGTGGACATGATCAAGGCCGAGGAGGCCGACACGGCCGGGCGCTACGCCGAGGCCGCCGAGAAGTACGAGTCCATAATGAAGAAGTTCCCGGAGAGCGTGCAGGCGCTGAAGGCCAAGCTGCGCCTGGAGGCCATGAAGAAGGACGAGGCCATCGCCGCGGCCATCAAGGAGGGCGCCGGCAAGGCGGCCGACACCGCTTGCCCCAAGTGGCTGGCCACCGCGCGCAACTACCTGGCCAACGGACGCACCGACCAGGCCAGACCCTACTTCCAGAAGGTGATTGAGAACTACCCGGACTCCGCCTACGCCAAGGAAGCCCAGCAGGCCCTGGATGAGCTCAACGCGCCCAAGAAGGACGAGGCGGGGGGCGGGGCCAAGTAGCTACCTGGAGAGGGCCAGCCGCGCAACCAGTCTGATGAAACGCCAGGTGTCGCGCACCGGCCTTATGTGGCTGGTCTCATCCCCATAGATGGTCCTGATGGGCACTTCGGAGATCCGGAGCCCCTTGCGGGCGGCCCGGACCAGCATCTCGCTTTCGGCTGCGAAGTGGCCTGATTCCGGGCGGATGCGCGGCCAGACAGCCACCCGCACCAGACGGTAGCCGGACTGCGTGTCGCTGAGCCGGCGGCCGGCCAGGCGGGATAGTACCCAGCTCGTGAACCTGTTGGTCAGGCGTCGCACGAGCGGCATGCTGGCCTCGTCGAGGCGCCGGCAGCCGACCACCAGTTCCGCGCCGGCCGCGGCTGCGGCCAGGAATCCCGGCAGTTCCGCGGGATCATGCTGGCCATCGGCGTCCAGGAAGATCACCGCCTCGCAGCCGCCGGCCGCGGCCTGCTCCAGCCCGTCGGCCATGGCTCCACCCTTGCCCGTGTTCACGGCGTGGGTCACGACCTCGGCTCCGGCTTCGCGCGCGCGCGCCGCGGTGGCGTCGCGCGAGCCGTCATCGACCACGTAGACGGGCAGGCCCTGGGCGCGGCATCCCGCGACCACTCCGGCGATGGCCGCCTCCTCGTTGAAGGCCGGGATGACGCAGGCGCAGCGGATGGTCAACGGGCCTAACCTCCGATGCGGTGACGGATGGCGGCCGGCATCTCGGAGCCGGCCCGCAACCGGGGATCGGCCTGGGCCCGTCCCGGTCCGTCCCAGACCGGATAGAAGGCCAGCCACTGCGACGGGTTGTCCCGTACCCGGTCCTCAAGGACCCGGGCGAAGTCCTGCATCATCCGACGCACTCTGTCCTCGTGGGCGCCGCCCGCGGGGTGGGGGATGGGCGGCTCCAGGACGATGGTGAAACTGTCGTCGTAACGGCGCAGCACGAAGGCGGGGATCATGGGCGTCCCGGTGGCCAGCGCCAGGCGTGCCGGGCCGCTGGCGAAAAGGGCCGGACGCCCGCAGAAGTCGACGACCACCCCTTCCTCGCCATAGGGCCGGTCGCCGAGAAGGGCGACGATGCCGTTGGACCGGAGGTGCCGGAGGATGGGCAGGGCCGCCGCTCCCACCGGCAGCACCCGGTAGTGCAGGCTCTCGCGCTGGCTCATGAAGAAGCGGTGCACCCTGGCGTTGGGGTGCGGCTGGACGATGGCCAGGACCGGTGTTCCCCGGCAGCTCATGGCCGCGCCGCCCAGCTCCCAGTTGCCCAGATGCGCGCTGACCAGCACAGCTCCGCGTCCAGCCCGGCGGGCGGCGTCGAAGTGCTCGATGCCCCGGAAGGTGACGCAGCGGTCTATGAACGACGCGTCGTAACGCCGGTTGCCGACGAACTCGGCCATGTACTTGCCGAAGCACCGGAAGGTCCACAGCGTCTGGTAGCGCAGATGCGCCTCGGACGCATCCGGTCCGAGGATGGTTCGCAGGTTGGCCCGCACCGCCTGGCGCACGCTGCGCCAGGACAGATAGCACAGGTCGGCGGCGCGCAGCGCCACCCAGTTGCCGGCGGCCCTGGGCAGCAGATTGGACGCGAGGGAGGCCAGGCGGTAGAGCAGGTAGGAGGTCATGGCTCAGCCTGGGTTCACAATGCCTTTGACCACGCCTCCGGTGCGTCCGGCCACGGCGTCGAAGGCCTCCTGGACCCGGTCGAGCGGCCAGTGGTGGCTGACCAGGCGGTCGAGCGGCAGGCGGTCGGCCATGGCCCAGCGGATGCACTCGGACAGCGTCCGGTTGCTGCGCCGGATCATGAATACGCTCAATCCCTTGCGGCGGGCGCTGGAGTGCTTGAAGAGGACTCGATCCTCGTCCGCCGCGGGGATGCCCAGAACCAGCACCCGGCCGCCCACGCAGGCCAGCTCTGCGGTCTGCGCGAGGGCCTCGGGAGCCCCGGCGCACTCCAGGACGTAGTCGACTCCGCGGCCGCTGGTGAGCCGGCGCAGCGCGGCGACGGCGTCGTCCCGGGATGCGTTGAGCGTCTCGCGGGCGCCGAGCTCGCGGGCCAGGCCCAGCCGCGCGTCGAGCAGGTCGGTGGCCAGGACCACCGAGATGCCCATGCGGGAGAGCAGAAGCGTGCAGCAGAGGCCGATCGGGCCGCTGCCCAGCACCGCGGCCGTGGCGCCGGGCCGGAGCCCGCCCACGCGGATGGCGTGGAGGGCCACGCCCAGAGGCTCGAGGATCACGCCGGCATCGTCGCTCAGCTCCGCCGGCAGGGGCGCGACCTGGTCGGCGCGGAGCGTCACGAACTCCTGGAGGCACCCCGGCACCGGCGGGTGCCCCAGGAAGATCACATCGGGGCAGAGGTTCTGGTGGCCCTTGAGGCAGAGCTCGCAGCGTCCGCAGTGGGCCATCGGATCGACGGCCACGCGCGCGCCGGCGAGCCCCCGGTCGACGCCCGGCCCGCACTCCTCGACGACGCCCATGCACTCGTGGCCGGGGATGAACCGACCCTCGGCACGCTCGATGGGCACGTCGCCGATCCTCCCCTCGCGGAAGAGGTGCAGGTCGCTGCCGCAGATGCCCACGGCCTTGACCCGGAGCAGCACCTGTCCGGGCGCCGCGGCCGGGCGGGGCGCCTCCGCGAGGCGGAAGCGGCCGGCCTTCTCGAGGACTGCCTGGCGCACGGGCCTCAGACCTCCCCGCGCGCGGCGGCGCGGACGGCCAGGAGATCCTTCATGACGTTGTGGAGGTTGCCCTGCCACTCGCGCGTGCCGAAGGCGTCGTGGAGCTGGCGGTAGAGCGCGTAGAGCTTCCGGTAGGTCTCGTGCGCGGAGGGCTTCGGTGAGAAGACCTTGGGCTTCAGGCCGGTCATCCTGGCCTGGGCAGCGGCGAAGTCCGGGTAGCAGCCGGCGGCCACCGCGCCGCAGATGGCCGAGCCCAGGGCGCAGGTCTGCGAGCTGGCGGCCACCTTCATGGGCCGGCCGGTGACGTCGGCGTAGATCTGGAGCACCAGCGGATTCTTCTCGGCGATGCCCCCGCAGTTGACCACCTCGCGCACCGCAACGCCGTACTCCTCGAAGCGCTCGATGATGGCCAGCGCCCCGAAGGCGCAGGCCTCGATGAGCGCGCGGTAGAGTTCGGGCCCGGTGGTGTGCAGGGTCTGGCCGAGCACCAGCCCGGTCAGACGCTGGTCGACAAGGACCGTGCGGTTGCCGTTGTTCCAGTCGAGGGCCACGAGCCCCGACTCGCCGGGGGCGAGCCTGGCCGCCGCCTTGGAGAGCGCTTCGTGCGAGCCGAGCTTCTTCCCGCCGGGCGCGACGCAGTTGACGAACCAGTTGAAGATGTCGCCGACCGCCGACTGGCCGGCCTCCAGGCCGTGGAAGCCGGGCAGGATCGAACCGGGGACGATGCCGCAGAGGCCGGGGATGTCCGGCAGGCTCTGCTCGAGCGGAGCGACCATCATGTCGCAGGAGCTGGTGCCCAGGATCTTGACGAGCGTCCCGGGCTTGATCCCCGAGCCGACCGCGCCGAGGTGGGCGTCGAAGGCGCCGACCGCCACCGGGATGTCCGCGGCGAGCCCCAGCCGCTTGGCCCACTCGTCGGTCAGTCCGCCCGCGGTCTTCTCGATGGTGAAGGCCTTCTTGAAGAGCCGCGGGCGCAGTTCGGCCAGCCGGGGATCCAGTCGCGAGAGGAACTCGGCGTCGGGCAGCCCGCCCCAGCTCTCGTGGTACATGGCCTTGTGGCCGGCGGCGCAGATGCCGCGGGCGATCCGCGATGGCTGGTCGGTGCCGGTCAGCACCGCCGGGATCCAGTCGGTGCACTCCACCCAGGAGTGCGCGGCGGCGAAGACCTCCGGGGAGGTCCGCAGGCAGTGCAGGATCTTGCTCCAGAACCACTCCGACGAGTAGGTTCCGCCGCACTTGGCCAGGTACTGCGGGCGGATTCCGCGGGCGAGAGCCGTGATCTCCTCGGCCTCGCCGTGGCCGGTGTGGTCCTTCCAGAGCCAGGCCATGGCGGCGGGGTTCTTGGCGAAGCGCCTGTCGAGCGCCAGGGGCCGGCCGGCGGCGTCGACCGGGATGGGCGTGCTGCCGGTGGTGTCCACGCCGATGCCGACCACGTCCGCGGGGCGGAAGCGGCGGTCGGCCTTGGCGGCGGCCCGGAGCGCGGCGCGCGCCGACTTCTCGATGCCGGTGAGGTAGTCGGCCGGATGCTGGCGGGCGAGGTTCGGGTCCCGCCCCAGGATGATGCCGGCCTCGCCGTGCTCGTAGTTGTGGACGCCGGCCCCGACCTCGCGGCCGTCGGCAACGTCGGCCACCAGGGCGCGGACGCTGTTGGTGCCGAAATCCAGTCCCAGGGCGTACTTGGGCATGACCGGTTCTCCCCCCCTGCAAACCCCCTGCGGAATGTTAGCGGCCCGGGGCCCGTCGGGCAATGGCCGGAATTGATTATCCTTGTCGAGGGTTGCATGGCGGCCTGTAGCAGGAGGCCATCCTGCCCTTTCCCTCCGCCGCATCTTCAATATGATATCCGCCTCAACCCGTGCGGCGACTGAAAAGGGAGACCAAACGACCATGTCAGGGCAGAACGCGAATCCTCAGCAGCCTCAGCAGCCCCAGCAGCAGAAGCAGAAGCAACAGCAGAAGCCGCCTCAGGGCCAGAAGGGCGGCGGCGCGGCTGACGAGAAGCGGATCACCAGTCGCGCGGAGGACTACTCGCGCTGGTACCTCGACGTCGTCAAGGCAGCCGGGCTGGCCGACCACAGTGCGGTGCGCGGGTGCATGGTCATCAAGCCCAATGGTTACGCCATCTGGGAGAAGATGCAGCGCGAGCTCGACGACCGCTTCAAGGCCACCGGGCACGTGAACGCCTATTTCCCGGTCTTCATCCCGGTCAGCTTCCTCTCTAAGGAGGCCAAGCACGTCGAGGGCTTCGCCAAGGAGTGCGCGGTGGTGACCCACTACCGCCTGCGCGCCGCCGCGGACAGGTCCGGCGTCGAGGTCGATCCCGAGAGCCGGCTGGAGGAGCCGCTGATCGTGCGGCCGACGAGCGAAACCATCATCTGGAGCACCTACAAGGAGTGGATCCAGAGCTACCGCGACCTGCCGCTGCTCATCAACCAGTGGGCCAACGTGGTCCGCTGGGAGATGCGGACGCGCCTCTTCCTCCGCACCGCGGAGTTCCTCTGGCAGGAGGGCCACACCGCCCACGCCAGCGAGGCCGAAGCGTTGGAGGAGACCATGCGGATGCTGGAGGTCTACCGCGACTTCGCCGAGAACGTGATGGCCATGCCGGTGGTCCGCGGGGCCAAGACGCCGGCCGAGCGCTTCGCCGGGGCGGTCGAGACCTTCTCGATCGAGGCGATGATGCAGGACGGCAAGGCGCTGCAGGCCGGCACCAGCCATTACCTCGGCCAGAACTTCGCCCGGGCCTTCGACGTCACCTTCCAGAACAAGCAGGGTCAGCGCGAGCTGGTCTACGCCACGAGTTGGGGCGTGTCGACGCGGTTGATCGGCGCCCTGATCATGACCCACTCCGACGACATCGGGCTGATCCTGCCGCCGAAGCTGGCCGCCACCCACGTCGTCATCGTGCCGATCTACAAGTCCGACGAGGAGAAGGCCCGAGTCCTCGAGGAGGCCGGCCGCGTCGAGGCCGAGCTCAAGGCCCAGGGGCTGGGCGTCGCCGTCGACCGCCGCGAGGGCATGGCCCCGGGTGCCAAGTATTACGAGTGGGAGTCGAAGGGCGTGCCGCTGCGCATCGAGATCGGGCCGAAGGACCTCGAGAAGGGCAGCCTGTGCCTGGCCCGGCGCTTCACGACCGAGGTCCCCGGCGAGGACGAGAAGGCCGCGCGCGCGCGCAAGAAGAGCTTCCTGCCGCGGGCCGAGGCGCTGGCCAAGGTCAGGCCGATCATGGACGAGATGCAGCGGGAGCTCCTCCAGCGGGCGCTCGAGGGCCGCGCCCGGCGCACGCGGGTCATCGACGCTCTGCCGGAGTTCGAGAAGTTCTTCAACCAGGAGGGCGGCGGTTTCGCCTGGGTGCACTGGGCCGGCACGGCCGAGGACGAGGACGCCATGGCCAAGAAGTACGCCACCAGCATCCGCAACATCCCCCTGGACGGCCAGGCCCCGGCCGGGGCGGAGGGCCCCGGCACCTGCATCTTGACCGGGAAACCCTCCGCGCGGCGGGTGCTCGTGGCGCAGTCCTACTAGTCGTTGTCGCTGATCGTCACCGTGGCGCTGGACGTGCTCAGGCGATAGCCGGAGCCGGCCGAAAGCGTCAGCACCGCGGCCTCCGGCCCCTCCGAGGACGCGTCGTCGGTCGGGGTGAGCACCACGTCCGCGTAGGCCGCGCCGGCCGGGATCGTGGCCGTGCCGGTTAGGCGGGCGTAGTCCGTGCCGTTGGTCGCGGTGCCGCCCAGGGAGTAGGTCACGCTCAGGGCCGGGGCGGTCGTACCGCCGTAGCGGGTGATGCGGAATCGGCCGGGGTTGGCCGTCGCTCCGGCGGCCGTCTCCGCCGCCGAGGCGTCGGTAGCCGACACGTACACCGTGGGTTCGTTGTCCATGACGTACACAGTCGCCGAGGCGGGCGACCCGTTGCTGTAGGCCCCCGAAGCCACCAGGGTCAGGGTCACCGACTCGGTGCTCTCGGCCAGCAGGTCGTCGATCGGGGTCACCAAGACGACGGCGCTGGTCTTGCCTGCCGGGATGGTCACCGTGGCCGGGATCGCCGCGAAGTCCGCCCCGGCCTGCGCCGACCCGCCCAACACAAGGCTTACGGCCAGGTTGGTTTTGGCGGCCGGTTGGCAGCTCACCGTGAACTGGCCCGGGACCAGACCCTGCTCGTAGGCGTAGGTGACCGTGGTGGCCACCTTGACCTCGGGCTTCTCGTCGTCGTAGATGTAGATGACGCCGTAGGTGCCCCAGCCGGTCTGGTAGGCAGCGTTGGCGGTGAGGTTGATCTGGGCGTACTCGCGGCCCTCGACGAGAGTGTCGTTGACCGGAGCGACCGTGACCGTCGCGGTGGTCTGCCCGGCCGGGATGAGCACCGACCCGCTGGGCGCGGCGTAGTCCGTGCCCTTGGTGGCCGAACCGCTCATGGTGTAGTAGACGGTCACGCCGACGTCGAGCTTGCCGCTGCGGGTGATGGTGAAGGTCCCGATGTCACCGCCGGTTTCGGCCGCGGCGGAGTCGGTGGCGCTCACGTTGATCGCCGGCACCTCGTCGTCCAGGATGTAGATCGTGCAGGACGAGTAGTATCCGACCTGGTAGCCGGCGCCATCGGCGATGGCCAGGGTGACCGTCTCGCGGGCCTCGACCAGTGTGTCGTTGAGCGGCGCGATCTCAACCGTTGAGGAGGCCGCGCCGGCCGGTATGACCACGCTGCCGGAGAGCGCCGCATAGTCGGTCCCGTTGGTCGCCGTGCCGCCGAGGGTGTAGTTGACGGTCATGGCCGCGGCGGTGCTGCCGGTGCGGTTGACGGTGATCCTGCCGGTGTCCGGGCCGCTCTCCGAGGCCCAGGCGTCGGTGACCGAGAGGGTCACGGCCGGCGTCTCGTTGTCGAGGAGGTTGATGCTGCCGGATGTCGCGGAGCCGAGCTTGTAGGCCGCGCCGGCCGAGAGGGTGACGGTGAGCGTCTCCCGGCTCTCCGCGAGCGCCTCGTCGATCGGCGTGACCGTGATGTAGGCGGAGGCGCTTCCGGTTGGGATATCCAGCGAGCCAGTCAGTTGCTGGCAGTCGACGCCGTTGGTCGCCGTGCCGCCGACCGTGTAGGTCACGGTCAGGGCGTCGGTCGTGGCGCCGGTCCGGGAGACCAGGAAGCGGGCCGTGTCCGTCCCCGGTTCGGCGGCCCAGCCGTCGTAGACCGAGAGGGTCACGGTCGGAAGGACCTTGACCGTTATGGAGGCCGAGGTGGTGGCCGCGCCGGAGTTGTCGTAGGCCCTGGCCGTTAGCGTGTACGTGCCGACGCCAGTGCCGGTCCAGTTGAAGGCGTATGGCGAGGCGGTGTCGGTCGCCAGCAGCGTCGAGCCCTGGTAGAACTCGACCTTGGCGACGGTCCCGTCGACGTCCGCGGCGGTCGCGGTCATGGCGACGGTTGCCGGATAGGCGTAGGTCGTCCCGGCGGCCGGCGCGGTGAGGCCGACCGTAGGCGGGTCGTTGACCGCCGCCACGGTGACCGTCACCGTAGCGACATTCGAGTCGGCCGTGCCGTCATGCGCCTTGAAGGTGAAGGTGTCGGTGCCGCTCCAATTCGCGGCCGGGAGGTAAGTGCGGTTCGCGCCCGTGCCGGAGAGCGTCCCGTGGTCCGGCCCGGCCACGATGGCGTAGGTGAGCGGGTTGCCGTCGGCATCGGTGGCCGAGAGGACTATGGCCCTGGCTGTATCCTCATTGGTGCTCACCGCCTGATTGGCGGCGACCGGCGCGCGGTTGACGGGCAGGACCGCGACCTGCCAGGACCAGACGGCCGTTCCGCCCTTGCCATCGGCGACTGTGACCGCGACCGTCCGGGTGCCGCCGACGTCGGCGGCCGTGCCGGTGAAGGTGTAGCTCGCGGAGTTGCCGCCGGCCGCGGCGCCCGCGCGCGTCCAGGCGTAGGAGAGCGCGTTGCCGTCGGGGTCCGAGGCGTAGACTTCGAAGGTAACCGCGTCGCCCACGTTGATGGTCAGCGTGGCCTCGGCGGGCATGGCCGAGTCGATCAGCGGCGGGTCGTTGACCGGCGTCACCGTGACCGTCACCGTGGCCACGTTCGAGGTGGCCTTGCCGTCGCTGGCCCGGAATGTGAAGCTGTCGGCTCCGCTGTAGTCGGCCGCCGGGACGTAGGTGACGTTGGGTGCCGTCCCGGTGAGCGTGCCGTGGGCCGGGGCCGCGACGATGGCGAAGGTCAGCGCGTCGCCGTCGGCGTCCGTGGCCGAGAGGGCCACCGGCCTGGAGGCGTCCTCGGGGGTGGTGATGCTCTGGTTGGCGGCCACCGGGGCGCGGTTGGTGGGCGGGGCCACGCTGATCGTGACCGTCGCCACGTTCGAGTCGAGCCCGCCGTCGCTGGCCTTGAATGTGAAGCTGTCGGCCCCGGAGTAGCCGGCCGCAGCCGTGTAGGTCAGGTCGGGGGCCGTGCCGGAGAGGGTCCCGTGTGCGGGGGCGGCCACCACCGCGTAGGTCAGCGCGCTGCCTTCGACGTCCGTCGCAGCCAGGGAGATGGCCTTGGCGACACCCGCCGTGGCGTTGACGCTCTGCGCGGTGGCCACCGGCGCGTCGTTGACCGGAGCGACCGTCACCGTCACGGTGGCGATGTTCGAGTCGGCCAGGCCGTCGTTGGCCCGGAAGGTGAAGCTGTCCGTCCCGTTCCAGTTGGCGACCGGCGTGTAGGTGACGTTGGGCGCGACGCCGGCGAGCGTGCCGTGCGCCGGGGCGGCCACGATCTGGTAGCCGAGCGCGCCGCCCTCCGGGTCGGTGGCGGAAAGGGTGATGGCCTTGGCGGTGTCCTCGTTCGTCGCGATGCTCTGGTTGGCGGCGACCGGCGGGGAGTTGGCGCCGCCATCCGGGATCAGCTCCAGGCAGTTCAGGATGGCCATGCCGTCGGTGCCCGTCGGGCTCGTCGCGGAGGTCTTGACGAAGATGGCCAGCGACCCGGTGGTGACGTCCACGTGGCGGGTGACCGTGCCGGCGGTCTTGGCTCCGAAGGTGCCCACGATGTCGAAGCCGGTCAACGCCGGGGTGCCGTTGAGGGTGACGTCGAGGAGGCGCTTGCCGGCGGCGGTGTTGCGCATGTCGGCGAAGCCCAGCTTCAGGGTGTAGCCGCCGTTGGCCAGTGGGATGGTGTAGGTGAAGCCCGAGCGGTAGTAGTCGCCCGTGTAGTAGAGGTAGAGATTGTCGTCGGTCGTGCCCAGCACGTCGCCGGCGAAGGCGCCCACGTTGGCGTTCAGGCCGTTGGTGCCCCAGGTGCCGGCGGCGTAGACCTGGTCGTGGAGCCAGAGCCGGCCCTGCGAGTCGACGTAGTCGGAGGCGGGGGAGTAGTAGGCCGAGGCGTAGGAGGTGCTCAGCACCCGGCCGCAGTTGATGCGCAGCGGCTGGCCGGGCTGGGGCGCGACGCGGATCTCGACCTCCTTGTAGGCGATGGCCTTGAAGTTGTCCTCCACCTGCACGCGGGCCAGGTACCTGTGCGGCAGTGCGTAGGTGTGGCTCGCCGAGGTTGCGGCTGCGCCGGAGGCGGACGGTTCGACCTTGCCGTAGTAGTGCCCGGCCGGGAACCATTCCCAGCGGGCTACCGAACCGTCAGGGTCGCTGGCCGCGGCGGAGAAGCTCACCGTCAGGGGTGCGGGTCCGGCGGTCTGGTTCGCGGTGAGCGTACTGACCACCGGCATCTGGTTGGCCGGCGCTGGCTTGACCGGGAGCGAGAGGTCGCCGTAGTAGACGGCCCGATAGGTGTCCCAGAAGGGATGCTGCACCAGTGAGTTGCCCCACGTGTCCCCAGCGGCCAGGCGCTGCTGGAGCCCGGTGATGCCGGTCATCTCGAAGGCCCCGTCGTAGGTGGTGTACTCGGCCCCGACGCTGAAAATGTTGCCGCCCCCGCGGGTGAAGATCTGGTTGTTGACCACTCCGCCGTAGGCTCCGGAGACACAGGAGGTGATCAGCCCGAAGCGCGCCTGGGCGATCAGGTTGTGGATGTTGATGACGTTCATGTACGAATGGCTGCCGTAGGCGCTCGGCCCGCCGTGGGAGGTCTCGTGGATGACGTCGCCGCCCTTGACCCAGCCCAGGTGCGGCTCGAGGTATTCGGCCGCCGGCCAGACGGACAGAAGACTGTTCATGTAGGTGGCCCCGTTGAATATCTCGTAGTAGTAGGCGGTGTGCGGCAGGCGCTGCGCGCCGGTGCGGGTGCTGTGGTTGGCGTCGAGCGCACGCCGGATCAGCGTGGTTTCGCCCCCGGCGAAGGCCTGGGCGCCGGCGCCGTCGGTGGCCCAGATCCGGCTGACCCAGATGTGCCGCCTGCTGACGTCGCCAAGCGGGCCGTCCATGTTCCACAGGGTGCAGTCGGTCTGCTCGTTGGTGGAGGTGTTGTAGGCTCCCTTGGGCAGGTTGCCTATGAGGATCGCGCCGGATACGAACTGGCCCGGCGTGCGGTACTCGGCCTGCAGATAGTTCCAGAGCGCCGTCGTGGTCGTGCTCGCGGGCAGCGTCTTGATCTTGGCGGCGTAGCCCTCGCGCTCCAGGTCGGCCTTGAGGCGGTCGACCTCGGCCCTGATCTCGGGGTAGAGCAGGTCGTTGACCACCAGCAGCACGGTCATGCCGGCGCGGCTGTTGACCGCGCGGACCAGCAGTCGGCAGGTCGCGACCGCCGAGGACGCCTCGCCGTCGCTGACCTTCCAGGCGAAGGAGTCGGTCCCAGTGTAGCCGGCGGCCGGCACGTAGGCGAAGTTCCCGCCGCTGGCGGTGAGGGTGCCGTGAGCCGGCGGCGTCACCACCGTCAGCGTGAAGGCCTGCGCGTCCGGGTCGGTGAAGCTCGCGGGGAAGTTCGCGGCGGTGTCCCTGACGGTGGCCAGGTTCTGCTCGTTGGCCACCGGGGCGGTGTTGGCCTTGACCGTGAGCGAACAGGTGGCGTTGGCCGAGGAGGCCAGGCCGTCGCTCATCTTCCAGACGAAGGAGTCGGCCCCGACGTAGCCGGCGGCCGGGATGTAGTACCAGTAATTGGCGCTGACCGGCATGCCGGTCGGCAGTGTGACCAGGCCGCTGTTGTAGTACTTGAGCACACCGTGCGCCGGCGCGGTCACCAGCGTGTAGGTCAAGGGCTGGTTGGCGTCGGAGTGGGTGTAGCTGAGGGCCACGGGCGCCTGTGGGGTGTCGTGCAGCAGGCTGACGCTTTGGGCCCTGGCCACGGGCGCGGAGTTGGCATTGATGGTCACCGTGCAGGTGGCGTCCGCCGATGCGGCCAGGCCGTCGCTGACTTTCCAGACGAAGCTGTCTGTCCCGGTGTAACCGGCAGCGGGAGTGAAGTACCAGGAGCCGTTGGCTGCGGTCTGCCCGGCGGCCAGAGCCTGGTAGGCGCTGCCGTAATACTCAAGTGTCCCGTGCGCCGGGGCGGTCACCAGTGTGAAGGCGAGGGTCTGGCCCGAGTCAGCGTGCGTGTAGCTCAGCGAGATCCCCGCGCGGCTCGATCCCTGGGTGGTGGTCAGGCTTTGCGCGCTGGCCACCGGCGCGGAGTTGGCCTTGACGGTGATGGTACAGGTGGCGTTGGCCGAGGTCGCCGTACCGTCGCCGATCTTCCAGACAAAGGAGTCGGCCCCGACGTAGCCGGCAACCGGCGTGTAGTACCAGTAGCCGGTGGACACCGTCTGTCCCGCGGCGAGCGCCTGATAGCCGCTGCCGTAGTATTCCAGCGTTCCGTGCGCCGGCTTGGTCACCAGCGTGAAGGCCAGCGTCCCGCTGGCCGAGTAGCTCAGCGAGATGCCCGTGCGCGAGCTGTTCTGAACCAGCGTCGCGCTCTGGTTGTTGGCCACCGGCGCGGCCGCCATGGCTGTGGGCAGAGCCAGGATCAGTCCGAAAATCACCGCCGTCGCCAGGGTTGCGCTGGATCTCATGGCGTGTCTCCTCAGCCTTGCGGGCTCTTACGGAAAGCCCGCTTCGCATAAGGAGTTGGCCTGCACCTGTGCGGATGTTAACTGGAAAACATAGCAAGTGGTTTGGGCGGCAGTCGGGGTGGGGGAGGGGCGTGCTGCCGGCTACATGCCCTCGAAGCCGCGCCCTGCGGCGGCGGCCCGGGCCTCGGCTATCCTGGCTTCGAGATGCTTCCGGGCCATGCCGTTGCCGGTCAGCCGGGCGGAGAGGCGTTCGGCGTAGGCTAGCGCTGCGGCGGGGCCCTCTGGGGCGTTGGTGCGCACCAGGGCGGCGAGCACCCGCGAGCCGTACTCCAGGCTCCAGCCTTTGTCCTCGGAACGGCCCAGTTCTGCGGCGAGCGCCGGCCCGGCCTGGGCCGAGCCCGTCTGGCCGAGCGCGTTCACGGCCGCCGTGCAGACCATCTCGCCGTGTCCGTCGGGGCGCTGGCGGTTGTCGCGGATGACCGCGGCCAGCGCGGGGACGGCGGCTGCGCCCTGCAGACTGCCCAGGCTGCGCACCGCGGCGCAGACGATCATCGCGTCGTCGTCGGCCAGCCTGGCCTGCAGGTAGGCGATCACCCTGGCCCGCTGTTCCGGCGCGACCGCCCCGGCCGAGCCGAGGGCCTCCACCGCCGCGCGGTTCAGGTAGGTCTTCTCCCGGCCCAGGGCCATGAGGAGGTCCAGTGAGCGCGCATCGCCCTTGCCGGCCAGTGCGGCGATCTCGCGCTGGCGCTCCTCGATGGAGATCGTCGAATCCTTGAAGCGGGCCAGTTCGGGACTGGACTCCCCGTCGGGCTCCGGCCGGAGAGCGGGCTCCGGTCCGGGCTGTCCGGTCCGCCCGGGCTGGTCAGGGTCACGCGGCCCGATGTGCCCGTCCGCGGGCCGGTGGCCGGGGCCGGCCGGACCGTCTGGGCGGCCGCCCCGATCCGGTCCGGCCCCCCTCAGCAGGAGGAAGCCGGCCAGCGCGCCGGCCAGCGCGGCCAGCCCCAGGGCCAGGAGGAACCGGCGGCTCATCGCTTCTTGTCCTCCCAGCCGGCCGGTGGCCAGTTGAGGGTGGGTTGGCCTTGCCCCGGGGCCCAGTTCACCACGAAGTGGGCATACCCGGATGTCCGGCCGGTCCTGGTGTTGAAGGCCCGGACCCGGAAGTGGAAAGTCCCCGGCTTCCCGGGGGTGGGGGACAGCTGCACCTTGGCCGAGGTGGCGTCCGGACCGGTGGT
>JAKLDR010000051.1 GCA_022703445.1 Planctomycetota bacterium | reverse complement strand
CCGAGTACCGGCGCCAGATCGAGCTGTTCTCCAAGGTCGAGAAGTCCGGAGGGGCCGAGAGCGTCTGGGCGCGGCTGGCCGCCAAGCGGGTCCGCGCGGCCGAGGACGAGCTGCGCAAGGCGGTGGAGCGGGACCTCGAGCCGGTCCGCCGCGAGGCCGGCGAGCTCAAGGCCAGGAAGGAGTTCGCCGCGGCCGCCGCGCGGATGACCCGGCTGCCCGAGAACCTGCTGGGCGAGCCCCTGGCCGTGGCCGCGGCCGAGAAGGCCGCCGCGGAGATCCGCGATGCCGGCGGCGCCGAGTGGGAGTCGGTGCTGGCCGGGGCGCGCAAGCTTTCCGAGGCCGGCGACTTCGCCGGAGCCCGGGCCAGGATCGAGTCCGCCCGTCCGTTCGGTCTTCCGGCGGTCTCCGCCGGGATCGAGCGGGAGCTGGCCGCGGTCCTCGAGGCCGAGAAGGTCGCCGCGGCGCTGCGCCGGCGCAAGGCCGAGGATGCCTTCTCGGCCTGCCACCACGACCTCCTCAAGCTGGTCTCGTCCCGGCGCTACGGTGAGGCCCGGGAAGCCGCCGGCAAGGTCCGGACGGAGCTCCCCGCCGACCTGCAGGCCCGGGTGGACTCCGACCTGGCCGACGTCGACGTGGTCCGGGGCGTGTGGGAGCAGGCCCGCCGGCGGCTGGCTGCGGCCAAGAAGGACGAGCTCTTCACCCTCACCCACCGCACAGGCGGGTCGGTGACCGGCCGCTTCGCCACCCCGGGCGACAAGCCCTTCGACGGGTCGAGCTTCCTGCTCCTGCGCACCTTCGGGGCCGGCGAGTCGAGCATCGGCTATGACTTCAAGCTGGCCGATCTCTGCACCGAGGACGTGCTGGCGCTGGCCGGCCTGACCGCCCCGGCCGCTGCGGCCGAGGCCGAGCGCGCCCTGTTCTTCACGGTCTTCGACCGGACTCCGACGCCGGAGGCCCTGCAGAAGGCGCTGGGCACCGCCAGGATGCGCGGCGTGAACACCGCCCGGTTCGACGCCCTGGTCGGCGGCGCCCAGGTCGACGCCCGCGACCGCCAGGCGGCCGAGGAGCTGCGCAGCCTGGAGGCTCTGGTGGCCGCCAGGCGCTGGGAAGAGGCCATCGCCGCGGCCCGCCGGCTGGGCGAGACCTTCGCCGACACCCCCGCCTACAAGGCCCGGGCCGCACAGGTCCAGCTCTGGCTGCGGCAGGCCCAGGAGGAGGCCTCGGCCAAGGGCCGCGTCGAGGTGGTGCTCCAGGACGGCCAGCCGGTGCCGGCTCTGGGACTGGCCTGCTACGCCGGGACGCGGGACACCTCGCTCTTCTCCGGCCCCGAGCGGATGGCCGGCCGGCTTCCCCTGCTGCGGGCCTGCGGAGGGAGTCCCGCGGAGCGCGTCCTGATCTGCTTCGACCTGAACGCCGTGCCCCGGGGCGTGACCGTCGACGCCGCCCGGCTGGAGCTCTTCTGCAAGACCGGGCCGGCCGGGGGCGGCCGGATGCCGCTGCGCGCCTTCCGGGCCACCTCCGGATGGGAGGAGGGCTCGCGGCTGGGGACCTCCGGCGCGGAGGCCGATGGGGCCACCTGGCGGCAGCGCGGCCGGGACAGCGGCGGCGCCCCGGCGCCGTGGGGCGAGCAGGGCGGAGACCGGGACAAGGCCACCGATTCGGGCAAGGGCCCCGGCGTGCTCGACGCCGCCGACGTCCCGGCCGCCGGGCAGTGGCTGCGGCTCGACGTCACCCCGGCCGTCCGGGACTGCGTCCAGGGCAACGGGCGGAACTGGGGCTACCTGCTGATGGGCGACGAGAAGGCCGCCTCCCCGGCCGCCGCCTCCTTCGCTTCGCGGGAGTCCCTGCTCCAGGACATCGAACGGCGCCCGCGCCTGGTGCTGACCCTGCGCGGCCTGAACCCGCCGCCCCAGGCGCCGGCCGAGGTCGCCCCGACCCTGCAGGACTACACCCTGGTGGGGAACGCCGGTGCTGCGGCCTTCGCCGCCGCCGTGCAGCTCTCCAGGGGCAGTCATGCCACGCGCCTGACCGCGGCGCGTATCAGTTCCGGGACCCTGCTGCTCGAGCCCAACGCCCAGCCCTGGTTTCTGGAGACCAGGCGTCCCTGGGGGGCCGAGCTGGAGGTGGCCGTCAAGATCACGCTGCCGGACGGCGCCCGGGTGGCCGTGGACCTGGGCGACAAGCTGACCGATACCAGCGCGCGGTACTGGGCCTTCGCCCACCTGGCCGCCGACAAGGCCGTCGCTGCCGGGTTCGGAACGGGCCTGGACCCGGCCGCGGCGATGCCGCCGGGCGCCGCCGGCGTGGGCCGGCCCCGCACCCCCGACGCGGCGCTGGAGGCCCTGCTCTCCTCCGGCGGTAAGTACGAGCTGCGCTTCATCAAGCAGGGCCCGCGGCTGCGCCTGGAGTGCCAGGGGCTGGTTCTGGCCGAGCTGGTGCTGTCGCCGCGCGACGAGCAGGCCCTGGCCGTCCGTCCGGTCCGGCTGGTCGTGCAGGTGCCGGAGGACGCGGCCAAGGCGGCCGTGGGCGCGCGCATCCAGGGGCTGCGCCTCGGCCCGGTCCAGGCGCGGCCCAGCCCGCCGGCCCTGCCGGAAGGAGGCGGATGATGTCCGACCCCCAGGACCTCCTGCTCGGCCAGATGGCCGTCAAGAAGGGGCTGATCTCCAGCCAGCAGCTGGCCGCGGCTCTGTCCAGACAGGAGGCGCTCCGGGCCGCCGGCCAGAAGCAGCCGCTGGGCGAGATTCTGATCGCCGACGGGCTGGTCGACCGGACCGCCGTCCAGGAGCTGCTCCGCAACCAGGCCAAGGCCGCGGTCCGGGAGCTCGGCGGCTTCGAGCTGATCAGCCGGCTGGGCGCCGGCGGCATGGGCACAGTCTACAAGGCCCGGCAGAAGTCCATGGACCGGATGGTGGCGCTCAAGGTGCTCCCGCCGCGCCTGGCCAAGGACAAGGTCTTCATCGAGCGCTTCTTCCGCGAGGCGCGGGCGGTGGCCAAGCTCAACCACCCCAACATCGTCCAGGGCATCGACTCCGGCGAGGCCCAGGGCTACTACTACTTCGCCATGGAGTTCGTGGAGGGCCGCAGCCTGCGCGACCTGCACGAGCAGAAGGGCCGGCTCTCCGAGGAGGAGGCCCTGAACTTCGTCGAGCAGATCGCCAGGGCCCTGGACCACGCCCACAGGAACGGCCTGATCCACCGGGACATCAAGCCCGACAACGTGCTCGTTGACAAGACCGGGGTGGCCAAGCTCTGCGACCTGGGCCTGTCGCGTTCCAGCCAGGAGGACGCCTCGCTCACCCAGACCGGCATGGCCATGGGCACGCCGCACTACATCGCCCCCGAGCAGGCCCGGGCCGAGAAGGACCTGGACGGCCGGGCCGACCTCTACTCGCTGGGGGCCAGCTGGTACCACCTGCTGGCCGGCGTGCCGCCCTTCACCGGCGACAGCGCCATGGCCATCGTCGCCCGGCACCTGACCGATCCGGCGCCGTCCATCCGAACGGTCCGGCCGGACGTCTCGGCGGGCACCGAGGCGGTCATCTCCCGGCTCATGGCCAAGGAGCGCGGCGGGCGCCACCAGTCGGCTGCGGACTTGCTCGCGGACATCGCCGACCTGCGCGCCGGGCGGCTTCCGCGCATCGCCAGCGGCGGATTCTCCGGCGAGATCACCGTCGAGAAGCCGGCCGGCCCGGCGATCACCGTCGCGCCGGCGACCTCGCTACGAGAGCGCGACACCCGGGCCTATCCCCCGGTCGAGGTCCCGGACATCCCGCCGGTCTTCCCCGGCCCGGGCGGACGGACCGGCACGACCCTGCCGGTCGCGCCGGCATCCGGAGCCGCCGGCGGCCGGGTCCTGGTCCGCCTGGCGGTCGCCGCGGTCGTGCTGGTGCTGGCGGTCGCCGCCGGCTGGGCGGTCAAGCGCAGCCTGACGTCCGCGTCCCGGGAGAAGGGGCCGGTCGACGCCGCGCCGGAGACCGGCGATGCGCGGCCCGGACCGGAAGACGGGCCCCGGCCGGGCGGCGATCCGGTGGCCGGCCTGGACGAGCTCCTGGCCTACGCCCGGAAGACCGCCGGGGAGAACCCGCGGGACTACAAGCTGGTCGAGGAGCGCTGGACGCAGCTGTCCGCCGCCGCCGACAAGCTCGGCGACCGCGGCATGAAGCACAAGTGGATCGCCCAGGACGAGCTCCGCAAGCTCGCCGCCCGCCGCGACGAGGAGGAACAGTCCCGACGCCGGGCCGAGGAGGCCCGGCGCCGGCTCGACGAGCTCGACGGGCGGGTCTCCGGGATGCTCGCCGGCGGGCGCTACCGGGAGGCCCACGAGGCGCTCCGGGCCTTCGCCCTGGAGCCCGGCACTCCCGAGGAGCATCGGACGCGGCTGACGGCGCTGAACGACAAGGCCGAGGCCGCGGTCCGCAAGGCCTCCGCCGAGGCCTGCGACCGGGCCGTGAAGCTGGCCGAGGCCGGGAGCTTCGACGAGGCCCGCAAGGCCCTGGTGGCGCTGGACGCCTTCGGGCCGCTGGCCGCCGCCGGGCGACGGTCCGCCGCCGAGCGGATCGACCGGCTGCAGGCCGACCTCCAGAAGCGCCGCGAGGAGGAGGCCCGGCAGCGCTGCGACGCGGTGCTGGCCGCCGCCGCCCCGCGCATCGAGAGCCGGGACTTCGCCGGCGCGCTGGCCGAGCTGGACAAGGCCGCCCGGGAGCTGCCCGCCGACGCCGCCGAGCGGCTCAAACCCGAGCGGGCGGTGGTGGCCGCCGCGGCCCGGTTCATGGAGCGCTGCCAGGAGCAGGCCGCGGCCCGGCCGGCGGGCCTGCGGCTGACCCACAAGGGCATATCCGCGCCGCTGAAGGGCTACGAACCGGCCTCCCGGGTGCTGACCCTGGGCGAGGGCGGCGCCAGCTTCCCGGTGAAGCTGGCGGAGCTCGACCCCGACCAGATGCTGATCCTGGCCGGCTGGCGGGACGCGGAGAAGATCCCCGCGGCCGACGCCCTGGCCGCCGCCGGCTTCCTGGTCAGCCAGAAGCGCGGCGCGCAGGCCGCCCCGTTCCTGGCGGCCGCCTCCCGGGGCGGGGCGATGGGGCCGGACCTCGCCCGCGCCCTGGAGCTGAGGCTCAAGGGCGAATCGGAGGTCCTGGCCGAGGAGGGCTTCCGCCGGCTGGAGGCCGCGGCCGCCGCGCGGCGCTGGCAGGAGGCCCGCGACACCGGCGCCAAGCTCCTGGCCGATTCGGCGGAGACGGCCTTCCTCAAGCCGCTGCTGCCCAAGGTGCGCTCCATGGCCTGGGACGCCGAGGACAACCTCTTCCCGGCCGACCGCAGCCTGCCGCGCGACGCCCGGCTCTACGACCTGGGCTCCGAGGCCGGGGCCCGGAGTCTGCGCGAGGACTTCGAGTTCCGGCAGGTGGCCAGGCGGCAGGCGGAGGGCAACCTGCCGGTGGAGACCGTCGACGGCGTCCTGGCCTGCGCGCTCGAGGACGGCCAGTCGCTGGCGCTGGTGGCCCGCAACCTGACCTACGGGGCGGCCGGCTCGCTCTCCTTCGATGCCGACTGCTCCTCCAAGCGCTTCGCCGATCGCGGGCGGGTCTCCTTCGTCTTCCCGCTCTCGCAGCGCAAGGACGAGCCCCGGCAGGTGCTGCTGCTGTCCACGGCGTCCGGCGGCGGGGAACTCCTGGGCCGGCTGCAGGAGGAGAAGGAGGGCGCCGGGCGCTTCCTGGCCGACAGCCGGACGATGATCGCGCCGTCCGGGGCGCTATTCCGCTGGAGGCTGCGCATCAGCTGGAAGGAGCCCTACCTGGCCTGGTTCGTGAACGGTCAGCGGGCCGGCCTGGCGCGGTTGTCGACCGAGCAGTGCCAGGCGGTGCGCAACGGCCGGCTGGTCGCGGTGGCCGGGCTGGCCGACAACGAGACTCCCGGCGACAGCCTCCGGCTCCGCATCCGGCGCGTGGCGGTGGGCGTGCCCCAGCCGCGCGACTTCGACGGCAAGGACGAACTCCCCGACCCGGACCGCAAGATGAAGACTCCGGACCAGCAGCCGGAGCCTCAACCCCAGCCCCAGCCCCAGCCACAACCTCAACCTCAGCCCCAGCCCTGGCCGCACCCTCAGCCGCGGCCCTGGCCGAAACCGCCTCGTTAAGGAGAAGCCCCATGGCCGTCAGCCAGAAGGACATCGCCGAGTTCCTGGGCATGGATCGGAGCACCGTCACCAAGGTGCTCAACCGCGACCCGCGCTACTCGGCCAGCGAGAAGACCCGCGACCTGATCTTCCGCACGGCCGAACGGCTGGGCTACGACTTCACCGCCATCCGCCGGCCGTACAAGCGCGAGTACGGGCGGGTGGAGATCAACGCCCGCGGGGTGCTCATGCTGCACACCGGCGAAGGGGAGCTCTTCGACGAGGGCCAGGCCACGGTCCGCAACCTGTCCATCGGCGGGGCGCTCCTGACCGGCATCCGCACCGCCAAGATGGTCCTGCCGCTGACCCCCTTCCGGATCACCCTGCGCCTGCTCGACGTGCCGGAGCTGGCCGACCTGGGCGGGGAGTGCGAGCTGGTGCGCATCTCCGAGCGCGACGCCCGGGGCGAGCCGCAGCTGGGCGTGCGCTTCGTGGACGTGAAGCTCCGCGACCGGCGGCGGATCCGCGAGTTCGTCGAGGAGAAGCTCCGCGCCGAGCGCCCCGAGGGGTTCGGCGACGGCTCCGGGGCCCCGGGCGCCGTCCCGCCGCCGGCGGCCCAGGCTGCGCCGGGATCCTGACGTGGCCGGCTCCGGCTCCGGTCCCGGTCCGGGGGCGGGCCCCTCCGGGGGGCGGGCGGCGGCCCCGTGCCAGCCGTCCGAGGAGCTGGTCGCGGTCGTCGACCAGGGGCTCTACGGGCGGGCGCTGTCCGTCGGCTCCCGGCTGCGCGGCGGCATATTGCAGTGGTACGACGGCGCCGAGCTGCACCTGGTGCGCGGGCGGGTCGTGCCGGAGAGCGTCCGGCGCCGGTCCTTCGAGTTCGAGCGGGTCAACGACCGCCACCTGCTGAAGTTCACCGAGCTAGACGGCGAGGCCTTCGAGGCCGAGTACCGGGAGAAGTTCCCCGGGGCGCCGCAGGGCGCCAGCGGCGCCGAGATCCGCGCCTGGCTGCTGGCCGGCCACGGCCTGTGGAGGGTGCCGGCGGACGCCTGAGGCGGGGACGGGGCGACGGGGTACATGGGATCGTCCTCGTTCTCGTTCTCGATCCGCGCCGGTAATGCGCCGTGGGGCAGGCAGAAAATGGCGGGGCGCGCTCCGCTCGGCTGGGCGGGACGGGAAACGGAGGCCGGACTGTGTTTGAGGCCATGATGGCCGTATGCCTGCAAGGTGCGGCCGAGGCCGGGCCGGAGGGAGGCCGGGGCGGGGGCGGGCCGCCCTCCTGGGTGCTGCCGCTCCTGCCCGTAGCCTCACTCGGGTTGTGGTGTCTGGGCGGCTGGACGGTTGCGATCATGGGTGGCTGGGCGCGGCTGGCCGATCGCCACCGGGCCGGTTCGCGGCCGAGCGGCCACGTGTTTCGGTTCCAGAGCATGAGTCTCGGCAGATTCACCGGCTACGGCAATATGCTCACCATGATCGTGGCCAAAGAGGGTCTGTATCTGGCGCCTATCTTCCTCTGGCGGGTGGGTCACCCTCCGCTGCTGATCCCGTGGGGCGAATTCGCGGCGGCCCAGGCGAAGCAGGGGGCGTTCGGGTCGTGGGCCGAGGTGGAAGTCGGGCGGCTCAGCCCCATCCGGATGAAGCTGCCCGACAAGGTCTGGCGGGCCGGGGCCAGGTTCAGGACGGAGTCCGGGTGATCGGCAAGGGGGCGCTTCCCAACCGTCGCCGTGGCGCTCCTGACGCTGCTGGCTGCGATGCTGCGCGGGCAGGGCAAGTGGCTCCGGGCTACGTCGGCGGGAGGCGGAAGAAATGGTAGGAGGACGACACGGGACAGAAGGTATGACCTCGGCCGGTCCTGCGCCGGGGCCGCCCCGGAATTGGGTCGCGGGCATCATGTGCGGGGCCTACCTTCTCGTCCTTGGCTTCCTCTTCGTCGTCGTCATTCCCAAGTTCGGGGAGATGTTCAGGGAAATGGAACTGTCGGAAGCCGCGCTGCCCCGTTCCACGGCGCTGGTCCTGGCGGTGTCCGCATGGCTGGGGCGCCTCTGGTTCGTGTGCCTGCCGGTTGCCGTTGGCATCTCGCTGCTTGCCTCCCGAATCCCTCCCGGAGCCATGCGCTTCGTGACGCCCATCTTCATCGTCGCCGCCGGCGGCCTGGTATTGCTCGTCGCGCTCGCCCTGGTCGCCCCGCAGCTCCACATGATGGGCGATGGAGCCGGGCAATGACTGAGCAAGCCGGCCCGCTCGGTGCTCTTCGCCTCCTCCCCTGGCGGCCGGTGGTCCCGTGGGCCCTGGCCCTCGGCTTGCTGCTGCCGTTGGCCGCCGGCTGCCGGCACCCCAACAGCCGCCGGCAGGCCGACGATCTCCGGATAGGCGTCGAGCTCAGCCGGGGATTCGTCCGCCGGACCATGGAGGACGTGCCCAAGGACCTGGACGTCGCCCGGGAGACCGTGGAGCAGGGTCTGGATGAGGCTGACGACATCGGCGACGTGATCTTCTGCCTGCTGATCGTTGCCCCCATCGCCTTTGGCCTGGAGGACGCCGTCGAGCACGCGGACACGACCAAGGGCTATATCTGGCCGAAGGGCATCGGCAACTACCGCCAGCGGCTCTACTGGGGAGAGAACCGGGTCTACCTCCCGGCGCGGTGCGCCAGACAGGTCGTGACCCTGGTCGTGGAGTTCCGCGGCAACTACGCCGGCACCTACGAGTTCGACGTGGACTTGGCCAAGAAGCGCCGCCGCGTCAGGCTCTGACGCTCCTTCTGCCCCCGCCGGTAAATCTTTGACAACCCGGCTTCCCAGGTGTACACTAAGTGGGCGGTGGAGTGGCGCTTAGACATCTTCGATGCGAGTTCACATGTGCAGCCGGCTCCGCCTGACGTGTCGGGGGAGGTGCCGGTGTTCAGACTGAAAACGGTGCTGGTGCTCGCCGTGGCGGCCGTGGCCGTCGCGGGGACCGCGGCGATCCAGTCTGACCAGGAGGGGGCGCCTGCCGCCCCGGCCGATCTGCTGGCCGGGCCCTATCTGCAGCGCCCCGGGCAGACCGAGATGACCGTCATGTGGATCCGGTCGCTGTCCGGCGTCTGCACGGTGCGCTACGGCATCGGCAACCTCGACAGCCAGGTGCAGACCGACTACAGCCAGACCGGCACCGGGCCCGACGGCACCGAGTACGTCTACGAGGCCCGGCTCACCGGCCTGACGCCCGGACAGACCTACAGCTATGAGGTGGTCACCGCCGGGGCGACCGGCGCAGGGAACTTCAAGACCTTCGCCGCCGATCCCGGACGGGTCAGCTTCATCGCCTACGGCGATACCAAGGACGGCCCGGCCACGCACGCGGCCCTGGCGGCCCGCTTCCTGGCGCACGATCCCGCCTTCATCCTGCACGCCGGCGACATGACCCAGGCCGATGCCTTCAACACCATCCGGGCGCAGTTCCACAACCCGCTGGCCGGGGTGATCGGCGGCGTACCGATCCTGGCCGCCCGCGGCAACCACGAGGACCAGGAGGGGCTGACCTTCCGCCGGATCTTCGCGCTGCCCAACAACGAGCGCTGGTACTCCTTCGACTACGGCAACTGCCACTTCACGGTGCTGGAGTCGACGCTCTACCGGCACGCGGCCGAAGTCTCCATGATGGACGAGATGCTGGCCTGGGTCGACGCCGACCTGGCCGCCTCGACCGCCGAGTGGAAGATCGTGATGTACCACGAGCCCAGCTACGATGCCGGCAGCCGGCGCGAGGAGTGGGGCTGGTACGACGAGGACTACTTCCCGTGGGACTTCCTGTCGGTCTTCCGCACCCGCGGGGTGGACCTGGTCATCAACGGCCACGCCCACGGCTACCAGCGCTTCTACCCGATGGCCAAGAAGGGCGTCAACGAGGACCACCCCATCACCCACGTGATCACCGCCGGCGGGGGGTCGTCCCTGAGCGCGACGCCCGAGGCGCTGCCGCACCTTGCGGTCCACGCCGAGGTCTACAATTACACGGCCTTTGCCGTGGAGGGCGGCCGCCTGGAGGCCAAGGCCTACAAGACCGACGGCACGGTGATCGACAGCTTCGTCATAGAGAAGCGTGGGGGCGTGTTCACTGGAGACTACCTCGCCCAGCGCATGTGGGAGGACGACTTCTACGAGGGCCTGCGGGTCCTCTACGTCGACAGGGACGCGACCGGCCTCAACGACGGCTCCTCCTGGGCCAACGCATTTACGGATCTGCAGTCGGCCCTGGCCGCGCCGGCGGCAGCCGACAAGGTCACCGAGATCTGGGTGGCCGAGGGCACCTACCGGCCCACGGCCGGGGTGGACCGGGCCGCCACCTTCACGCTGCGCGCCGACGTGCCGGTTTACGGTGGCTTCGTCGGCACGGAGACCCATCGTGAGCAGCGCGCCCCGACCGCACATCTGACCGTCCTGAGCGGCGACATCGGCGCCGCCGGGGACGACTCCGACAACTCCTACCATGTGGTCACGGGCGCCGACGGCGGCTGCCTCGACGGCGTGACCGTGACCAAGGGGCGAGCCGACACCAACGGCGGCGGGATGTACAACTCCCACGTCCGGGTGACGGTGGTGAACTGCGTCTTTTCGGACAACAGCGCAACAGCTAACGGCGGGGCCATCTACCAGACTGGCGGCCAGCTTGACATGTGCGGCAGCACACTGTCGGGTAACTCCGCCGCGGACGGGGGCGGGCTCTATTTCTACGACAAAAACGCCGAGGGATCCTCGACCGTCTCCGGTTGCACCTTTGCAGGAAACACCGCGGACGGGGGCGGGGGGGGGATCGCCTCACTGCACAGCACGCTGAGCGTCGATCACTGTGTCTTCCGCGGCAATTCGGCCGCGGCCGGCGGCGGGATTGGCGGAAAGACCGGCACCATGCCCGTGAGCCACTGCACGTTCAGCGGGAACACGGCCACGGTTCGGGGCGCCGCGGCGTGCGCCGGCGCACTTCGGAACTGCATCCTGTGGGACAACGGCGACAACGGGTTGGACGTCGGCATGACCGTCGACTATTCCTGCGTCCAGGGTGGGTATGACGGCACCGGGAACATCGACGCCGACCCGCTCTTTGTCGACGCGGCCGGCGACGATTTCCATCTCAAGTCCGAGGGTGGACATTGGACTGCCGGCGGCTGGGTCACCGACGCGGTGACCAGCCCGTGCGTCGATGCCGGCGATCCGGCCGATGCCTATTCCACCGAACCGCTGCCCAACGGCGGGCGGGTCAACATGGGAGCCTACGGCAACACCTCCCAGGCCTCGAAGTTCGGTGGCAACACCTCGCCGGTGATCTCGGACATCCCCGCCCAGACCTGCGCCGAGGACGCCTCCGCCGGCCCGGTGGCCTTCACCGTGTCCGACGCGGAGACCGCGGCTGGCAGCCTGCTCCTGAGCGGAGCCTCGAGCAACACGGCCTTGGTTCCCAACGCCAACATCGCCTTCGGCGGCAGCGGCGCAAGCCGCACGGTCACGGTGACCCCTGCCCCCGGTCTTTCGGGCACGGCGACCATCACGGTTACGGTGACCGATGCGGGAGGCCGGACGGCCAGCGACACCTTCGTCCTGACGGTGTCAGCGGTCAACGACCCGCCGAGCATATCGAGCTTCAGCCCGGCTGACCCGGTGACGGTGGCCGCCGGTGCCACGCAGTCCTTCAGCGTGGAGGCCTGGGACCCCGACGGCGACGCGCTCGCCTACGCGTGGACCATCGACGGCGGGGCTGTCCCGGTGACCGCTGACGCCATGAATTACAGCCCGCTGGCGGCCGACGCCGGGGCGCGCACGATTGCGGTTACGGTCTCCGACGGGCACGGCGGCTCGGTCGTCCAGAGTTGGGCGGTGACGGTGACGACCGTCAATCACGCTCCGGTGATCACCGAGGGCGCCTCGGTGGGCGTGACCATGAGCGAAGATGGTGTGCCTACGCCGTTCAGTCGCACGCTCAACGCCACCGACGCCGACGGCGACACTCTGACCTGGAGCATCTCGACACCGGCCGCGCACGGCACGGCGTCGGCCGAAGGCACCGGGACGGGCAAGGCCATCGGCTACACGCCGGCCGCCGACTACAGCGGCCCGGACAGCTTCGTGGTTCAGGTCTCGGACGGGTCGCTCAGCGACACCATCACGGTGAACGTGACGGTCACGGCGGTCAACGACGCGCCGGTGATCGCCGAGGGCGCCTCGGTGGGCGTGACCATGAGCGAGGACGGCGCGCCGACGGCCTTCAGCCTGACGCTGCACGCCACGGACGCGGAGGGCGCGGCGCTGACCTGGAGCATCTCGTCGGCGGCGGGGCACGGCACGGCGTCGGCCAGCGGCACGGGAGCCAGCAAGGCCATCGGCTACACGCCGGCCGCCAACTACAGCGGCGCCGACAGCTTCGTGGTGCGGGTCTCCGACGGGACGCTCACCGACACGATTGTCGTGAACGTGACAGTCACGGCGGTCAACGACGCCCCGGTGATAACCGAGGGCACGTCGGTTAGCGTGACCATGAGCGAGGATGGCGCGCCTACGCCGTTCAGTCGCACGCTCAACGCCAGCGACGTCGATGGCGACACCCTGGCCTGGAGCATCTCGATGCCGGCCGCACACGGCACGGCGTCGGCCAGCGGCACGGGGGCGAGCAAGGCCATCGGTTACGCGCCGAATGCCAACTACAGCGGCACTGACAGCTTCGTGGTCCGGGTCTCCGACGGGGCGCTCGCCGACACGATCACCGTTAACGTGACGGTCACGGCGGTCAATGACGCACCAACGGCCAACGCCCAGGTCGTCACGACAGCCGAGGATACGGCCAAGGCCGTCACCCTGACCGGATCGGACGTGGAGGGCGGCGCGCTGACCTTCGCGGTGGTGACCGGCCCGGCGCACGGGACACTCTCCGGCAACGGGGTGAGCCTGACCTACACGCCGGCGGCCGACTACAACGGCCCGGACAGCTTCACCTTCAAGGTGAACGACGGCGCGCTGGACTCCCCCGCCGCGACAGTCTCGATCACGGTCACGGCGGCCAACGACGCCCCGGTGGCCAACGGCCAGAGCCTGGAGACGGCGGTGAACACCTCCAAGGCGATCACGCTGACGGCCGCGGATGTCGATGGCGGCGCGCTGAGCTACGTGATAGTCAGCGGGCCGTCGCACGGGGCATTATCCGGGAGCGGAGCCGGCCGGACGTACACTCCGGCTGGCGGCTACAGCGGGCTGGACAGCTTCACGTTCAAGGCCAACGACGGGCTGGCGGACTCCAACGTGGCGACGGTGTCGATCCTGGTGGGCGGGGTGAGCGGCTCGGTTAGGGTCTGGGGCTACAACAACTCCGGCCAGCTGGGGCTGGGCACAACGACGACGGTCAAGTCGCCGGCGGCGGTGCCCGGCCTGAGCGGCGTTGCGGCTTTGGCGGTCGGCGAGTTCCACACGCTTGCGGTGATGGCCGACGGCACGGTCATGGCGTGGGGGTCGAACAAGTACGGCCAGGTGGGCGACGGGACGCTCACGAGCCGGAAGACGCCGGTGGCCATCGCCATGCCGGGCGGGGCCAAGGCGGTGGCGGCGGCGGCCGGTCAGTACCACTCGGTGGCGCTGCTGGATAGCGGCACGATCGCCGTCTGGGGCTACAACGTCCACGGCGAGCTGGGTCTGGGGACGACCACCACGGTAAAGGTCCCGACGGTCAATGCACACGCCGGCCTGGCCGCCGGAGTGACTGCGGTGGCGGCCGGGCGCAACCACACGCTGGCGCTCCTGAACGGCGGTGGTGTGGTGGCCTGGGGCTACAACAACCGCGGCCAGCTGGGCAACAACTCGACGACGGCCAGCAAAGTGCCGGTGGCGGTGAAGGACGGGACCGGACTGGCCAACCTGTCCGGGGTGACGGCGATCGCGGCCGGAGGCTACCACAGCATGGCGCTGGTGGCTGGCGGCGAGGTGCGGGCCTGGGGCTACAACGCCACCGGCCAGTTGGGCGACGGGACACTGACGAGCCGCAAGCTGCCTGTGGCGGTTTCGGGGCTGAGCGGTGTGAGCGCGGTGAGCTGCGGGCTTTCGCACACGCTGGCGCTGCTGGCTGACGGGACGGTCCGGACCTGGGGTGCGAACAAGTACGGTCAGCTGGGCAACAACTCGACGGTGACCGGGAAGGTGCCCGCGGCGGTTCCCGGGCTGGCCGGCGTCTCGCGGATCGCCAGCGGCCTGAACCACAACCTGGTGCTGCTGACCGACGGGACGGTCAAGGTTTGGGGCTACAACATCTACGGGCAGTTGGGACTGGGCACGACGACGCTCAGCAAGGTGCCCGTGACGGTGTCCGGTCTCTCAGGTGGCGCGGTTCCGGCCGCCGGCGGTAGCCAGAGCATGGTCATCACCATGCCATAGCCGTTCGGACCGCGGGCATCGTCCTCAGCGCGGCCCTATCCGCAGCGCCCAGATCTCCCCGGTGGAGTTGCTCCAGGCCAGGCAGAGCTTGTTGATGGTGTCGTATTGGATCCAGCCCAGGCCCTCGGACGGACGGGCCGGGACCTGCACCTCGAACCAGGAGTTGCGCTTCGCGTCGTAGACCCAGGTGTCGGTGACGTGGCGGCCGCCGTGGGCCACGAAGAGTTCGTTGCCCGGGTCGTAGCAGACGGAGTGCGAGAGGACCGCGGGCGGCCTGGCCTGCGGCCGGATCTCGCCCCAAGTCCCGGTGGTCAGGTCGAAGGCCCAGGTGTCGTCGAAGCCTTTGGCGCCGTATATCGGGCCGCCGAAGAGCACGATGGCCTTGAGCGGGGGCACGTGCGCGGCGATCTGGCCCGGGCAGTTGCGCTCCGGCGGGGCGACCTTCCCCGGGAAGCCCGACCAGGTCTTCCTCTCGAAGTCCAGGACCTCCATGGTGTGGCCGTTGTACTTGTAGACCAGTCCGCCGACGACGGCCAGCGCCTCGGCGTGCTCGTTCAGCGGCGAGTACAGGCTCCAGGTCCGCGGTTCCATGGCGAACAGGCAGCTGGCCCCGCGCCCCTTCTCGCCGCTGTTCTGGGCGCCGATGAAGAGGAGCGCGTCCTTGCCCGGCAGATAGGTCAGGCCGCCCGGGACGTTGCCGTTGTCCAGCGGGAAGGTCTCGCCGTCGCCGCGGAACGGCTTGGAGAGCTGGTCCCAGCGGTCGGCGGCGGCGCTGAAGGCCTGGACCGCGAAGTCGCGCGAGGCGGCCACGTACCAGCCGCGCTTGGTGTCGAAGGCCACCGCACAATGGCCGGCCATGGGACTCCTGCCGTTCATCTTCTGCCAGGCGCCCTGCCAGGGGCTCTGCCCCGGGACTGGCGCCGGGGCGGGCCCGGCCGGCGCGGCCTTGAGCGCGGCGTCCAGCCAGGCGCGGTCCAGGGTGCCGGTGATGCGCAGGTTCTCGACGCGCCGGACGGTGCCGGTGCCGCCCATGGCCGGCCGCACCGCCGGGTAGACGTAGCCGGCCGGCAGCTGGCCGTTGAGGGCGGGCTGGCCGTTCATCGTGACCGTCAGCCTGCCGTTGGCCAGCGTGTAGACCATGGCTGCCGCCGCGCCCTCGGTGATCTTGCTGCCGGACTCGGCGATCTGCGCCCGGCTGGCGCCCACGACCCAGGCGCCGGCCCCCTCGGCCCTGAGCATCGCGGCCACCGAGCCGTCGTAGCCCGCGGTCACGAAGTACACATTGGCGCCGGCCTGGTTCGGCAGCCGGTCGCAGCCCACGCCGAAACGGACCTCCAACCCGCGGGAGTCCCACATGGCCCGGTGCTCGACGCGGTCGGCGCGCCACCCCTGGTTCAGGGTGACGCGCAACTGGCCCTTCTCGACCTGGGCCTGGGCTGTGCCGGTCACCGGCCAGTCTTCGGCCTGGCGGGGATCCTGGAAGTCGTAGGCCAGTTCGGCGGCCAGGGTCTGGGGGTCGAAGCGGACCAGCCGTCCCCGGAAGAGGGCCTGGACCCTGCCCTGCATGCCCTCCGGGCTGCCGGCCAGCGCGGTCAGGGCCAGGGCCTGCAGCCGGTCGATCTCGGCCCTCTGCGCCGCGGCGAACTTGGTCGAGCCGTGCGCCTTGGCGAAGGCCTCCAGCGCCGCCAGGAGCGCCTTGCCCTCCGCCGCCGAGGGCTTGGCCGCCTTCCCCAGCGGCGCGACGCTCTGGTCCCAGGCGGCCTTGGCCGCGCCCTCCACCGCGCCGAGCCTCAGGGCGTCGACCCGCGCGGCGTAGCGCCCGGCCATGGGGTGGGCCCCGGCGCTCTCCAGCGCCCGGCCGGCGACCGCGGCGTCGCCCTTGGCCAGCGCGGCGATGGCCTGGGCCACGAACCCGTCGGCGGTCGCGGGCTCAGGCTCGGGCAGCAGCCGCGCGAGCTCGCCCGGGGCCAGCTCCGCGAAGGCGATGCGGTACTCCGTCTTCTTGCGTTCCCCGCCGACGGAGTACCAGCGCTCCACCTCGAAGGCGTCGGCCGCCACCGTCCGAATGGTGGCGTTGTGGACGATGTCGCCCCTGGTGCGCAGCGCGACTTCCTTGCCGATCAGCGCCTTGAGGGCCGCCTCGCGGGCCGAATCCCGGTTGGCCAGTTCCCGGGCCACCCCGTCGAGGGCCCGGAGGTCGGCGGCCACCAGCGCCCCGAGATCGGCCGGGATCCTGGCGCGCTCGGCGGCCACCAGGGCCGCGGCCTCGCGGTTCCGGCCGGCCAGGGCCTGGACGTCGAAGGCCTCCAGCAGCGCGTCGCGCTGCCGTCCGGCGTCGGCGAGCTTCCGCTTGCGCTCGAGCTCCGCGACGTTCTTGAGCTCCTCGGACAGCCGGGCGCGCAGCGCGGCCAGCCGCGGGGCCCAGGCGGCATATTTCACGCCGGCCACCTTGTCCAGCTCGGCCAGGGCCCGCTGCGGCTCCCCGTCCCGCGAGAGCTTCTCGGCCGCCCCCAGCGCCGCGCGCAGGCGGTCCTCGGCCCCCCGCCGGAGCGCGTCGCCCTCGGCGCGCAGCTTCGGCCCGAGCAGGTCGGCCAGCCGCGCCGGGCGCCGGTCCAGCTCGGCCAGGGCCGCGTCGTAGTCTCCGGCGGCGGCGAGCTTACCGGCGCGCTCCCGGATGCCGGACAGCTCGGCGTCGACCGCCGCGTCGCGGGCCTTGGCGATCTCCGCGCAGGTGTCCTCGGCCTTCAGTCCCCAGACCCCCGCGCCGGGCCGGCCGCCGATCCTCCGGAACCCGGCTATGGCCTCGTCGTACGACCCCGGATGGTCGCGCCACCACTGCTCCGCCGCCTTGTACTGCTCCTCGAAGCTCGGACCTTCCTTCGGGGGCGGGGGCGGCGGCACCGGCTGGACCGGCGGCGTCACGGCGGTGGGACCGGGTCCGGTCTCGACGGGCCTGCGCATGCTCCGCCCGACCAGCCAGCCGCCCAGCAGCAGCAGGGCCAGGGCGGCGACGGCCAGGCCGACGCGCAGGAGCCCGCCGCGGCTCCGCGTGGGAATGGCCTTGGTGCTGTCGGTGATGCCCGTGCCCAGGCGGGTCGACGGCCGGCGGCCGGCCACCGGGCGGTAGGCGCCGGTGCCGCGCGGCCGGGTCGCGGGGGCCCCCGCGGTCCCGGCGGCCGCCGCCGCGCGGGGCGGGGCCAGCTTCGGCGCTCGCCCGGCCAGGACCAGCTCCAGGTCGGCGATCAGCGCGGTGGCGTCGGGGTAGCGCTCCTCGGGCTTCTTGCCCATCATCCTGGCGATCAGCCGGGCGCAGTTCTCGGAGACCGCCGGGTTGGCGTCCTTGGCCCAGGGCACCGGATCGCTGATGTGCTTCATCATGACCACGGCCGGCGTCGGACCGGAGTACGGCGTCTGCCCGGTGACCATCCGGAAGAGCGTGGCGCCCAGCGAGTAGATGTCGCAGCGGCCATCGATGGTGGTCTCGCCGCGGGCCTGCTCGGGCGAGACGTAGTGCGGCGTGCCCATCATCGTGCCGGTCTGGGTCAGGCTCAGGTCGGAGTCGGCCTGCTTGGCCAGGCCGAAGTCGCAGAGCTTCACCTTGCCCTCGGGGCTGACCATGATGTTGTCCGGCTTGACGTCGCGGTGGACGATGCCCAGCCGGCCGGCGCACTCCAGCGCCCGGGCCACCTGCAGGGCGATGCCCAGCGCCCGCGGCTCGTCCAGGAAGCCGCCGTCGGGGATCAGCTGGGCGACGCTCCGGCCCTCGACGTACTCCATGGCCAGGTAGTGGAAGCCGCCGGACTCGCCGACGTCCAGGGCGCTGACGATGTTCTCATGGTTGAGCTTGCCGGCCAGCCGCGCCTCGCGCTGGAAGCGCTCCACGAAGTCCCCGCCGCGAGCCAGGTTCTTGCGCAGGACCTTCAGGGCCACCAGGCGCTGCAGGGACAGCTGCCGGGCCAGGAAGGTCGCGCCCATGCCGCCCTCGCCGAGCTTGCGGATGAGCTCGAAGCCCTCGATGGGCTGCTTGGGCCGGTCGGGGGAGCCCTGGGCGGCGAGCAGCACGTCGAGTTGCACGCGCGTCAGGAAGCCCTGCTCCACGAGAATCTCGCCGAGGGGCAGCTGCGAACCGGCCGCGCGCCGCGCCTCGAGCTCGGCCAGGGCCGCGTCGAGCTGCTCGGGCGTGATCAGCCCGCGATCGACGGCCAGGCGGCCGATCTGTGGAAGGCGGTTGTCGGACAAGGCGCGGCCTCTTCCTGCTTCCTCGGCTCCCCCCGGCCGGCGGCCGGACCGGCTATAGTATAGCCCGTAACCCGGGAGTGGCAAGGCGGCCATAGGCGCCGGCCAGCGCACCCGTGACTTCCGGCCCCCGGCCCGGTATAATGAATCGGTCAGCGCCGCCGGGGGGCCGGCGGCCGTGGCCGGGAGGTGTCCCCATGATGCCGCGCATCGCCGCCGGAATCGCCGCCGTCCTGCTCGCCGGCTCCGCGCTCGCCGACGAGATCACCCTCAAGAAGGAGTTCGGCGGCGACGTCATCCAGTGCCAGATATACAAGGAGACCGACGAGTACATCAACTACATCGACATCAAGAAGGACCAGGACGCCGGCTGCGCCCGGAGCATAGTCGAGAAGGTGACCAAGAGCGACAAGCCGCTCGTCGACGTGGAGGCCTTCTTCCTGCGCAAGGCCGGCGAGGCCAAGGACAAGACCTCCGCCGACGCCGCCCGGGCCAAGGCCGAGGAGGCCCGCAAAGCCGCCGAGGCCGCGGGCAAGGCCGCCGGCGACAAGAAGACCGGCAAGCTGACCATGCGGCCCATGAACGAGACCTCCGGCGTCAAGGTGGTGCCCTCCCACGGCGCCGGCGGCGGCTCCGAGCTGATCGTCGATCCCTTCCCCGAGGAGGGCACTCCCACCGTCAAGCCGCCGGCCAATAAGAAGTGACGCCATTGGACCCATAGGTCCTATAGGTCGTATAGGACCTATGGAGCTCCCTTTGACAACCCGCGCCCACCGGCGAGAATCGCCCCCATGCGCCGCGCCGAGGTCTACCTGCACCGCAACATGGTCCCCTACGGGGGGCTCGGCGGCCACACCGCCGTGGTCTTCGACGTGCTTCGCGCCTCCACCACGGCGGCGGCGGCGCTCGAGGCCGGCGCGGAGTTCGTGATCCCCTTCGCCGACATCGCCGAGATGCGCGACTTCCGCGAGCGGCTGCCCGCCGCCGCCGCCGCGCGCTGCCTGCTGGCCGGCGAGCGCGGGGGCCTGGCCGCCCCGGGCTTCGACCTGGGCAACAGCCCCGGGGAGTTCACCCGTCAGCGGGTCCGCGGGCGGATCGTGCTCTTCTCCACCACCAACGGCACCGACGCCCTGGCCCGCGCGGCCGAGGCCAACCGGCTGCTCTTCGGGGCCTTGCTCAACACCGGGGCGCTCGCCCGCGAGCTGCTCAAGACCGCTCGGCGCGAGCACGAGGAGCTGGCCCTGGTCTGCGCCGGCACGGAGCTGTCCGCGTCGCTCGAGGACATCCTGGCCGCCGGGCTGCTCCTGGATCGCCTGGGGGCGCGCGGCGGGGAGTGGGAGCTCGACGACGGGGCCCGCGTGGCCCTGGCCGTCGCCGCCGAGTGGAAGGGCCGCGAGCGCGAGGCCATGAGCCTGGCGGTCGGCGGCCGCAACGTCGCCAAGCTGGGCATGGAGGCGGACATCGAGTTCGCCTCGCGGGTCGACAGCCTGGACCTGGTCCCTGAGCTGGTGCCCGGCAGCGGCGAGTTCGCCGGCGTGGAGGTGCTGGTGCCCGCCGGACGGGCAGCCGCGCCCGGAGCCGCCGGCGGGCCCGCCCCCGCCGCGCCGAAGGTCGCGCCCGCCGAGGCGCCCGCCAGCGACGGGAAGCCCCGCAGGAACCCGAAGAGCCCGAAGGACCGGAAGGTCCGCCGGGGCTGACCCCTGCGGCTCAGGCCGGCTTGCCGTCGGTGCTTCCGTCCGCAGCCGGACCGGCGCACCGCCGGCGCCGCAGCCACCAGACGTAGACGGCCAGCACCGCGGCGCAGAAGACCGCCGCCCCGATGATCACCTTGGAGAAGTGCGCCTTGATGACCTCCTGCTCGGCGCCGATGAAGTAGCCGAAGCAGGTCAGCACCGTGCACCAGATGGCCGCCCCGAGCAGCGTGTAGAGCGAGAACCTGAGGTGGTTCATCCCGGCCAGCCCCGCCGGGATGGAGATGAGGTGGCGGATCACCGGCAGCAGCCGGCCGATGAAGGTGGCCACCTCGCCGTGCTTCAGGAAGAAGGCCTCGGCCCGGATGAACTTCTTCTCGCTGATCAGCACGTACTTGCCGTACTTGAGGACCAGCGGCCGGCCCAGCCACCTGGAGACGAAGTAGTTGGCGTAGGCGCCGATCAGGCTGCCGACCGTCCCGCAGAGAATGGCGAGCGTCGCGCTCATCTGCCCCTGGTGGGCCAGGTACCCGGCCGGGGGCATGACCAGCTCGCTCGGCACGGGCAGCACCGAGCTCTCCATGGCCATGAGGATGAGGATGCCCGGATAGCCCAGGGCGTCGATGGCCGCCACCAGCTGGTGGAAGGCGTCCATCACCCAGGTCATGAAGTCGTGCATGGCGGGCATTCTATGCCCGTTGCATCTCGAATGCCAGCGGGTAAACTCCTCAGAAGAGCGGGAGGCTGGCCTCATGTCCGGAGCGGGGCTGTTGCTGGCGATGGTGATCTGCGCTGGCGCCGGGCCGGCGGCGGCGCCGCCCGGCGCACCACCGGCCAAGTCCGGATCGGTGCGGGTCCTGACCTGGAACATCCAGTACGGCGCCGACCGGGGCGATGAGGTCAACGGCTGGCCCGAGCGCAAGGAGCTGCTCCGCAGGGCGTTGGAGGACGAACGTCCCGACCTGCTCTGCGTCCAGGAGGCGCTCGCCGGGCAGCTCGAGTTCGTGGACGGCGTCCTTCCCCGGCACTCGCGCGATGGCGTTGGGCGCGACGACGGCCGGAAGGCCGGCGAACACTGCGCCATCTACTGGGACAAGCAGCGCTTCGAGCGCTCCGCCGGCGGAACCTTCTGGCTGAGCGAGACCCCGGACAAGCCCGGACCGTCCTGGGGAGAGCAGTACAACCGTGTCTGCACCTGGGTGCGGCTCAAGGACAATACCGCGGGCCGCACGCTGCGGGTCTTCAACGTGCACCTGCCGCTCCTAGAAGAAGCGCGAAAGAAGGCTGCCGGGCTCGTGGCCGAACGCGTCAAGGGTTCGCCCGAAGGCGATGCGCTTATCGTCGCGGGCGACCTCAACTCCGGCCCGGAGAGCCCGGCCTGGGCTGCACTGGAAGCCATCGGGCTGGTCAACGCCGAGGCTGCCGCAGGGCGGAAGCCCGGCACCGCGACCTTCCATCGCAATGGCATCCCCCTGGTCTGCCTCGACGCCATCTTCGCCGCGAAGTCCTGGACGGCGAAGGAACATCGGGTGATCGGCGGCCTTCTGCAGAAGGCGTACCCCTCGGACCACTTCGGCGTTGCCGCGGTCCTAGAATACGGAGAGTGAAATGCGCATCCACTTCCACGGCGCGGCGGGCACCACCACCGGCTCGATGCACGTCCTGGAGTTCGAGGGCGGCCGGCGGGTGCTGCTCGACTGCGGCCTGTACCAGGGCCACCGCAAGGAGGCCTTCGAGAAGAACCGCAACCTGCCCTTCAGCGCCCGGGAGCTCTCGGTCTGCGTGCTCTCCCACGCGCACATCGACCACAGCGGCAACCTGCCCTCGCTGGTCAAGGCCGGATTCCGCGGCCCGATCGTGACCACCCCGGCAACCCGCGACCTCTGCGCGGTGATGCTCGAGGACAGCGGCCGGCTGCAGGAGTCGGACGTGAAGTTCGTCAACAAGAAGCGCCTGGCCGAGCACAAGCGGCCCTTCGAGCCGCTCTACACCCCCCAGGACATCCCGCCGGTGATGGAGCTCATGGAGCCCCTGCCCTACCGAACGGGCCGCGAGCTCGTCCCCGGCGTGACCGTCACGCTCTTCGATGCCGGGCACCTGCTGGGCTCGGCGTTGGTGGCCCTGGACTTCACCGAGGGCGGACGCAGGCGCCGGCTGGTCTTCACCGGCGACCTGGGCCGGAGGGGCCAGCCCATCCTGCGCGACCCCGAGCCGGTGACCAGCGCCGAGATCCTCATCACCGAGAGCACCTACGGCGACCGCCTCCACCCCAAGGACGAGGACGTCCAGGCCAAGCTGGTCGAGCTTTTCGGCCAGGCCGCCGCGCGGCGCTCCAAGCTGATCATCCCGGCCTTCAGCGTGGGTCGCACCCAGCAGCTGCTCTACTTCCTGAACGAGCTCCACCGCGCCGGCCGTCTGCCGGCCATCCCGGTGTACGTGGACAGCCCGCTGTCCAACAGGGCCACCGAGGTCTTCGAGCGCCACCCGGAGTGCTTCGACGCCGAGGCCTCCGCGCTCTTCCGCGGCCAGTCCGAGCCCTTCGCCATGCGCGGGGTGACCTACGTCACCGCCAAGGAGGAGTCCCAGCGGCTCAACGACGCGCCCGGCCCCTTCGCGGTCATCTCCGCCTCGGGGATGTGCGAAGGCGGGCGCATCCTCCACCACCTGCGGCACGGGGTGGACGACGCCCGGAACATCGTCCTGCTGGTCGGCTTCCAGGCGGAGAGCACCCTGGGCCGGCGCATCCAGGAGAAGCAGGAGTTCATCCGCATCTTCGGCGAGGAGCACCGCCTGCGCGCCGAGGTCCACACCATCCAGGCGCTGTCCGGCCATGCCGACCGCGAGGAGATCCTGGCCTATTTCCGGAGCACCGGGCCGCTGCCGAAGACCGCCTACGTGGTCCATGGCGAGCCGCCGGCCTCCGCGGCCATGGCCGAGTCGCTCCGGGCGCTGGGCATCGGCAATGTGGTGACGCCGGCGGCGGGCCGGACGGAGACGGTCTGACCACCGACGGTCGGCTTTGGGCTTTCGGCTTTGGGCTTTGGGAACAGCCATTGCTCCGATAGCTGAATGCCGAATGCCGACTCCCACCAGCCGTTCTTGGTGACTTGGTGTCTTGGTGGTGGACCCGCGCCGCTTGACTTGTCCCCCCGGCCGTCTATGCTTCCTGCCGGCCGGGCTGCACAGCCTCTCGGCTAGTTAAGGAGCGCCCTGTGGACAACCTCCAGCCGTCCCCCGAGCCCACCTTCGGACAGCAGCCGGCCGGGCAGCTGCCGCCCGCGCCTGCGCAGACGCCGCCGGCCGCTCCTCCCCCCTACGGCTACGGGCGCTATGTCCCGCCGCCGCCGCCACCCCCGCCGCGCCGCAGCCGTCTGGGCACGATAGTCCTGGTGCTCCTGGGCGTAGGCGTCCTGGGCATGGTGGCGCTCGGCCTGATCGGCCGCCACCTGATCAACACCTTCAACTACTCCTCCGGCGGGGACGGGATGGCCGGCTACGACCTGGGCGTCGAGGAGCACGGCGACGGGCCGAAGAGCATCCTGATGATCCCGGTGCACGGCATGATCGTGCCCGACGAGGGCGCCGGCCCGGCGGTGATCCAGCAGCTCCGCCGGCTGCACAGCGAGAACCAGCCGTCCGGCATCCGGGTGGTCATCCTGCACGTCGACTCGCCCGGCGGCGACGTGACCACCTGCGACATCATCGACGACGAGATCCGCAAGTGCCGGGAGAAGAACATCAAGTTCGTGGCCTTCTTCGGCGACCTGGCCGCCTCGGGGGGCTACTACGTCTCGGCCCGGGCGGACCGGATCATCGCCCGGCCGACCAGCATCTGCGGATCGATCGGCGTGCTCATGATGCACTTCGACGCCGGCAAGCTGCTCACCGAGAAGCTCGGCGTCCGCGACGAGAGCGTGATCAGCGGTCCCTACAAGGACGTGCCCAGCCTCTTCCGGGCGATGACCCCGGAGGAGCGGGCCTACATGCAGAACATCGTCGACAAGCTCTACGCCCGCTTCGTGGGCATCGTCGCCGACGGTCGGGGCATGAAGGAGGTCGACGTCCGCAAGTTCGCCGACGGACGGGTCTTCCTGGCCGACGAGGCCAAGAAGCTCGGGCTCATCGACGACATCGGGCACCGCGACATGGCCATCGCCGAGGCCCGCAGGCTGGCCGGCTCCAGCGACGCGGCGGTGATGATCTACCGCCGGAAGATCAGCCCGCTGGAGGCGCTGCTCCAGGGCGGGGCCAATTCCGGGCCGCTGCCCCGCGAGGCCCAGACCATGGCCCGCATGGCGCTGCACCCCAGGATGCTCTTCCTCTGGCGGCCGTGACCGCCGGCTGAAGCGCGCCCGGGCCGCGTCCCGGGCGCCCCGCTCCGGGCGGGCCGACCCGGAATATGACGAAGGCGAACCGGTAATGTTGAAGGCCGAACCCGAACCGTCCGCGATCACCCGCGCCCCGCGCCTCTATCTGCCGGCGGCGGCGGTGGCCTTCGGCTCCGGCGTGGCCCTGGCCAGGCTCCTCGATCTCCCCGCCGACCGCGTGCTGGTCGCCGCCGCCGCGGCGGTCCTCCCGGTTCTGGCTGGCTGCCTGCTCAAGCGCCGCGCCGCGATGGCCGCCGGGGCGCTGGCCCTGGTCCTCCTGGCCGGCGCGCTCGACTTCGCGGTCCGGGCCTCTTCGCGGCCGGCCGCCGACCTGGGTTCGCTGCTGGGGCTGGAGGAGGACCGGCCGGTCCTGACGGTGGTCACCGGGCGGATCGCGGAGCTGCTGCCGGTGTCGGCGCCCGGCGGGCGCGGCTACATCCGGGCGGTCCTGGAGGTCGACGCGGTCGGCCCGGAGGGGCGGAGCCGGCCGGCCTCCGGCCGGGTGCGGCTGACGCTGGAGGGCGAGGCCGGAGACCTCCCGCCCGGGGTGCGCCCGGGGGTCATGGTCCGGCTGCCGATGCTGGTCCGGGCCCCCGAGCGGCAGCGCGCGCCGGGCGGCATGGACTTCGCGGACTACGCCGCCACCCGCGGGATCTGGACGGTCGGCTCGTCCCCCGCGGCGCTCTGCCAGCCGGCCGCGGACGGGGGCGCGTCGCCGGCCGGGTGGCTGCCCCGGCTGCGCGAGCACCTGGCCGGCATCGTCCGCCGGGAGATGCCCGAGCGCGAGGGCGCGCTGCTCAACACCCTGCTGATCGGCTGGCGCAGCGAGATGGACCCCGAGGACGAGCTGGCCTTCACCCGCACGGGCACCGGGCACCTGCTCTCGGTCAGCGGCATCCACGTGATGCTGCTGGTCGGGGCGGTGTGGTGGGCGCTGCGCATGCTGCGCACCCCGCCGCGCCTGTCGGCCGCGGCCCTGGTGCTCTTCGCGGTCGGCTACGCCGAGCTGGCCGGGGCGGGCGCCCCGGTGGTGCGCTCCGCGCTGATGGCCGCGCTCTTCCTGGGAGGCATGACCATCGAGCGCGAGTCCGACGGGGTCAACAGCCTGGGCGGGGCCTTCCTGGCGATCCTGGCGGTCTGGCCGCGGGAGCTTTTCACCGCCAGCTTCCAGCTGTCCTTCATGGCCGTGGCCTTCCTGATGGTCGTCACCCCGGTGCTGGAGGGGGCGTGGCGCTCCTGGCGCGGCCTGCGCCCCGAGGACCTGGCCGCCGAGCGGCGCGAGCTCTGGCGGGCCCGGGCCGGGCGCTGGCTGCGGCTGTCGCTGTGCTCCTCGCTGGCCGCCACGCTCGGGACCATGCCGCTGATCGTCAGCTGCTTCGGGCTGATCTCGCCATGGGCGGTGCTGGTCAACCTCGCGGCCATCCCCCTGGCCGGCCTGGCGCTGGCGCTGGGGCTGATCTTCCTGGTCGTCGGCGTGATCGTCCCGCCGCTGGCCCCCGTGCCGGCGGCGCTGGTCTGGGGCGCGCTGTGGCTGCTCGAGAACCTGGTCGCGGCCGCCGAGCGCCTGCCGGCCTGCGCGGTCACAGCCGACGCCCCGCCGGTCTGGGCCCTGCTGGCCTTCCACGCCCTGGCCCTGGCGCTGCTCCTGGCCCTGCGCCGGCCGGGCCGCTGGCGGCTGCCGGCGGTTGCCGCGGCCATGGTCCTGGCGGTCCTGACCAGCCTGTCCGGCTGGCTGCTGAGGGCGCCGGCGCCGGACGGCACCCGGGTGACGGTGCTGGCTTCGCGGCGCGGGGCGGCCGCCGTCGTGGAATCGCCTTCCGGCCGGAAGGCCTGCCCCTGGCCGGGCGGGAGCCGGGAGCTCGTGGACCTGCTCAGGTCGGAGCGGCTCGGCGGCATGGACCTCGTCGCGGTCGGCGCGGACCGGGAGAGCCAGGTCTCCGGGGCCGGGCTGCTATTCCGTTCCGGGCGGGCCGGGCGGCTGGCCGCTCTGGAGGGGGCCGTGGCCACCCCGCAGCTGCTGGAGCTGCTCCGGTCCCGGCCGGAGGCGGAGCGCTTCGGGCCGGGCTGGAGCGCCCGGCTCGGCGGGCTGGACCTCCGGGCGATCGGGGCGGGGTCGCGCTCCGGGGCCGAGGAGTCGGCGCGGCCCCGGCCGCTGATGCTCCTGGCCGGCCCGGGCGAAGGGCCGCCCGGGCCAAGCGGCGGGACGGTGCTCTTCGCGGACCTGAGCAACGGATACACGGTGCGCGCCGCGGCGGCGGAGGCCGCGGCCGGGCGGCTGCGCGCCGACGTGGTCGTGCTGGGCTTCGCCTGGCGCCCGGCCCGCGAGAGCCTGGCCATGCTCCGGGCCACCGGGGCGCGGGTGGCCGTGCTGGGTCTGAGCCCCTTCGAGGCCTCCGAGCCGGCCGGGCGCGAGCTGGCGGGCCTGTGCCGCCGCGCGGGCATGCTGCCGCTGGCGACCGCCGACCTCGGCTCGCTGCGCTGCACGGTCAAGGACGGCGGCGTCGAGATCGAGCACTACGCGGATGGATGCTGGCGAAGGCTTGGCCGAGTCAGTTGTCGGACCGGCCCGACTGGTCCGACGAGTCCGGCCGGGCGGACAGCTCCGAAGCCTACCCCTCCCGCAGCGCCCTGATCACCCGCCGGTAGTCCCACTCGAGCCCGGCGCGGCGGGAGATGTCGGCGACCACGGCTCGGTACGTCTCGTAGAGCTCCATGCCGCGCGCGCGGCCCTCGCCGTCGCAGAAGTAGGTGCGGCAGCCGATGGGCCGGTACTGGCGGGCGGTGCACTTGCCCTCGACCCGGTAGGGGCAGATCAGGTCCTCGGGGTGCCGCGGAACGGCCGGCGCCGGAGGCGGACCGGCCAAGGCCAGGACCTCGCGCTCGAGCCGCGAGGCGTAGAGGATCTCGCCGTGCGTGCCGAAGTCGCAGCAGCTCCCGCAGGCCCGGCAGCCGCGCTGGATGCCGGCGAGTTCCTCGTCCATCCGGCGGTAGAGGGCCAGGACCTCCGCGACGACCTCGGGGGGCAGCGTCATGCGGCGGCTCCTACTTCCTGTCCCCGGCTCCGGCCCCGGCGGCGGCGGCCTCCCGGCGCCGCAGGGAGACCTGGGCCTTCTCGGCCTCGTCGACCTGCCGGCAGAACTCCGTGAAGCGGCCGTAGTCGGCGGGGGTCACGGCCTGGGCCGGCAGCGTCGCGCGGCGGGTGACGCTGAAGCCGCCGGCGGTGCGCGCGAAGAGCAGGTTGTAGGTCCCGAACCGCCCGGAGATCACCGTGTCCGCCGGGAGCCCCGCGACCTCCAGCTCCGGCGGCAGCCGGAAGCTCAGGGTCTCGTGGAACACGCGCGGCTCGGCGATCTTCAGCGGGTACTTGCGGGAGGGGTCCATGGCCAGGTCGGAGGCCAGGCGCACGGGCTTGAGCCCCGGCGGGCAGATCAGCCGTCCGCCGCCGCCGGCCTGGAGGTAGGCGCCCCGCTCGAAGCGGCAGGAGGCGGTCAGCGGCGTGCCCGGTTCGGCGACGGCGCCGAGGTCCAGGTCGGCCAGGCTGGCCCCGCGGAACATGGCCTCCAGGTCGTTCTGGACCATGGCCCGGCAGCCGGCGGCGTCCAGGCCCGAGATCTGCTCCTTGGCCATGGCGCCGGCCGGCCCGGGGGTGATCTGGCGGAGCGTGCCCTTGAGGTTCCCGGCGGCGTCGAGCTCCAGGTCGCCCTGCAGCGAGGTGGCCGAGGAGTCCAGGGCGGTCCGGGGCAGGATCTCGAAGAAGGTCCCCGTGCGCGCGATGGCCAGCACCTTGGCGCCCTCCAGCTCCTGGCGCACCATCCCGAAGGGCATGTAGCGGCTGGACAGGTCCATCCAGCGGATGCGGCCGTCCTCCAGGCGCACGCCGACCAGTTCGGCCCGGAAGAGGTTCTCGTCGGGCATCTCCCAGGTGGGCGGCTCGTCGTCGGAGTCCTGGTGTTCGGGCGCCTTGTTGGCCCGGCCCTGGAGGACCTCCAGGCCGACGGCCTCGCCCAGCGCCAGGTACAGCATCTCCGGATCGCCCGAGCCGCTCTCCAGCACCTGGTGGGCGTTGGCCTGGCCCGCGCGGTGCCGGACGCGCCCGGCGACCAGCTGGTGGATGGCCCGGGCCTTCTCGTCGGCGGTCTTGCAGCCCTCGACCGCCTGGCGGGCGGCCTCGGCGATCAGCCCGGTCGGGCGGGTCCGGCCCAGGTAGAGGCTCTTGAAGCTGTCGGCCACGTCGCCCCAGGAGCGCTCGGTGCCGATCTCCACGAACGGCAGGAAGTGGTCGAAGTGCTCCATGTGCGGCTCGGCGTCGACCCGGGCCCGGTCCCGCGCGGTCCAGCGGTAGATGGTCAGCCCGTCCTTCTCCTCGACGCGCTCGGCGACGTCGAAGTTGTGCCGGACCACCTTGTGGGCCATGCCCTTGGGGATCATCACGATGTAGTCGGAGACCTGGTGGGGCTCGTCCAGCTGCGGCGAGCGGAAGTACCACTTGCTGAGATAGAAGCCGCCCCACTCGCGCTCCGGTTCGTCCATGCGGTACTTGTACTCCACGGTCGCGCCGGGCTCCAGCCCCGGCATGGTCAGCCGGTGCTCGCCGGGGATGATCGTGGGCTCGAGGACCGAACCGTCCTTGCCGATGGTCCGGGCCTCGGCCACCTCGCCGTAGACCGGGATCTCGCTGAGCTTCTCGACGGCCTTCTCGGTGAGGATCCGCTCGCCGTCGGCGATGAACGAGCTGGCTGCGCCGTCGGGGTAGACCCGGACCACGGTCTGGTCGAGCACCCGCACGGCGTTGGCGCGATCGTAGGTGCGCTTCCTGCTGGTCTCGATCTCCTTGCGGATGTCCAGGGCCACGGCCGCGGAGAAGTCCTCGTCGACGCCGCTCAGGCGCTCGACCAGGCGGCGCAGGCGGTGGTCGCCGGGGTTGAGTTCGAGGGCCGCGGAGTAGGCCTTGAGCGCCGCGGCCGCGTCGCCGGCGCGGGTCAGGGCCTCGCCCAGCGACCGGGGGTGGCCGGCCTCGCCGGGCACCAGTTCGGCCAGCTCCCGCCAGACGTCGGCGGCCCGGCGGAACTCGCCGGCGGCCTCCAGGCAGCGGGCCAGGTCGGCGCGCGGCCCCGGGTCGTGGGGGCGGAGCCGGACCGCGGCCTCGCGGAGCTTGACGGCCTCCTTCCACTCGCCGCGGGCCGCCAGGACCCCGGCCAGCAGCCCGGCGCAGAAGGGGCTGCCCGGCAGGGCCTTGCCCAGCTCGCGGTACTCCTCCATGGCCAGGTCCAGGTTGCCGTTGTCGCGCTGGAACTCGGCGGCCAGCAGCCTCCGGGCCGGCAGCGCGGCGGAGAGCTTGCGGGCCTCGTCGAGCCAGGCCCGGGTCTCGTTCCGCCAGCCCAGGCGCCGGGCGATCACGGCCATCTCGATGGGCACCTGCGGGCACTCCGGGGAGGCCGCCAGGGCGAGCTTGAGCTCGGCCAGGGCCTGCTCCTCGTGGCCCTCGGAGGCGAAGGCCTCGGCCAGGCGCAGCCGCGCCGGCACGAAGCCCGGGTCGCACTTGAGCGCCGCGGCGTATTCGGCGGCGGCCAGGTTCTTGCGGGCCGGCGGGGAGAGGTGTTCGGCCGAGTGGCAGGCCTCGGCCAGCTGGAAGTGCCAGGCGGCGCGGGCCGGCTCCTTCTCGACGGCCGCCTTGAGCAGGCGGATGGCCTCGTCGTCGAGGTTCTGCAGCCTGGCCAGAACGCCGGACGCCGCGATGGAGGCGGCCGGCTTCTCGGCGGCGCCGGCGGGCCCGCCGGCAGCGGCCGCGACTGGTTCGGGCGCGCCCGCCGGCAGCGGGTGCAGGGCGTCCTTCTTCTCGGCAGCCAGGGCCAGCGGGGCGCCCTGGTCGGTCAGGCGCACCGAGACGGGGGCCTGCGCGCTGAGCTTGATGAGCAGGCGGTTCCAGCCGGCGGCCAGCGCCACCGGGGTCTCGACTTCCCGCGGCAGGTTCTGGCGGAAACGGTCGCCGTCGCGGACCAGCCGGCCGTTGACCCAGACCTTGAAGGCCGCCGAGGTCCTGATCAGCAGGGCGCAGCCGCGCCGCTCCCTGTCGGACTCCACCTGGGCCAGCAGGTAGCAGGCGCCGCCGGCGGGGCGGAGGTAGTCGTAGGGCTCGAGCCGCTCGCCGCGGCCGTTGGTCGGGAGGATCCGCCACTTGTTCTTGGCGACGTAGTAGTAGCGCCCCGGGTCGTACTCGGCGGCCAGGTCGATCCACTCCTCGGGCGGGAAGACCCGGTCGTGGGTGGCGGGGATGTTCCGGCCGAACGTCCCGATCATCATCCAGTTCTCGACCAGCCCCAGCCCCGCAGCGGCCTCCTCGGCCTCCCGGGCCTGGCCGGTCTCGCGGAGCACGTCGACGAGCAGTTCGCGGGCCAGCGCCGCGGCGACCGGGGCGTCCTTGGCCGCGGAGATCTCGCGCAGCGCCTCCAGGGCCGGCTTGGTCCCCAGGACGGTGAGCCGGGCGCGCATCTCGGGGATGCGCCGGAGGGCGAGCTCGGCGCCGGGACCCTTGGGGTCCTTGCGCGCGGCCTCCAGCCACTCCAGGGCCGCCTTGTCGTAGAGCCCGCGGGCCTCGGCGGCGCCGGTCAGCGCCTCCCAGCCGGCGACGACGGGCTGCGGTGCGGGCGGCTTCCGGTCCTTGTCGGGAACCGCCTCGCCGGCGACGGCCGCCGCCGCGACCAGCGCCAGCGCCCCTGCCGTCATCAGTGCCCTGAACCTCGCACCTTGCACCCTGCACCTGGTCATGTCAGCCGCCCTCCTTCTCGGAGGCTGGTTTTTCCCTGCCGCGGTCCTTCTCCGGAGCGGCGGCCTTCCGGACCAGGGTTATCCTCTCGGACTCCAGCCGGTCGGCCTCCAGGCAGAACTTCCGGAACTCGGCGTACTTGGCCGCCGGCACGCGCACGGCCGACAGCGACAGCTGCTTCTCGATGGTCAGCCGGCCGCCCTCGGCCTTCCTGGTGATGATCACCTTGCCGAACTCGGTCTCCAGCCGGGCGTCGGCCGGCAGGGCGGCGGCGGTCAGGCCCTCCGGCAGG
>JAKLDR010000050.1 GCA_022703445.1 Planctomycetota bacterium | reverse complement strand
ACAGCGCCGCGCCATTCTACACCGAGAACGGCAAGCCCCGCCGGGAGGACGACGGCTCCTGGAGCCGCGCGGCCGGCGAGGCCATGGTGGCGCTGGCCGAGCGACGCCCGGAGACCGTGGCGGTCACCGCGGCCATGGGCCTGGGCACGGGCCTGGAGACCTTCGCCGGGCGCTTCCCCGGGCGCTACTTCGACGTGGGCATTTGCGAGAGCCACGCGGCGGTCTTCGCCGGGGCGCTCTCGAAGGGCGGGGCGCTTCCGGTGGTGGCCATCTATTCCACGTTCCTGCAGCGCGCCTACGACCAGCTCTTCCACGACCTGGCCATCCAGCCCGGGCTGGGCGCCATACTGGCCATCGACCGCGCCGGCCTGGTCGGCGGCGACGGCGTCAGCCACCAGGGGCTCTACGACATCTCCTACCTGCGGCCGCTGCCGCGCACCGTGCTGATGGCGCCCCGGGACGTCGGGACGCTCGCGGCGATGTTCTCGCTCGCCGCCGACGCGAAGCTCGTCTCGGCCATCCGCTACCCGCGCGCCGAGGCCCCCGCGAGGATCGAGGCCGCCGAGCCGCGCAAGCTCGAGCTCGGCCGCGGCGAGGTGCTCCGGCGCGGCAGGCGCCTGGCCATCCTCGCCTACGGCGCGCTGGTCCCGGAGGCGCTCAAGGCGGCGGAGTGCTTCGCCCCCGGCGAGGTCACCGTGGCCGACGCGCGCTTCGCCGCGCCGCTGGACGTCGATCTGCTCGCCGAACTGCTCTCCGGCCACGAGCGCGTGCTCGTCGCCGAGGACGGCATCGCCGCCGGCGGGCTGGGCTCGGCGTGCCTGGAGGCCTGCGCGGCGCGCGCTCTGGACGCCCGGAAGCTGCGATTGGCTGCCGTGCCCGTGGGGGCTGATATCGGGCCATCGAGCAGGACCGAGCTCCTCGCCCAGTTCCGTCTGGATGCCGCCGGTTTGGCCTCTCGCCTGAGGGAGTGACTATGGCCAGGAGACTGGGCATTCACATCGTGGTCAATCCGCAGAAGCGCGGCGTGCAGGCGGGGGCGGCCGAGCTTCGCAGGCTGCTGGCCGCGCACCGCAACATCCGGGTTGCCGGCATGAGCACCGCCCGCAATGCGGACCTGTCGCGCCTCCCGGCGGACATGGTCCTGGCCCTGGGCGGCGACGGCACGGTGCTCTCGGTCTGCCGCCGGATGGCCGAGCGACAGCTCCCCGTCCTGGGCATAAAGTTCGGGCACAAGGGGTTCCTGGCCGAGGTTCTTCCCGACGAGATGGCGGAGGCCTGCGCGCGCCTGGCGGCCGGCCGGTACGAGGTCTCGCCCCGCCAGCGCATCGAGGCGGTCGTCCTCCGCAAGGGGCGGCGCGTCGCCGACTACGTGGCCCTCAACGACGTCGTGGTGCACAGCGGGCCGGTGGCCCGCGTCATCTTCGTCGGGGTGCGCGTCGACGGTGAACTGGTGGCTAGCTACGACGCCGACGGGGTCATCGCCTCGACGCCCACCGGTTCGACCGCCTATTCGCTGGCCGCCGGCGGGCCCATCGTGGCGCCGGACCTCGACGCCGCGGTCATCACCCCGATCTGCGCGCACACCCTGGCCGCCCGCTCCATGGTGGTGAGCGGAGCGTCGACCGTCGAGGTCCGGGCGGAGAGCCGCGACCGCGACGCGGCCATGACCGTCGACGGCCAGGAGTTGGTGAGGATTCGGAACGGCGACGTCATCCGGCTGCGCCGGTCGAAGCATCCCTTCATGCTCGTGGAGCTCGGCAACCGGGCGCGGTATCAGGCGATCAGGGAGAACCTGCACTGGGCGCCGGGAACCAAGGGGCGGTAACTCAGAATTATGAATTATGAATTGTGAATGGTGAATGGTGAAACACGGGGAAGAGAAGAGACCACGAGATACTCGTGAACGCTGCTTTGCCTTTGCATTGATGGCTGTCAGGCTGCACCAGGAGCTTCAGGTCGGCAAGGACCGGGCTGGTTGGATCATCGGCGGGCAGTTCATGAGAGCCGCCACTTCAGTGGGGGCCAACATGGAGGAGGCCCAGGCATCGGAGAGCAGGAACGATTTCATTCATAAGTGCGGCGTCTCCTGCAAGGAGGCCAGGGAGTCACTTTTCTGGCTGAAGCTCATGTCCAGGGCAGGGCTGCTGCCTCCCGCGCGCTTGGCCCCCTTGATTCAGGAGGCCGACGAGATAGTATCGGTAGTTACCGCGATCGTCCTCAGCGCCAAGGGAGGTCGGCGTAGGTAGCTTGCGTGTTTCACCATTCACAATTCACCATTCTGCATTGGTGTACAGCCAACACGGGAGATGAAGATGCCTGACAAGCCCAGGGTAAGATTCGCCCCCAGCCCCACCGGCTACCTCCACATCGGCGGTGCCCGCACGGCGCTCTACAACTGGCTCTACGCCCGCCACACCGGCGGCACGTTCATCCTCCGCATCGAGGACACCGACCGCGAGCGGCACACGCCGGAGGCGGTGCAGGCGATCATCGACGGCATGAAGTGGCTGGGCATGGACTGGGACGAGGGCCCCATTCACCAGAGCGACCGCCTGGCGCGCTACCAGGAGGTGGCCGCCGAGCTCGAGAAGAAGGGGCTGGCCTACAAGACCACCAAGGGTGCCGAGGACAAGGGCGAGGCCCTGGCCTTCCGCGTGGCCGCCGCCAAGGAGAAGGTGGCCTTCGATGACCAGGTGCTTGGCAAGGTCGAGTTCCAGGACGAGGTCATCGAGGACTTCATCCTGATGCGCTCGAACGGCTGGCCGACCTACAACTTCTCCTGCGTGATCGACGACCACGACATGGCCATCACCGACGTGATCCGGGGTCTGGACCACGTCTCGAACACTCCGCGGCAGATCATGATCTACAAGGCCATGGGCTGGACCAGCCCGCGCTTCGCGCACATCCCGATGATCACCAACTCCGAGGGCAAGAAGTACTCCAAGCGCGACGGCGCGGTGGCCGTCGGCGACTACGCCAACGCCGGATACCTGCCCGAGGCCTTCGCCAACTACACGGCGCTCCTGGGCTGGAGCCCGGGCGGCGACGTGGAGATCATGTCCAGGCAGGAGATGGTCGAGAAGTTCACCGTCGACCGGGTCCGGAAGACCGCCAGCCAGTTCGACTTCCAGAAGCTCGAGTGGATGAACGGCAAGTACATCGAGGGGCTGCCTGCGGCCGAGCTCGCCGAGCGCATGGCGCCGTTCTTCAAGAGCGCCGGGCTCGACCCCGACGCCCGCGGCCGCGAGTGGCTCGAGAAGCTCGGGCAGCTCCTCAAGGAGCGGGCCCACACGCTGGTCCAGTTCCCGAAGCTGACCCGCTATTTCTTCGCCGACGACTACGAGGTCGTCCCCCAGGCGGCGGAGCTCCTGGCCAAGGACACGACGCCCGCCGCGCTCAAGGCCGCGCTCGCGGCTCTCGAGAAGCTGCCCGAGGCCGACTGGACGCCGGCCAAGCTCGATCCGCTGCTCCGCGAGGCCGCCAAGGCCGCCGGCATGGGCTTCGGCAAGCTCGCCCAGCCGGTCCGCGCCGCGGTCACCGGCACCAACGTGAGCCCGGGGCTATTTGAAGTGCTGGAGCTGCTGGGCCGCGAGGTGACCCTGGCGCGGATCCGCCGGGCACCGGGCGTGGGCTAATATCCTCGCCGGCCGGATGGGTCGCTCGCCGTTCGGGCAGCGCTAGAATACCTCCGGCGGGGCTTGCACCTCGCGCTGCGGCTGGGGTTTGGATTTTGGCTTGGGGAGCTTGAAGTCCCGCAAGGCTTCCGCAACCTTGGGGTCGCCGGCGAAATGGGACTCCAACAGCGCACCTCTGACACTCCAAGCTGCGTTGGCATCCTCATCTGCGGCCAACTGCTGCAGCAGCAAGTCGCGCGCCTTATCCCCGCCCATCTTCCCTAGCGCATTGGCGGCCTGACTGCGCACGTTGGCATCCTGGTCGGCAAGCATCCTCTCAAGCAAGGCTCGCGCCTTCTCGCCGCCTACGTAAGCCAGCTGGCAGACGATGCTTGATCGCACGTTGGCGTCTTGATCGGCGAGCGCCTTATCAATGAGCGCCGGCCACTTCTCTCCGTCCATACGGCTCAATGTGGAGGCAGCCATACTGCGAACCCAGGCGTCCTGGTTGGCCAGCGCCTTCTCGATCAAAGCCAATCCCTTCTCCCCGCGCACGCAACGCAGTGCGTAGGCGGTTTCATGACGCACAACGTCATCCTGGGAGGCTATCGCCTTCTCGACCAAAGCCAACGCCTGCGCGCTGCCCACTAGGCGCAGCGCATCAGCGGCCTCCTTGCGCACTTCGGGGTCTTTGAAGGCGATCAACCTCTCAAGCAGAGCCAGCTCCTTTTCTCCCCCTCGCACGCCCAGTTCGCGTACGGCACGGAGGCGGGCCTGAGCCTTGAAGTAGGCCGGTGGACGGGCCGGGCCAAAGCTCAAGGTGAGGTTCTCCGTGGCCCCATAGGCAATAGGAATGGGGCAGGGCTGGCCGGACTCCCAGCCCTTCTCAACGAAGGCCAGGAACTCCTCCTCGCGCAAAACGTACGGATGAGCCATTCCAAGCTTGCGTTGTCTGAGGTCCTCGTCAGCCAGCCGCTGGGCATCCTCTCCGCTCAAACGGCGCATCAGGTGAAACAACGTGGAGGTGGCATCGGAACTCACGCTGGCGTCCCGATCCGCTTGGGCCTTCTTGAGCAGGGCCGCCGCCTTCTCTTCGCTCATGCGCCCCAGCGTCCCGACTGCAGAACGGCGTATGCCGACATCCTGGTCTGCCAGTGCTTTTTCGAGAGAAGCCAGCGCCTTCTCGCCGCCCATACGGCCCAGCGCGGCGATGGCTAGCGCGCGCGCGCCGCCGTCGCCCCCTGAGTCGGCATCGGCCGTCGCCAGGTCCATCGCCGAATCATCCAGTGCGAGCACCGCATCCCAAGTCGCCCGGCGCAGACCGACCGCCGCCTGTCGCGCCACCCCCGCATCCGCATCCCTTGCAGCCTTCACGAGCAAAGGTACGGCTCGCACATCCCCCAGCCAGCCCGCGCGCCAAGCCGCTTCGCTGCGCACGGCCGGGTCGGCAGAGGCCATGTCCTTCCGAACCCGCTCGATTTCCACGTCGGCGACGCCCTCGTACAGCAGTGCGACCTTCCCGTCGCGCGCCCAGGCCAATCTGAGCCCCCGCATCGCGGCCACGGCTTCGATGAGTTTCCGGCCCTCCAACTCCTGAAAGCGCAATTCCACCGGCACAAGCAGCGCCGTCCTAGCCTTGCCGAGAATGATCACGGCCGGTCCGCCCCTCTCCTCCAGAGCCCTGAACGCCGTCAGGGCATCGCACGTGCGCGGGATCAAAGTGATGGCGGTCGTCGGTCGGTGGTCGGTAGCCGGCGGGGCTACGGCGACGGGGACATGGGTTGGGGCGGGCGTGGGGCGGTCGGCAGGCGAGGGCTCAGCGGCAACGGGGGGCCTGCCGGAAGGACGGATGAGCTTCCAGCCGGCGAAGCCGCCCGCGCCGAGGGCAACCGCCAGCGACACGCCGGCAGCGACCTTCCAACCGGGCGCGGTCCAGCCGGCCATTGTTCCCGCCGCAGTCGCCGAGGCGTTCGCGCACGCGCCAGCCGCCAAGCTGCTGATGAAGGCGGTCAGGCTCCCAGGCACGGAGACCGCCGGAACCTGCTGAAGCGCCGCCACCACCACCGGAGCGGCCGCGGAGTAGCCGGCCTTGGCCATGAGCCCGCGAAGCTCCTCCAGTCCCCGCCGGATGTTCGTCGCCACCGTGCCCTCGGGCACGCTCAGTACGGTCGCTGCTTGCGCGTAGGACAGGCCCTGTTCGTAGTGCAGGATTATGGGCAACCGGCAGCCTTCATCCAACTGGCGGAGAGAGGCCCCCAGGTGCCAGCGCAGTTCGTCCCGTTCCGCCGCCGAAGGCTTCCGGGTCTCGGTCGTGTCCCGCTCCATGGCGTAGCCCCTTTCCCGCCGCCGCCGCGCCGCCTCGGAATCGACCCGATTCCGATGGACGCTCACGACGATGCTGAGGAGCCAGGGGCGGAAGTCCCGGACGCCGCCGCCGACCACGCGCTCGGCCGCGCGGGTCATGGCGTCCTGGCAGAGGTCCTCGGCATCCGCCGCGTTTCCCGCCAAGTGCAGCGCCAGGGAGAAGCAGGCCACTTCGCAGCCGATCAGCAGCCGCGAGAGTGCCTCGCGGTCGCCGGTCTGCGCCTTGTCCAGGAGCAACGCCTCGTCGAGCGCCATGCCGTTCTACCCTCTGACTCCATTGTCCACGGTCAGGACAGGGCTGCAAGGCGTTCACTTTTGGGATTCCGAGGAATTCCAGACAGGCGCCGGCATGGGCTTCGGGAAGCTGGCCCAGCCGCTCCGCGCCGGCGTGGGCTGAACGGGGCGACACGGAGAAGCGGGGACGCGGCGAGGCGGAGACAGCGACGGCCGCGCGAAAGCGTTCTGGCCTGCGTCTGTCTCCGGCGGTTAGCCGTCCCCGTGTCCCCGCGTCGTCCCATACGCCTCGCCACTTGCTCTCCGCCGCCGCCCGGCTATTCTACGCCTTGTTCAAGGAGCCCACGATGCCAGCCGAGCAGAAACCCAAGCCCACGCCCCCCGCGTTCGACGTCCCGTCGGTGCTCGCGCGCATCAAGCGCCCGGCCCGGATGGTGGTCACCGCGGGCATGCCCTACGCCAACGGGCCGCTGCACCTCGGGCACCTGGCCGGGGCGCAGTTGCCGGCCGACATCTACGCCCGCTACTGGGGGCTGGTCATCGGCCGGAAGAACGTGCTCTATGTGAACGGCAACGACGACCACGGCTCGACGAGCGAGCTGGCCGCGGCGGCCGCGGGCAAGCCCATCCGCGAGTTCATCGACACCATCCACGCGGCCCAGGCCCGGACGGTCGAGCGCTACAACATCGGGATGGACATCTACACCGGCACCAGCCAGCCGGACTGCTTCCCGATCGACAAGGAGGTCTGCCAGGACTTCCTGCGTAAGCTCCACGCCAACGGCATGCTCGAGAAGCGCGCCAGCCGCCAGTGGTACGACCCGAAGAAGGAGCGCTTCCTGCCCGACCGCTACGTGCGCGGGCAGTGCCCCAACCCCAAGTGCGGCAACCCCGACGCCTACAGCGACGAGTGCGACGTCTGCGGGCACCAGCACGACCCGGCGGCGCTGATCAATCCGCGCAGCTCGATCAGCGACGCGGTCCCGGTGATGAAGGAGACCGTGCACTGGTGGCTCGATATGTGGAAAGTCTCGGAGCTCCTGCGCCAGTGGATCCAGAGCAAGAGCGGCTCCTGGCGCAAGCCCACCATCGCCGAGACCCTGGACTGCGTCATGCCCTCGCTGCGCTTCGACAACATCTACGAGGAGGCCTACAAGGGTTTCCGCGGCGAACTGCCCCAGCACAAGATGAAGTACTCGCCCGGCAAGCAGGTGGTCCTCCAGTTCGGCAACAAGGCTGATCTGGAGAAAGGCCGTGCGCTGCTTAACGCGAAACAGCTGCCTCACCGGCTGCACGACGAGTGGGCGCACCGCTCGATCACCCGGGACCTCTCCTGGGGCATCCCGCTCCCCGAGATCGATCCGGACCTGGCCGGGAAGACGCTCTACGTCTGGCCGGAGTCGCTCATCGCCCCGATCGCCTTCACGCGCCTGGCGCTCGCGCAGCGCGGCGAGCCGGCGGAGCGCTGGCGCGACTTCTGGTGCGACCCCAAGGCGCGGGTGGTCCAGTTCCTGGGGCAGGACAACGTCTTCTTCTACGTCCTCATGCAGGGCGCGATGTGGCTGGGCACGCAGGCGGACACCGGCCGGCTGCCGGTCGCCGGCGAGTACCAGCTCACCGACATCGTCGGCAGCTTCCACCTGATGGTCAACGGCGAGAAGATGAGCAAGAGCAAGGGCAACTTCTTCACCGGCGACCAGATGCTGGATGAGAAGGGCTACACCGCCGACCAGATCCGCTACTACATGGCTCTGCTGGGCCTGGCCGACGGGCAGTCGGACTTCGACGTGGCCAAGCTCGACGAGCGCAACAAGTTCCTGGCCGGGCCGATGAACGCGGCCTTCGAGAAGCCCATCTCGGCGGCCCACTCCAAGTTCGGCGGCAAGGTGCCGGAGGGGAAGCTCCTCGAAAAGGCCCAGGAGGCGACAAACCGGATTGTCGCGCGCTACACCAAGGCCATGGAGCGGGCCGACTACCCCAACCTGCTCTACGAGGTCGAGAACTACGCGCGGGTCATTAACAGCCTCTTCGCCCAGTACAAGCCGCACGACGACCGCCACCCGGAGGAGGGCCGGCGCGACGCGCTCTACTCGAGCTTCTACGTGCTCAAGTCACTGATGATCATGCTCTACCCGTTCGTCCCCGCGACCATGGAGCGCCTGCGCGAGTCGTTGCGCCTAGGTCCCGAGGTCTGGAGCATCGACCAGCTGGGCACGCCCATCCCCGCCGGCCACGAGGTCGGGCCGAAGGGGAGCTATTTCCCGGGGGTGGGGGAGGGGACGGAGTAGGCCCGCGCTGGGATCTGATGACGCGGCCGGGCGCCTGGCAAGCCGCTATTCCTTATTCCAGATCTGACCCCGAACAGCCCCTGACCCAGAATCGTCCCGAAGGCCGTTCGTGAGCAGCGGTCAGTCTTGCGAGGGCGCTGGGGCGCGCCTTTCAGCAATCTTGCGCCGCAAGAGATCTGTAATGTTGCTGATCTGCTGCGCACGCTCTGTTGCTGGGTTAAAGGTGATGCCACCCACCCGTGTGCTTTCATCGAACATTCCGGGCGGAGCTGTTGTGAACCACACTGGAATGACAGCGCCACTTTTGAAACGCGTCTTAAATTGCTCTGACTCAAACCTAGTCCAGATGCGCTTTGGATATTCCGGGCCCAGAAGTGCGACTACGAATTGGGCATCGGACTGATAGATGGGTCGCAGGTAGTCCTCGATGTCCTCGGCAAGAATTCGATGTTGCTCATTCTGATCATAGAAGACCTCGAATTCCATTTCCTGTAGGGCACGGAACAGGGGCTCTGCTACGTCGCGGTCAGCTCCAGCAAAGCTAAGTGCAAAGTCGTACTTGGAGGGAATCTCCACGCTCAAGAAACCCACCTCCCCTGCAAACTGTGACCACGTGATCGCGCGCAGAAAGTAGATAAACTGCGGATCCTCGACGGAAAGGATGCGCGACTGCGAGTCAAAATGCAGGACTGCCGTAAGTTCGTCGTCCTTGGTGATCAGGTCTGCCAAATACCCCTTTTCTACAACCTGGGTTATGCTGCCGGACAGGCCGGGGTTCGCTGCCACGACTTGGTCGATGTTGAGTGACCACTCCTGCGACTTTGCAAGCATGTGTAGAAGGCGAAAGTATGGTGCCCGGCCTTCTCGGCGGAAGCGCGTGCCTCTGGCGAAACGTTTGGTTCGCTCAAGAAAGGTTCTGGAAAGGCGATCAAACACTTTGCCTCTGGTTGACTCAAAGCTGACAGTGGTGGAACGACGCTCGGGCTGTTCTTCCAGAACACCTGCGTCTATGCACGTTTGGTGGGATAACATTTGGGCAATATAGAAACTGCCGTGAGATGCATCAACGATCTCCTCTTTGACGTTGATGCCTGTGTTAAGCGCCGTTTCGCCTAAGGTCACCAGTTCGCGGACCTTCTCGTCGGGATTCGTCTCAAATGAAACAACCTCAAGCCTATTGTTCAGGTCATGCGCGAATCGGACAAGGGACTCACCAGCCTTGTTAATGCCGACTAGCACAATCTTGCAGTCTGCGGTTTCTTCGTCTGCCAAGACCTTCATGAGATCGGCAATCTCTCTTCGAAGGTCGTCTGGAAGCCTGTGGAAGTCATCAACAAGCACTGTGCCGAAACTCTTGGTTCCGGCGAGAGTCTTGATCAACTCAACATCGTCGGTTCGGCGTGCCGAGAGCTTCGTTACGACACCAGCGAGACCTAGTTCGGCCAGGGCGTTGACGACCGCGGTGGTCTTGCCAATGCCGGAAGGCCCCTCTATAACAACACCCCTGCCAGGGGTGCGCAGAGCGATCAGAAGAGAGGAGTACTCAAGGGGCTTAACGAAGGTATAGTTGGGAATGCCACTCGTCTTGAATACCTCTTCCAGTCTTCTTCCGGCCATTTCGCACGCCTCCGGTATGTTGTCCGTATGCTGTAGCTGCCCCTGCTGCACTGGCTGAGGACGCGCGCACAAACTACCTGCGGCACCACACGTGGATTCTGGCCGAGGTCTGGCACTTGTCAAGGGCGTGCTTCCTCCGAGGCAAGCAGTGACACGTATGGCAAACTTGACAGGCCTTTCAGAGCGACTAGACTCCCTCCGTCCTGTGAGAGCGAAGGAGAACCCTTGGACCAACTCATCCTCGCCATCGCCCAGCGCCTGGCCGCCGCCTCGGGGCTGCCGGTCGCGGAACTTGTCGCCCTGATCGAGGTCCCGCCCGACGAGAAGATGGGCGACCTGGCGCTGCCGTGCTTCCGGCTGGCCGGGAAGCTCAAGAAGAAGCCGCCGGAGGTCGCCGCCGACTTCGCCGCCGCCCTGGCCGGCTCGGGCTCGCCCGTGGCCGGCGCGTCGGCCGCCGGAGCCTACGTCAATATCCGCCTGGACCGCGCGGCGCTGGCCGCCGCGGTGCTCGGCGAGGTCTCCGGGAGCGCGAGCGGCCTGCCGGTCTCGAAGCCTGGAGCCGGCCAGACCGCGGTCATCGAGTTCTCGAGCCCCAACATCGCCAAGCCCTTCACCGTGGCGCTGCTCCGCGGCACGGCGCTGGGCGCGGCGCTCTCGCGCATCCACGAGGCGCTCGGCTTCAAGGTGGTGCGCTGCGACTACTTCGGCGACTGGGGCACCCAGTTCGGCAAGGTGATCACCGCGTTCCGGAAGTGGGGCAGCGAGGAGAAGCTGAAGTCCGAGCCCATCGGCCACCTGCTCGAGCTCTACGTACGCTTCGGGGAAGAAGCCAAGGTCAACCCGGCCCTCGACGAGGAGGCCCGGGCTGTCTTCCGGAAGCTCGAAGACGGCTCGGCCGAGGAGATGGCGCTCTGGGAGCGCTTCCGGTCGCTCTCGGTCGCCGAGTTCGAGCGCGTTTACGCGCGGCTCGGCATCAAGTTCGACAGCTACGACGGCGAGGCCTACTACCGGAACAAGGTCCAGGCCGGCGTCGACTTCCTGCGCGCCAAGGGCTTGGTGGAGCAGAGCCAGGGCGCGACCATCGTCAACCTCGAGAAGCAGAAGCTCGGCGTCATGCTGCTCCTCAAGAGCGACGACGCCAGCATCTACGCCTCGCGCGACGTGGCCGCGGCCCTCGACCGGCAGGAGCGCTTCCGGTTCAGCAAGCTCATCTACGTGGTCGGCGCCGACCAGAAGCTGCACTTCCAGCAGCTCTTTAAGTCCCTTGAGTTGGCGGGTTGCGAGTGGGCCAAGGCCTGCCGCCACGTCGACTTCGGCCTGGTGCTCATTGGTGGCGAGAAGATGTCCACCCGCGCCGGGAAAGTCGTTCTTCTCGGAGAAGTGCTCGACAAGGCCGCCGAACTCGCCGCCAAGATCATCGCCGAGAAGAACCCGGAGATGCCGAACAAGGAGCGCGCCGCCGAGGCGGTGGGCGTCGGGGCGGTGGCCTTCACCTCGCTCGTCACCCGGCGCAACAAGGACGTGGACTTCGCCTGGGAGCGGATCCTCAGCTTCGACGGTGAGACCGGGCCGTATCTCCAGTACACCCACGCCAGGCTGTGCAGCATACTGCGCAAGGCCGGCGGAGCTCCGGCCGGCGCCGTGGACCTCGGGCTGCTGGCTACCGACGAGGAGCACGGAGTTGTGAAGCAGCTCGGGCGGATGTCGCGGATCCTGGCCGACTCGGCCGAGAACTGCGAGCCGGCACTCCTGGCGTCCTGGTGCCTGGACCTGGCCGGCGCGGCCAACCGCTTCTACAACCAGCACCGGGTGATCGGCGAGGACGCGGCGCTCACTGCGGCGCGGCTCGCGCTGGTCGACGCCGTCCGGCGGCGGCTGCGGGCGGTGCTTGAACTGCTGGGCCTGGTGGCCCTCGAAGAGATGTGAACCAGCCGCAAAAAGGCGCAAGAGGCGCAAGGGGAACGGGGTCCCTGGTTCCTGGTCGGTGGGGCATGAGCTCCTTGCGCATTTTGCGCTTCTTTGCGGCCAATCACCGTTGTGGCTCAGTTCGGAGGAGTAACATGATTCTGCGCTTCTTTGCGGCGGTAGGCCTGGTCCTGCTCACGGCTTCGTGGGGCCTTGCCGGCGAGCAGGCGAAGCTGGTCATGCTCGGCGACTCGGTGACGCTCTCAGCCGACGCGCCCGAGGGCAAGAAGCTCCGCGACTGCACCGAGAAGGCGCTCAACGCGCTCTCCAAGGGCCGGCCGGTCTGGACGGTGGTCAACAAGGGCGTCGGCGGCGAGACCTCCGAGGGCGGGCTCGGGCGGATCGCCGGCGTGCTCGCGGCCGAGAAGCCCGACTTCCTCAGCATCGCCTACGGCCTCAACGACGCCCGCCACCACAGCGGCGACTGGTTCAAGGGGAAGTACACGGCGCTGGTCGACGCCGCCGGCAAGGCCCAGCCGCCGCCGCGGCTGGTGCTGGTCACGGCGACGCCGTTCCTCAACGACAAGCACGCCTGGGGCAAGGAGCCGTTCTTCGTGAAGGCCGGCGGGCTCGACCGCTTCCTGGACCGCGACCTGAACGGCGTCACGCGGACGCTGGCCGCCGAGCGCGGCCTGCCGCTCTGCGACATCCACCGGCAGTTCCTGGCCGAGCCCAAGTACGCGCAGTTCATCAAGGGCGATGGCGTGCACCTCGTGCCCGAGGGCAACGAGTTCGCCGGGGCCCGCATCGCCGCGTGCGTGCAGGCCGTGTGGCTCGCCGGCGTCGCCAGGGACGCCGCGGCGCTCGACGCCGAGACCAAGGCCAGGGCCAAGGCCGCCGCCGCGCGCAAGGCGCTCGAGGCCGCCGGCGGCCAGCCCACCGCCGAGGCCGTCACGGCGCTCGGCGAGGCCGCCGCGCTCTGCCCCTACCTGGCGGAGACGGCGGTGCTCCTAGATAAGGTTGCCGCCGCGCAGGAACGGAAGTAGCCGGGACGCATTGGCCGCGAAGAGGCGCAGTGAGTAAAGGAGTCCCGGGTTCCCGGTTCCTGGCTATTGGGTTGGGAGCACTCTGAGCGTTCTGCGCTTCTTTGCGGCGGACCACCGTTGGCCATCGCGACAGGTCGTCTGCTTTGGACGTAAGTATTCCGGCCTGGGAAGGGGCTTTGGATTGTTGTAGATATGGTCAGCCGAAAGGGGCCGACCAGGAGGTGGCCCATGAAACTCATGATGATGGTCTTCGCCGGAATGGCGATGGCGGCCTTCGCTCGGGCTGACACCATAACCCTGGCCAATGGCAATACCATCGAGGGCAAGGCGACGGTGGAGGGCGATCGTGTCAAAGTCCAGCTAGGGGAGGGCTGGGTCTTCCTGCCCAAGGACCAGGTCAAGTGGATCGAGAAGGGCGAGACCCCGCTGGACGTCTACGCCATCAGGTACGGCGCGCTCGACCCCAAGGACGTGGCCGGACGTCTGAAGCTGGCCGCCTGGTGCCGGGAGAAGAGTCTGGACAGCCGCAACGAGCTGCTGCTCAACGAGGTGCTGGCGCTCGACTCCAACGACGCCGAGGCCCGGCGGCTGCTGGGCTACGTCCAGTACCAGGGCAAGTGGGTCACGGTCGACGAACGCAACCTGGCCATGGGCCTGGTGGAGTTCGAGGGCAAGTGGTACAGCCCCGAAGCGCTGGTCGAGCTGATCAAGCTCAGGGCGGAAATGGAGAGCGCCCGGGCGCAGCCGCCGGTGCAGCTGCAGCCCCAGTATCCTGCGACCGGCTACGTCCAGGACGGGGTTTACGCGCCGTACGTCTACCGCACCTACTACGTCTGGCCGTCGTCCTGGTGCCTGGTGTGCAAGCGGCCGCACCGCCATGGCGGGTCGGACTGTGACTGGCGCGACCGCCGCGAGGGCCACGACCGCGACCAGGGGCGGCCGTCCCACGGCGATGGGCAGCGCAAGGACGGGCCCGGGCCGGCCGCGCCCGCTCCGCCCCGCGTGACCCTGCCGCCGAGCGCGGCTCCGGCTCCGGCGCCCCCGAACGCTCCCAGGGTCGCCCCGGCGCCGCCCCCGCCCGTCCCGCGGACCGCGCCCGGCAAGGCGCCGCCGCAGCGTTCCGAACCGACCGAACGGGGCGACAGGGACGGTGGGCGCCGCAGGTAGCGAGCTGCGGCGAGGGTCCCCCTGCGGGTTCGCCGCCGAGGCTCCGAGACGGTGAGGTGCGTCATATGCGCGGCTTGGGTCTTACCCGCGCCGAAAGCCGATTGCCGCGTCCCTGGTCCTGCTCTGCGCCTCCGCGTCCCGGCGGTGAGCCGGGCCCTTCTGAAACAGCCCTGAGCATTGTCCGCCGCGTTTGACACCTTCCGGCGCGCGCCATAGAATCGCCGGCGTCGAGGGAATGCGCTTCCGCAACGCTCTTCCCGGCCAAAGAAGGAGAGTCCCGTGCCCGACGTCGCCTACCTCAACGGGAAGTTCATGCCGCTCCGAGCCGCCAGGGTCCCGGTCATGGACCGGGGCTTCCTCTTCGGGGACGGCGTCTACGAGGTGATCCGGGCCACGGGCCTGCGGCCCTTCCTGGTCGACGAGCACCTCCGGCGGCTGCAGTCCAGCGCCCGGATGCTCGAACTGGCCTGCCCGCCGAACGCGCTGCTCCGCAGGGTCATCCGCGAGATCCTGCGCCGCTGCCGGTACGAGCGGAGTTACGTCTACATCGAGGTCACCAGGGGCGTGACCTATCCTCGCAAGCACCACTATCCGCCCGAGGATACCCCGCCCACCGTGCTGGTGGCCGGATGGGCGATGGGGCCGGAGAGGCCGGAGGACTTCGTCCGCGGGGTCAGCTGCATCACCGTGGAGGACTTCCGCTGGGGCCGCTGCGACATCAAGAGCGTCAACCTCCTGCCCAACTGCATGGGCAAGGAGGCCGCCCGCCGCCGCGGCGCGGCCGAGGCCATCTTCGTCCGGAACGGTCTTCTGATCGAAGGCGGATCGAGCTCCATCCTGGTGGTCAGGCGCGGACGGCTGCTCATGCCCCGGCTGGGCCAGGAGATCCTGCCGAGCCTGACCCGCGCGCTGGTGCTGAAGATCGCCAAGCGCCGCCGCATCCCGGCGGTCATCCGGCCGGTGACCGTCCGGGAGATGTTCGCCGCCGACGAGGTGATCATCGCCTCGACCACCGCGGAGGGCGTGCCGGTGGTGAAGATCGACGGCCGGCGGATCGGCTCCGGCCGGCCCGGCCCGGTGGCCGCCGTGCTCCACGAGGAGATCGTCAGGGCGAGGGAGGGGCGGCGGTGAACGGTCCGGAACTCTGCCGCCGCGCGCTGGCCCTGGCCGCCTCGGTGGCCGCCGAGGCCGTGAGGCTGCGCCGCGACTTCCACCGGCACCCCGAAATCGGCTTCCAGGAGCAGCGCACCACCGGCGTGATCGCCGGGCGGCTGGGCGAACTGGGGCTGGAGGTGGTCAGGCCGCGGGGCCGCACCGGGGTCATCGGCCGGCTGCTGCCCGCCAAAGCGGCCGCGCGCCGCCGGCCGGCCGTGGCGCTCCGCGCGGACATCGACGCGCTGCCGGTCCAGGAGCTCAACGACTGCGGCTTCCGCTCGGAGAACCCGGGCGTCGCCCACCTCTGCGGCCACGACGCCCACGCCGCCATGCTGCTGGCCGCCGCGCAGGCCCTGGCCGGGGAGCGCGCCGAGCTGCCGCGGCCGGTGACCTTCATCTTCCAGCCGGCCGAGGAGTGCATCCCCAACGGCGCGCCGGTGATGATCGCGGCCGGAGCGCTCCGCGGGGCCGGCGAGGTCTACGGTCTGCACATGGCGCCGGACCGCCCGCTCGGGGTGCTGGCCAACCGGATCGGGGCGAACATGGCCTCCATGGACCGCTTCGACATGGAGGTGGTCGGCAAGGGAGGCCACGGGGCCATCCCGCACAGGACCTCGGATCCGGTGGTGGCCACCGCGGCCGTGATCCAGGCGCTGCAGACCGTCGTCAGCCGGCGGATCGATCCGCTCGAGCCGGCGGTGGTGTCGGTCTGCACGCTCTCCGCGCCGGGGGCCTTCAACGTGATACCGGACCGGGTGGCGCTCAAGGGCACCTGCCGGTCGCTGTCCCCGGAGGTCCACGCCGCGCTGCCCGTTCTCGTCCGCCGGCTGGCCGGGGGCGCGGCCCGGGCCCACGGGTGCCGGGTTCGCATGCGCTACAGCCGGGGCACTCCGGTGCTGATGAACAGCGCCGCCGGGGTCGAGAAGGTCCGGCGCCTCTGGTGCGGGCTGATCGCCTGCCGGCCGGGCGGGATGCGCCCGCCGCGCGAGCCGGTCGCCGAGGGCCGGCCGACCATGGGCGGCGAGGACTTCGCCTTCTACCTCCAGAAGCTGCCCGGGGCGTTCAGCTTCCTGGGCGCCGCTCCGGAGGGGGAGCCGGCCGCGCCGTACCACAACCCGAAGTTCACCCTCAACGAGCGCGCGCTGGGGCTGGGCGTGGCCATGCACATCGCCCTGGCTCTGGAGGACTGATCATCGCGCCGCGCGCCGGGCTGCTCGCCGCGCTGCTCCTGACGGGAGCGGCGGCGGTTGGCGCGCGCGCCGGCGAGCCGGCCCACGAGCCTCCGGACGCGCTCTACAACCGCGCCGAGCGGCTCTTCGCGTCCGGGGAGCTGGAGAAGGCCTACGAGCTCTACGAGTCCGTCGGCAAGGCCGCCCCGGAGCGCTGGAGCGAGCGCACCGCCGCCCGGATGGCCGAGATCAGGAGACTGACCACCGCCCGGGACGAGGCCCGGGAGCGCGCCGGGCGCCTGCGCGAGGCCGCGGCCGCCGCCGAGCCGCCCGGGGAGCTGGCGCCCTGGCTCCGCTGCGAGGCGGCCCGCGGCCTCTTCGATGCCCGGCTGTACGCCGAGGCCGCGGCCGAGGCCCAGGCCTTTCTCGAGAAACATCCCGATTCGCGCCGGCGGCCGGCCGGTCTGCTGCTGCTCGGCAGGTCCCAGGCGAAGCTCGGGAAGACGGACGACGCCGTCAAGACCTACCGGCAGGTGCTGGCCGCCGGAGCTGCGGCCCCGACGCGGGCGGAGCGGGCGGCGGCCTGGGCTGAGCTCGGCGAACTGCTGTCCGGCCCCGACCGGACGGGCGAGCAGCTGGATCTCCTGGAAGAGCAGGCCCGCCGCGGACCGGAGGAACCCGGCGCCGAGGAGGCCGCCGAGCGCTTCTTCGCCCTGGCCATGGCCGGTCCCCGTGAAGCCTCGCGCGCCCTGAAGCTCGCCGTCCAGCTGACCGGCACCTGGCCGGCGGGCAACGTCCGGCCGGAGTGGGTGCTCCTGGCCGCCAAGGTCGCCGAGTTCGTCGAGCGCGACTACGTCCAGGCGGACCGGCTCTACCGCCTGGTGCTCGAGCGCTACCCGCAGGCGGCGTTCGACGTCCGCATGATCGAGGCCGGCCGGCGCGGCGCCGACTCCGGCCGCGAGGTCATCCTGGCGGCCATCTCGCGGCTCGAGGACAAGAAGGCCGGGCGCATCAAGGAGATCGAGGCCCCCTCCGCGGAGGAGCGCGGCCGGTCGCCGGAGAAGGCCCTCCGCGCGGTGCTGGCCGCGCTGCGCGCCGGAGACGCGGCGGCGGCCGGCGCCGCGGCGGGCGGAGCCCTGGCCGGCGAGATCGCCGGGGGGCGCTGCGACTTCGCGCGTTACGGGCTCTCGGACTTCCGGGTGCTCTCCGCGGCCTCCTCCGGGGAGGGGGCCGCGGTCGAGTTCGAAATCGCCGGCGAGCTGGGCGTGACCAGGGTGCTCAAGAGGAAGGCCCGGGCCGTCCGCGAGGGCGGCGGGTGGAAAATAACGGACCTTGGATTATAGATTCCCGGAGCGACGGGGCGGGGGAGGGGAGCGAGAGGTGGGCAAGCGCCGAACCAACATAGGGGACCTGGCCGAGGGGCTCAGCGTCGAGGAGACCTACCTGGTCAAGTCCGGATCCATCCGCGAGGCCCGCAACGGCAAGTCGTACATCGCCGCCGAACTCGCCGACTCCACCGGGGCCATCTCCACGCGGGTCTGGGACGCGCGGCCGGAGCAGGCCGGGATCTTCCGCGCCGGGGGCTACGTGCGGGTGCGCGGCTTCGTGGAAACCTACCAGGGCAGCCCGCAGCTGGTGGTCAGCTCGTTCCGTCCGGTGGACCCGGCCGACGTGGACGCCAGGGCCTTCCTGCCCTCGTCCGAGGCCGACCCCGAGGAAGTCGAGCGGCGGCTGCTGGCGGTCTGCGCGCGGGTCAAGGACAAGGCCCTGGCCGAGCTGCTGGCCGCGTTCTTCCGCGACGAGGCGTTCATGGCGCTCTTCCGGCAGAGCCCGGCGGCCGTGGAGTTCCATCACGCCTGCATCGGCGGGCTCATGGAGCACACCGTGGCGGTGGCCGAGTCGGCCGAGGTCACCGCGGAGGCGCATCCGGAGCTGGACCGGGACATGCTGGTGGCCGGCGCGCTGCTCCACGACATCGGCAAGGTCTGGGAGCTGGCCAGCACGCCGGCCTTCGAGTACACCGACGACGGGCGGATGCTAGGGCACATCATCATCGGGGCGTTCGAGGCCGAGAAGCGCATCAAGGCCATCGAGGGCTTCCCGGAGGACGCCCGCCGGCAGCTCCTGCACCTCATCGCCAGCCACCACGGCCAGCGCGAGTACGGGTCTCCGGTGCTGCCGGTCACGGCCGAGGCGCTGGCCCTGCATCACCTCGACAACCTCGACGCCAAGATCCGCGCCGCCAGCGAGGCCCAGCCGGAGATGGGCGGCGACTGGAGCGAGTTCCGGAAGATGCTGGGGACGCGCATCTACCTCCGCAAGCGGGATGCGGCGGGGTCCTGAGGAGGCGGCGGCGGGCATGGGCCAGAGTGCGGAACTGAGATACGCCGGGGGCCGGCGCTTCTACCCTTACAGCCAGTTCCTCAAGGAACGCTTCGGCTGCAAGGTCTACAAGCTGACCGTCGACGCGGGGTTCACCTGCCCCAACCGCGACGGCACCAAGGGGGCCGGCGGCTGCATCTACTGCGAGAACAGCTCGTTCAGCCCCGCGGCCGGATCCAGGCTCTCGGTGCGGGAGCAGGTGGAGAAGGAGAAGCGCCTGGCCGAGGCCCGCTACGGGGCCAGCAGGTTCATCGCCTACTTCCAGCCATTCTCCAACACCTACGCCCCGGTCGGGAAGCTCCGCGCGCTGCACGACGAGGCCCTGTCGGTGGACGGGGTGGTGGGGCTGTCCCTGGGCACCCGCCCGGATTGCGTGCCGCCGGAGGTCCTGGACTATCTTCAGGAGCTGGCCGGCCGGACCCACCTGTGGGTGGAGTACGGCCTGCAGTCCTCCCACGACCGGACGCTGGAGGTCATCAACCGCGGGCACACCTTCGCCGAGTTCGAAGACGCGGTGCTCCGCACCCGGGGTCGCGGGATCTTCATCTGCGTCCATCTCATCCTGGGCCTGCCCGGCGAGACCCGGGAGATGATCCAGGCCACGGCCTCGCGCATAGCCAAGCTGGGGATCGACGGGGTCAAGCTCCACCACCTCCACGTGGTGCGCGACACCGCTCTGGCCGGCATGTACGACCGCGGCGAGATCCGGCTCCTGGAACTCGACGAGTACGTGCGGCTCTCGGCCGACGTGCTTGAGCGGCTGCCGCCCTGGACGGTGCTCCAGCGTTTCGTGGGCGACGTCCAGGGCGACAGTCTGGTGGCTCCCAAGTGGAACGAGGGCAAGCTGCGGGTGCTGGAGGCCATCCAGGAGGAGCTGGAGAGGCGCGGCGTCAGGCAGGGCTCGCGCTACGTTGGGCCGGATGTGCCGCCGGGTTGGGCCGACGCGTCGAGGAAGGTACTGGCCGCCGCGCGTCAGGCGGATAGACTATGAGTGTCAGGACAGACTAAGGGAAGAACGCCGATGTCAGAAGCCGAGAAGAAGGATAGACAGGCAAAGGACAAGGACAAGAAGCCGGACGTTCCCGCCGGCGAGTCCGCGGCGGCCGGGAAGGAGGCTCAGCCCTCGCCATCGGAGGCGAAGGATGCGACCTCTTCCGGCGGGGAGAAGGGCGCGTCCGGGGATGCGGCCCCGAGCCAGCCGCCGGCGGCCCCGCGCGGCAAGCTGGTGGTCGCCGACGACATCCTCCTGATGAGGAACCTGCTGGCCAAGTCGCTGCGCAAGGCCGGCTATGAGGTCAGGGAGGCCGGCAACGGCAAGGAGGTCCTCGGGGCGGTGGCCGAGCAGCGCCCGGACCTGATCATCATGGACAGCATGATGCCGGTGATGAGCGGCCCCGAGTGCCTGCGGCAACTGAAGGCCTCGGCGGACACCAAGGACATCCCCGTGATCATGTGCACCGCCAAGTCCGAGAAGAAGGACGTGATCGAGACCGCCAAAGCCGGGGCGGTGGACTATATAGTCAAGCCCTTCCGGATCGAAACCGTGCTGGAGCGGGTCGCCAAACAGCTGGGCGGCGGCCAGGACTCGACGCCGGCCTGAGCCTTACGCCCTCGCGGCGGCGGGCGTCAGACGGAGACCGGCGCGCGCCCGCGCTGACGGCGGCGGCGCATGATCTTGCGGCCCTTGCTGGTGCTGGCGCGCTTGCGCCACCCGCTGACCGACTTCCTCTTGCGAGAGCTCTTGCGAATCTTGAGTTTCATTGAGACCGTTCTCCCGGAGCTGCCACAGTGGCAAAAGGGTGGAGGCGGCACCCGGATTCGAACCGGGGTATGAGGGTTTTGCAAACCCTTGCCTTACCGCTTGGCTATGCCGCCATTGGAACGACCAGCGGATTCTATCAGACTGGGCACCACAGTCAAGTTCCTGCGCAGAAAGTCCGAAAAAACGGACCCCCGCAACATGTTGTGCAAAAAGGGCTTGACAAATCAGGCACTTCTGTTACCATGCGCCCAACTTCCTGTGGCATCACGCTGCAGTAGCTCAGCCGGTAGAGCACGTCCTTGGTAAGGACGAGGTCCTGGGTTCAAGTCCCAGCTGCAGCTCCAGAGTGTGTTCCGCCCTGTGGGCGGAGGATTTTTTTTGTCGCGCGAGCAGAGACAGAGAGGACGAGAAGGAGAGTCGTCATGGCCAAGGAGAAATTCGAACGTACTAAGCCGCACGTCAACGTCGGGACCATCGGGCACATCGACCACGGCAAGACTACCCTGACGGCCTCGATTCTGGCGAACCTGTCCAAGGCCAATATGGCCAAGGCCAAGAGCTACGCCGACATCGCCAAGGGCGGCACGGTCCGCGACGCGACCAAGACCGTGACCATCGCCGTGGCCCACGTCGAGTACCAGTCCGAGAAGCGGCACTACGCGCACATCGACTGCCCCGGCCACGCCGACTACATCAAGAACATGATCACCGGCGCCGCCCAGATGGACGGGGCCGTCCTGGTGGTCAGCGCCGCCGACTCGGTCATGCCCCAGACCCGCGAGCACGTGCTGCTCGCTCGTCAGGTGAACGTGCCGGCGATCGTGGTCTTCCTCAATAAGATCGATCTGGTCGACGACCCCGAGCTTCTCGACCTCGTCGAGGTGGAAGTTCGCGACCTGCTCAATAAGTACGGCTTCCCGGGCGACACCACCGCGGTCGTCCGCGGCGCGTCCGGCCCTGCCCTGCAGTGCGCCTGCGGCAAGCGCGACTGCGCCAGCTGCGGTCCGATCTTCAAGCTGGTCGACGCTCTGGATGCGAACGTTCCCGATCCGGTCCGCGAGATGGACAAGCCCTTCCTGATGCCCGTCGAGGACGTGTTCAGCATCAAGGGCCGCGGTACGGTGGGCACCGGCCGTATCGAGCGCGGCAAGGTCAAGATCGGCGATCCTCTCGAGGTGGTCGGCCTGAGCAAGGACTCCATGAAGACCACCTGCACGGGCGTCGAGATGTTCAACAAGGAAATGACCGAAGCCATCGCCGGCGACAACGTTGGGTTGCTGCTGCGCGGCGTCGAGAAGGACCAGCTGCGGCGCGGTCACGTTCTGGCCCAGCCCGGCTCGGTCACTCCGCACACCGAGTTCGAGGCCGAGGTCTACGTGCTGACCAAGGAGGAGGGCGGCCGCCACACGCCGTTCTTCTCCGGATACCGCCCGCAGTTCTACTTCCGGACCACCGACGTGACCGGCGCGATGAAGCTGATGGGCGGCGCGGAAATGATCATGCCCGGCGACAACGTCAAGATCCAGGGCGAGCTGATCGTGCCCATCGCCATGGAACAGGGGCTGCGCTTCGCGATCCGCGAGGGCGGTCGCACCGTCGGTTCGGGCGTGGTCAGCAAGATCATCAAGTAGGATCGGGCTGCCGAGGCGGGTTCCGGTACGGAGTGGAAGTTGACCAAGGCGTCGGGAGGTTGTAGTGCCTAGGGAGATCGTCAGCCTGGAATGCGGTGAGTGCAAGAACCGCAATTACTGGACCCGCATTGACACCCGGGGGGGTGGCAAGCTCGAACGCAGCAAGTACTGCCGCGCGTGCCGCAAGCACACCCCGCACAAGAGCAAGAAGAAGTAAGCGGCGGGGCGGGCGGAGCAGAGCGCGGCGGTGGACAAGGTCATTCGGCCCGTGCAGGCCTGTGGCTCAACTGGCAGAGCAGCTGATTCCAAATCAGCGGGTTGGGGGTTCGAGTCCCTCCAGGCCTGCCACATTTCGGCGCGCTCCGGCGGACGCGGGGCGGGGGATCGCTCATGACTTTCGGGCTGTACAAGTGGCCCCAGGGGCGGGTGGTTCGCTACATAGCGGCCGCCGTGGTCCTCAGTTTCGTGGGCTACGCCGCATACAAGTTCTACGTCTGGCAGAGCGATTGGATCCCGCGGTGGATGTCCGGAGTGCGGGTCGGCAACCTGGGGCTGAGCGTCGGCGTGATCGGCGCGGTGGTCCTGGCCATGCTGGGCTGCTTCGGCGCCTACATGCTGGCCTTCGCCAACGCCAAGGTCGGCGAGTACCTCATCGCTGTGGAGGGCGAGCTCCGCAAGGTCTACTGGCCGAAGATGAAGCCGTGGTTCTCCCGGCAGACCGAGCTTTGGGGCTCGACCTACGTGGTGATCGCCGTGGTGGTCATCCTCAGCCTGTTCATCTTCCTGGCGGACCTCGGCCTGAAGTATTCCGTCGGTCTGATATTCGGGTAGCCTGCAGGAGAGGATGAACATGGCCAAGGCCTGGTACGCCATACGCGCGCAGTCGGAGCGCGAGGACCTGATCCGCGACAACCTGGAAGCCAAGGTCAAGGCGGCCGGGATCGAAAGCCTCATCAGCCGGATCATGGTTCCGCGCGAGCACGTCTCCGAGATCCGCGACGGCAAGAAGCGCATCATCCAGAGGAAGATGTACCCGGGCTACATCCTGGTGGAGGCCGACCTGACCGACGAGGCCTGGTTCCTCATCACCGAGACTCCGGGGATCAGCGGTTTCGTGGGCAGCCGCACCAAGCCGGTGCCACTGACCGAGGGGGAGATCGGTCGGATCCTGCGGGACATCGAGGACAAGAAGGAACGGCCCCGTCCCAAGGTGGAGTTCGAGGTCGGGGACGGCGTCAAGATCCGGAGCGGCCCATTCGAGAACTACGACGGGGTCATCGAGGAGATCAACCCGACCAAGGGCGTCCTGCGGGTTTCGGTCTCGATCTTCGGTCGCTCCACCCCGGTGGAGCTGGAATACAGCCAGGTTGAGCGGCTCTAGCCGCGCAAGGAACGGGCGTCAATGGCCAAGAAACAACTGAAAGCGGTCATCAAGCTGCTGGTAACCGGCGGCCAGGCCAACCCGGCCCCGCCGGTCGGTCCGGCCCTGGGCCAGCACGGGGTCAACATCGGCGAGTTCGTCAAGCAGTTCAACGATCGCACCAAGAAGATGATGGGCGTGCCGCTGCCGGTGGTGATCACCGTCTTCACCGACCGCTCCTTCACCTTCATCACCAAGCAGCCGCCGGCCTCGGTGCTCATCCGCCAGGCGGCCGGGCTGGCCAAGGGTTCGGCCGCCCCCAACAAGGAGAAGGTCGGCAAGATCACCGCCGAACAACTCAAGAGCATCGCCCAGCAGAAGATGGTCGACCTCAACGCGGCCAGCGTCGAGGCGGCCATGCGCATCATCGCCGGCACGGCGCGGAGCATGGGCGTGGAAATCACCGGGAACTTCGACGTCTCGGCCAGGACCAAGGCCAGGGTTGGGTAGACATGAAAACGCGGAGCAAGCGGTACAAGAAGTCCCTTGAGGGGCTCGATCTCGCCAAGATCTACCAGGTGGATGAGGCGGTCAAGCTGCTCAAGGAACGCAGCAAGGTCAAGTTCGACGAGAGCGTCGAGCTGGCCATCCGGCTGAACATCGACCCCAAGCAGGCCGATCAGCTGGTGCGCGGGACCTTCTCGCTGCCCAAGGGCACCGGCAAGAGCGTGAAGGTGATCGCCTTCGCCGAGGGCCAGGCCGCCGAGGATGCCAAGGCCGCGGGCGCGACCGAGGTGGGAGGCGAGGAGCTGGCCAAGAAGGTCGAGGGCGGCTGGACCGACTTCGACGTGGCCATCGCGCACCCGGCGATGATGCGCTTCGTCGGCAAGCTCGGAAAGGTGCTCGGTCCGCAGGGCAAGATGCCCAGCCCCAAGAGCGGCACCGTCACTCCCGACGTGGCCAAGGCGGTCAAGGAGTTCCGGGGCGGCAAGATCGAGTTCCGCAACGACCAGTTCGGCAACGTCCACGTCCTGGTGGGCAAGGTCAGCTTCAGTGCCGAGGACCTCACGGCCAACGCCAGCGCCATGCTGGAGCACGTCAAGGCGGTGCGTCCGGCGGCGGTCAAGGGCATCTACATGGCCAAGGCGGTGCTGTCCACCACCATGGGCCCTGGTTTGAAGCTGGCCATTTGAGGCGACGCAGAGCTTAGCAGTCAGCAGGAAGAGAGCCGAGGGACACAGCCATGCCCAGCCGCCTGAAGGAAATGATGCTCAGCGAGGTCGGCACCCACCTCAAGGGCGTCGACAACATGATCTTCGTGGGCTACCGCGGGCTCACCAGCCTGGCGATCGCCGAGTTCCGCGCCGAACTGCGCAAGGAGCAGGTGCACCTGCGCGTGGTGCGCAACCGCATCAGCGTCAAGGCGCTGTCGGACATCGGCGAGCCCGGCAAGGTCAAGGGGCTCTTCGACGGCCCCACCGCAGTGATGGACGGCGAGGACCCGGTGGCCATGGCCAAGGTGGCCCTGGCCTTCGCCAAGCGCAACGACAAGCTGGAGGTCAAGGGCGGGATCGTGGAAGGGCAGATCCTGACCGCCAAGGACGTCCTGGCGCTGTCGACCATGCCCGGGAAGCGCGACCTGCAGGCCGGCATCGTCGGCCTGGCCATGTCGCCCGGCTCGCAGCTGGTCGCGGCGCTGGGCGCGCCGGCCGGCACGCTGGCCGGGGCGATCAAGGCTTTGATCGAGAAACTGGAGAAGAGTCCGGCTGCGCCGGAAGTGACGGCCGCGCCGCAGACATCGGAAGGGACAGCCCCGGCTGGGGCCGCCTGAGCCGGCCGCGCCGGACGCGGATCGACTTGGGGAAAACGGAGGCAGAGGAGAAAGCCATGTCAGAGTTCAGCCCGGAAATCAAGGAGTTGGGAGACAAGATCGTCGGCCTCACGCTGCTCAAGGCTCGTGAGCTCGGCCAGTACCTGGAAGAGGTCCACGGCATCAAGCCGGCGGCCGCGGCGGTGGCCGTGGCGGCTGGCCCGGCGGCTGGCGCAGCTGCTCCGGCGGCCGAGGAGAAGACCGAGTTCAACGTCATCCTGGCCGATGCCGGCCCGAAGAAGATCCAGGTCATCAAGACCGTCCGCGAGATCACCAATCTGGGTCTCAAGGAGGCCAAGGCCCTGGTCGACGGCGCCCCGAAACCGGTCAAGGAAGGCGTCCAGAAGCAGGAGGCCGAGGAGATCAAGAAGAAGCTCGAGGCCGACGGCGCCAAGGTGGAGATCAAGTAGCCGCTCGTGGTCATCCCCAGGGCGTGGGTTCTGAAGCGGGACCGCTGTCCCCTTAGGCCGTTGGCCGGAGGCAGGAGCTAATGGAGATAAGGCGTTACGGCCGTTGCCGCAAGGAACTGCCGATCCCGGACCTGACGGAGACCCAGTGCAAGTTCTACGCCGAGTTCCTTCAGGCCGAGAGCCTGCCGGACGAGCGCAAGAACCAGGGTCTTGAGTCCATCTTCCGCGAGTCGTTCCCGATCACCAGTTACGACGGGGCGACCTCGCTGGAGTACGTCAGCTACGAGATCGGCGAGCCTCGGCACACTCCTGACGAGTGCCGCGCGCTGGGCCTCTCGTACGCCGCGCCGCTCAAGATCCGCCTGCGCCTGAACCGCAACAAGGAATCGGTCGAGGAAGATGTCTACCTCGGCCAGATTCCGCTCATGCTCGGCGGCGGGGAGTTCGTGGTCAACGGCGCCGAGAGGGTGATCGTCACCCAGATCCAGCGCTCCCCCGGAGTGGACTTCTCCGAGAGCATGCACAGCAGCGGCAAGCGGCTGCACTCCTGCCGGATCATCCCCGAGCGCGGGTCGTGGATCCAGGCGGAGGTCACCTCCCGCGACGTGCTCACGGTGAGGATCGACCGTTCGCCCAAGATGCCGATATCCTGCCTGCTCAGGGCGCTGGACCGGAAGTACTCCACCGACGCGGAGATTCTGGGCTCGCTCTATCCGATCGAGCGGGTCAGCCTCTCCGGCAAGAACTTCCGCGAGCAGCTCAAGGGCACCTTCCTGGTCACCGACGTGGTCGAGCCGGCCACCGGCGAGGTTCTGGCCGAGAGCCGTTCGCGCGTCACCGAGGAACTGATCAACCGGCTGGTTGAAGCCGAGGTCCAGGTGGTGGACGTGGTTCGGCCGGGGCGCGACGAACTGCTGCTGAACACCCTGGGTGGCGACGACAGCCACAGCCACGAGGAGGCGGTGCTGCGCCTCTACGTGCGGATGCGTCCGGGCACACCGCCGCAGGCCGAGCGGGCCACGGCGCTGCTGAACGACCTGTTCTTCAACGACAAGCGCTACAACTTCGGCCGGATCGGCCGGTTCCGCCTGAACCGCAAGTTCGGCACGGAGATCCCCGAGACGCACCTGACCCTGACCGGCGACGACGTCCTGCAGGTCATCCGCTACATCCTGCTGCTGCGCGCCGGCAAGGGCGAGATCGATGACATCGATCACCTCGAGAACCGGCGCATCCGGACCATCAACGATCTGGTGGCCGACGAGTTCCGGCGCGGCATGCTCAAGCTCCGCCGGGCGGTTCGCGAGCGGATGAGCCTGAAGGACTCCACCGACCTGACCCCGCGCACGCTGGTCAACTCCCAGCCGGTGGCGGCGTCGGTCGAGTACTTCTACGCGCGCGGCGAGCTCAGCCAGGTGGTGGACCAGTCCAACCCGCTGGCCCAGCTCACCCACGAGCGGCGTCTGTCGGCGCTCGGTCCGGGCGGCCTCAACCGCAAGCGCGCCGGGTTCGAAGTCCGCGACGTGCACCCCTCGCACTACGGGCGCATCTGTCCGATCGAGACGCCCGAAGGCGGCAACATCGGCCTGATCGTCTCGATGGGCTGCTACGCCGAGGTCAACGAGTACGGCTTCCTGGTCACGCCCTACTACCGCGTCAGGAACGGCAAGATCACCACCGAGGTGGTCAAGCTGCGCGCCGACGAAGAGTCCAAGTTCAAGATCGTGCAGGCCACGGTGCCGCACGACGAGAACGGCCAGATCTCGGTCGATCGGGCCCTGGTCCGTTTCCAGGAGGACTTCGTCCTGGTCGAGTCCAAGGAGATCGACCTGGCCGACGTCAGCTCCAAGCAGATGGTGGGCGTGGCCGCGGCGCTGATCCCGTTCCTGGAGCACGACGACGCCAACCGCGCGCTGATGGGTTCGAACATGCAGCGCCAGGCGGTGCCGCTGCTGGTGACCGAGCCTGCCCTGGTCTCCACCGGAATGGAGGGGGCCTGCGCCAAGAACTCGGGCATGATGATCGTGGCCGAGGCCGACGGCACGGTGGACTACGCCGACAGCCTGCGCATCGTGGTGGACGGCAAGGAATACCCGCTGCGCAAGTACTTCGGCCTCAACGAGCGGACCTGCCTGAACCAGAAGCCCATCGTCAAGGCCGGGGACAAGGTGTTCAAGGGCCAGGTGCTCACGCAGGGCGCCGGCACGGCCCAGGGCGAGCTGTCCCTGGGACGCAACACGCTGGTGGCCTTCATGCCCTGGGAAGGGTACAACTTCGAAGACGCCATCGTGGTCAGCCAGCGCCTCCTCAAGGAGGACACCTACACCTCCATCCATATCCAGGAGTTCGCCACCGAGGTCCGCGAGACCAAGCTCGGGCGCGAGGAGATCACCCGCGACATCCCGAACGTCGCCGAGGCGCAGCTGCGCAACCTCGACGCCGAGGGCATCATCCGGGTGGGCACGCGCGTCAAGCCCGGCGACATCCTGGTCGGCAAGATCGCCCCGAAGTCCAAGAGCGAGCTCTCCAGCGAGGAGAAGCTGCTCCACGCCATCTTCGGCCGCGCCGGCGAGGACATCAAGAACGACAGCCTGGAGGTCAAGCCGGGCTGCGAGGGCTACGTCATCGACGTCAAGCGCTTCAGCCGGCAGTCCGCGGTGGCCGACGGCGACCGCGACGCCCGCAAGGAGGTCAAGCGCCTCGAGGTCGAGTACGACACCAAGATCCTCGAGCTGGTCAAGGAGAAGTACAAGGCGCTGACCGAGCTGGTCGGCGGCAAGCTCACCAACGTCGAAACCGGCCGCAACATGATGCCGGTCCTGACCGGAGACCTGGTTTCGGTCCTGGAAGCCGACTCGGCCCTCAACCTCAGCAAGCTCGACACCCATCCGGCCACCCGCCGCAAGGCCAAGCTCAAGGCCGCGGAGTTCGACCGGCAGCGGCGGCTTCTCGAGATCGAGAAGGACCGGGTGGTGGGCAAGCTCAAGCGCGGGGACGAGTTGCCGGCCGGCGTGCTGGAGCTGGTCAAGGTCGCCGTGGCCATGAAGCGCAAGCTCATGGTCGGCGACAAGATGGCCGGCCGCCACGGCAACAAGGGCGTGGTCTCGATCATTCTGCCCGAGGAGGACATGCCGTTCCTGGACGACGGCACGCCCATCGACATGATCCTCAACCCGCTGGGCGTGCCCAGCCGCATGAACTTCGGGCAGATCCTGGAGACCCACCTGGGCTGGGCCGCCAAGAAGCTCGGGTTCCGCGCGATCTCCCCGATCTTCGACGGCGCCAGCGAGAAGGACATCCGCAAGGCGCTGATCGAGGCCGGGCTGCCCGAGGACGGCAAGGTTCCGCTCTACGACGGGCGCACCGGCGAGCCCTTCGACCAGAAGGTCACGGTGGGGCAGATGTACATGTTCAAGCTCCACCACCTGGTGGCCGACAAGGTGCACGCCCGGGCCACCGGCCCCTACTCGCTGATCACCCAGCAGCCGCTGGGCGGCAAGGCCCGCAACGGCGGCCAGCGCTTCGGCGAGATGGAAGTCTGGGCCCTGGAGGCCTACGGCGCGGCCAACATCCTCCAGGAGATCCTCACGGTCAAGAGCGACGACGTGGAGGGACGCACCAAGGTCTACGAGTCCATGGTCAAGGGCGAGAACGCCCTCGATCCGGGGATGCCGGTGGCCTTCGAGGTGCTCATGAACGAAATCCGCGGGCTGGGTCTGAACATGAAGCTGGAAAAGACCCAGCGCGAGGCGCCTGCTCCGGGCACGGCCGGCGCCCTGCCGGCCCCGGCGCATGCCGGGCAGGTCGAGGCTGGAGCTGCGCGCAGCTAGGCTGCGGGGGTGACGATAGATGGCGATGGCGGAAAGAGCCTACGAGCGCGTCAATGACATCGTGGCGGCCACCATTCAGCTGGCCAGCCCGAATGACATCCGCTCCTGGAGCTACGGCGAGGTCAAGAAGCCGGAGACCATCAACTACCGCAGCTACCGGGCCGAGAAGGACGGGCTGTTCTGCGAGCGCATCTTCGGTCCCGAGCGGGACTGGGAATGCTTCTGCGGCAAGTACAAGGGCATCAAGTACAAGGACATCATCTGCGACCGCTGCGGGGTGAAGATCACCCACTCCAAGGTGCGGCGTCAGCGCATGGGCCACATCAACCTGGCCGCCCCGGTGGTGCACGTCTGGTTCTTCCGTTCGCTGCCCAACAAGATGGGGCTGCTCCTGGGCCTGAAGTCCGCCGAGGTCCAGCAGATCATCTACTTCCAGCGCTACATCGTTCTCGACCCCGGTCAGACCACGCTGAAGAAGCACCAGATGCTGACCGAGGAGCAGTACCGCGAACAGGTTGAACAGACCGGCACGGACAGCTTCAAGGCCCTGATGGGCGCCGAGGCCATCCGGGAGATGATCCGCGAGATCGACCTGCGCAAGCTGGAGGTCGAGCTGCGGGCCGAGCTCAAGGAGAGCCGCTCCAAGCAGAAGACCGAGCAGCTCATCCGCCGGCTCCGGATCGTCAAGTCCCTGTTGACCAGCCCCAACAACCCCGAGTGGATGGTCATGGACGTGGTCCCGGTGATTCCGCCGGATCTGCGCCCCCTGGTCCCCCTGGAGAGCGGTAACTTCGCCACCTCGGACCTCAACGACCTCTACCGCCGGGTGATCAACCGCAACAACCGCCTCAAGAAGCTCCTCGACCTGAACGCCCCCGGCGTCATCATCAGGAACGAGAAGCGCATGCTCCAGCAGGCGGTGGACGCGCTCTTCGACAACGGCCGCTGCAAGCGCCCGGTGCTGGGCACCGGCAACCGGCCGCTGAAGTCCCTGACCGACATGATCAAGGGCAAGCAGGGCCGGTTCCGCGAGAACCTGCTCGGCAAGCGCGTCGACTACTCGGCCCGTTCGGTCATCGTGGTCGGCCCCGAGCTCAAGCTCGACCAGTGCGGCCTGCCCAAGAAGATCGCCCTGGAGCTCTTCCAGCCGTTCATCATCCGGCGGCTGAAGGAGAAGGGCTTCGCCGACACCCTCAAGAGCGCCAAGAAGATCCTGGAGCGCAAGGACGAGGAAGTCTGGGACGTCCTGGAGGAGGTCACCAAGGGGCACGCGGTGCTCCTGAACCGCGCGCCGACCCTGCACCGCATGGGCATCCAGGCCTTCTACCCGGTGCTGGTCGACGGCGACAGCATCATGCTCCACCCGCTGGTCTGCGCGGGGTTCAACGCCGACTTCGACGGCGACATGATGGCCGTGCACCTGCCGCTCTCCTACGAGGCGCAGTGCGAGGCCTCCATGCTGATGATCTCGACGAACAACATCTTCTCGCCCGCGCACGGCAACCCGTTGATCGGTCCGGACCTGGACATGATCCTGGGCAACTACTTCCTGACCAGCACCCAGAAGGGGCTCAGGGGGGAAGGCCGCGTCTTCGCCGACCGCGAGGAGGCCATCTACGCGTACTCCTGCGGCGAGGTCCACCTGCGCGCGCTGGTCAAGGTCCGCTTCGGCAAGGGCGAGGTGGTCCTGGGCGACGACGGCCAGCAGAAGCTGGAGAAGAGCATCTACGAGACCACCGTCGGCCGGATCATCTTCAACGACGCCCTGCCCAAGGGCCTGGACTACTACAACCTGTCCATGAAGGGCGGGCGGTTGGACGACGTCATCAGCGACACCCACCGCCGGCTCGGGCGCCAGGCCACGGTCAAGACCCTGGAGACCATGGAGCGCCTGGGCTTCACCTGGGCGACCCGCTCGGGGCTGTCCTTCGCGGCCAGCGACCTGAAGGTGGCCCCCAAGAAGAACGAGCTGGTCGGCGAGGCCGAGAAGCAGGTCGACAAGATCCAGAAGGCCTACCAGAAGGGCATTCTGACCGAGGGCGAGCGCTACAACCAGACCATCGACGTCTGGAGCCGGGTGCGCGAGCAGGTCTGGGACGAGCTGATGAGCGCCCTGCGCTACGACAACCGCCCGGAGGAGCCCGGCTATCTCAACCCCATCTACGCGATGTTCGACTCCAAGGCCCGCGGTAACGCCTCGCAGATCGGCCAGCTGGCCGGCATGCGCGGGCTGATGGCCAAGCCGTCCAGCCGGATCATCGAGACCCCCATCAAGAGCAACTTCCGAGAGGGGCTCTCGGGCCTGGAGTACTTCAGCTCGACTCACGGCGCGCGCAAGGGGTTGGCCGACACCGCGCTCAAGACCGCTAACTCCGGTTACCTCACCAGGAAGCTGGTGGAGGTTGCTCAGGACGCGGTCATCACCATGGACGACTGCGGCACCCACAGCGGCGT
>JAKLDR010000005.1 GCA_022703445.1 Planctomycetota bacterium | reverse complement strand
GCGCGCGTGCCCAAGGACGCCAAGGCCGGCCGGTATGAGGGCACGGTGACGGTCGAGGCCGAGGGGCTCAAGGCCACGGCGGTGCCGCTGGTCCTGACCGTCAGCGACTGGGTCATGCCCGACCCCAAGGACTTCCGCCAGCACCACCTCATCTACATGTCCACCGACGCGGTGGCCAAGCACTACAAGGTGCCGCTCTGGAGCGACAAGCACTTCGACCTGATGGAGAAGAGCCTTCAGCTCATGACCGAGATCAACGCCCGGGAGGTGCCGGCGACGCTGGCCATCGACTTCCACAGCGACAGGAAGGGCGACATCAGCAACGAGGAGTCGCTGGTTCGCTGGATAAAGGACGGCGACGGCTACAAGTACGACTTCAGCGTCTTCGACAAATACATGGACCGGGTGGCCAAGGTGATGGGCAAGCCGCTGCCGCTGCGGGTGAGCTGCTGGGGCGAGCCCAAGAAGGAGCAGGGCCAGCTCAAGATGCCCGGCGGGGTCACGCACGTGTCGCTGCTCGACCCGGCCACCGGCAAGCTCGACAAGCTGCAGATGCCCGTGCCCGGCACGGAGGAGAGCCTGGCCTTCTGGAAGCCGGTCCTGGACGAGGTCCGCAAGAAGGTCGAGGCCCGCGGCTGGTGGGACGTCACCGGGCTGGGCCACAACAGCTACTGCTACGCGCCGCTGCCCGAGACGGTGAGCATGGCCAAGAAGATCTGGCCGGACGGCGCCTGGAGCTACATCGCCCATAACGGTACGCTGGGGGCCTCCTTCCCAGCCGTCGAGAAGGGCGTCTCCATGCCGGTCAAGTGGTCGGTGTGCGTCTGGACCGAGGGCGGCTTGAGCCCCCGCGGCTGCAAGGCGCTCCTGAAGCCCCGGCCGAGCGTCTGGAGTGACACCGCGCGCAACCGGCACTGGGACTGGTCGCCGCTCATCCTGCTCCGCAACCTGCCTGAGGAGGTCATCAACCGCGGGATGGACGGCGTCGGCGACTTCGGCGCCGACCTCTTCCCGGTGCCCAAGGACAGTGGCAAGGGCTACATCATGCTCGGCAACGGCCGCGGCACCGGTGGTCCGGCCTCGGCCACCCACAGCCTGCTGGCACCGGGGCCGGACGGCGCGGTGGCCACCGAGCGCTACGAGTGCTTCCGCGAGGGCACCGAGTTCAGCGAGGCCGTGCTCTACCTGGAGGCGGCGCTGCAGGACGGCAAGGTCTCCGGCGACCTGGCCGCGAAGGTCAACCGCTACCTTGACGCCCGCGGCGAGGCCTTCATCAAGTTCTGGTACGAGCGCGGCGGCGGGTTCATCAGCCTCTGGTCCCCGGCGGGCATGGCCGACCGCGACGCCGAACTGCTGGCGCTGTGCGGCGAGGTGGCCAAGGCGGCGGGGGGAAAATAACCATCCATACAGATCCCCTCTCCCCTTGCGGGAGAGGGAAAGGGTGAGGGGTTCAAGCTCAGGCCCACCCCTCACCCCCTGCTCTGCGAAGCCCTGCTTCGCTACGCAGGGCGAAGAAGAGCCCGCCCTCTCCCCCAAGAAGAGAGGGAGCTTGAGCGGAAGAAGGAGAATCAGCATGCGCTTCATGGCAATCTGCACCCTGGCCTTCAGCCTGAGTCTGGCAAGCGCCGCCATCTCCGGCGAGGCGTCGTTCAGCGCCAAGCCCGCGGTTGCCAAGGACGGCCCTTCGACGGGCTCAGGGCCTGGCGGCGTCAAGATCACCTTCACCGTCTCGGCGCCGACCGACGTGGAGGTGGCGGTGCTTGACTCGGCCGGCAAGGTCGTGCGCCACCTGGCCGCCGGCGTCCTCGGCGGGAAGAATCCTCCGCCTGCGCCGCTCGCCGCGGGGCTGGCCCAGGCACTGGAGTGGGACGGCAAGGACGACGACGGCAAACCCGCGACTGGGGGACCTTTCAAGGTCCGCGTCCGCGCCGGGATGTCCGTAAAGTTCGGTCGGATCATCGGCACCAGCCCCTATACTGGCAACACGGCCGGGAACTGCGACGGCCTGGCGGTGGCCCCGGACGGGACGCTCTATGTGAAGCTGGCCTCATACGTGGGCATCCTGCATTCCGGACTGCCCTGGCAGTTGCGCCGGTTCGACAGGACGGGGAAGTACCAGAAGACCATCCTCCCGCCTCCGCCTTCGACCGACCCGGCGAAGGCTTCCGGCTTAAACCTGATCGATGCCGGCGACGGGCTTCTGACCCCCAGGCACGGGTCGGGGCTGGATCCGGTCATCACGTATCTCGGTGACAACATACACAGCCGGGTGATCGACAACCAGATCGTCTTCATCGACAACGGCAGCGCCAAGCTGACCTTCTTCAAGCTCGACGGCTCCAATGCGATCCGGACCGTCCCCATGCGAACGGCCCCGGACAAGCTCAAGTGGGCCGGCTGGCTGGCCCCGCAGATCGCCTTCTCGCCGGACGGCAAGTACGCCTACTACTCGAACGTGGCCAACACCCCCTACGACGGCAAGAAGCCCGCGGACATCGACCCCAACTTCCCTCAGGGCCGCATCTACCGCCAGGACCTCGCCGCCGCGTCGAACCCCGAGAAGTTCTACGATCTGGAGCTGCCCGACTTCGAGAAGCAGAAGTACTGGATGCCCAGCGCCTGGGACAAGAAGACGGCGGCGGCGGGCATCGCCGTGGACGCCAAGGGCAACCTGTTCGTCTGTGACCTCGTCAACCAGGAGGTGGTGGAGGTCTCGCCGGAGGGCAAGAAGCTCAACTCCACCAAGGTGCCCTGGCCGGACAAGGTGCTGGTGAGCTCGAAGACCGGGACTCTCTACGTGGCATCCCGCCCGGTCTCGCGCGACTGGCCGCCGTCCGTGACCCTGCTCAAAATCACCGGCCGCGGGGCTGACGCCAAGGTGGTCGCCAAACTGGCCCTGAAGGGCACGTTGGGCCAGACCCTGGCGCTGGATGAGTCCGGCGAGATTCCGGCGCTCTGGCTGGCCGGCTCGGCCAACCGCGAACGCCAGGAGCCCCAGCTCATCCGCGTGGAGGATCGCGGCACGGCGCTGGCCGTCGCCCAGGAGAACATCCTCAACTCCGACAAGAACGCCATCGACTTCGTGAGCTACGGCGCCGTGGACCCCGAGGCCGACCTGGTCTACGTCACCCAGAGCATGGGGCCTGTGTGGCGGTACAGTGGCGAGACTGGCGAGGGAGGGCTGACCCCGATCAGCGCCGCCGACGTGGCCATCGGGCCCGGGGGCATGATCTACGCCTGGGGCACCGGCGGCTACGACGGCCCCGTGGCGCGCTACACGCGGGACTTCAAACCCGCGCCGCTGGCGGCCACCGGCAAGCACACCTACGGACATCTCAACGGCCGCTTCGGCCGCGGCAACAGCGCCGCGGGCTTCGCCGTCGACCGGCAGGGCCGGGTCTACGCGACCTGCGGCTTCAACGACTGCGACGTGCACGTCTACGACGCCGACGGCAAGGTGGTGGAATACGAACGCAAGGGGAAGGGCACCGCGTCCAAGGCCTCCGGCCGGCCGGCGCTCATCTCCTATGTCATGGATCAGGGCGGCAGCCTGCGCGTGGATCCGGCCGGCAACATCTACGTCCTGGAGCTGGGCCTGCCCAAGGGCTTCACCCCGCCCAAGGGGTTCGAGAAGGACACGGCTTACCTTCAGTGCACGGGCAGCATCTACAAGTTCACGCCCAAGGGCGGCGAGTTCAAAAGGACGAAGGACGGATGGGACGCCGAGGGGGCGGTTGCCGTCTACTCGGCGCCCAGCGGGCCCATTTCCGGTTCGTGGAACTCCTCGGGTTCCGCCTGCCACTGCAACCGGCCCCGCTTCGACGTGGACGCCTACGGCCGTCTCTACATTCCCAACGGCATCACCTACAAGGTGACGCTCCTGGACAACGCCGACAACCAGATCCTCTCATTCGGCGGCTACGGCAACTGGGACGCCCAGGGCCCGAAGAGCGTCGAACCCAAGCCCGAGATCCCGCTGGGCTGTCCGGTCCTCGCCGGCGCCAGCGACCGGTACATCTACGTCGGCGACATGCTTAATCACCGGGTGGTGCGGGCCGACAAACAGTTCGCGGCCGAAGAGGTCTGTGAAGCGAAGTGATAAGGAGGTCCATCATGCGTCCTGTGCTGACCTGTGCGCTCGCGTGGAGTCTGACAGTGGCGGCCGGCCTGGCTGCCGAACCCTCCGACTCCGCTCCCGCCTCCGCTGACGGATCAGCTGCGGCGGGCAAGCAGGGCAGACCGGCCTTCACCAAGAAGCCGGCGGTCGCGAAGAACGGCGAGAGGACGGCCATCACCTTCGCCGTCGACCGCGAGACCGACGTGGCCGTCTGCATCGAGAACGCCAAGGGCGAGATCGTCCGGCACCTGGCCGCCGGCGTCCTCGGGCCGAAGGCGCCCGAGCCGCTCAAGGCCGGCGCCCTGGAGCAGTCCGTCGATTGGGACGGCAAGGACGACGACGGCAAGCAAGTCTATGGCGGGCCGCCTGCCGCGCCGAAGCCGTCAGGCGAAGGCGGGTTCAAGGTCCGCGTGGCGCTAGGTCTCCGGGTCGGCTACGCCGGGACGGTCTTCTCGGACAAGACCGGCCCGAACAACATCGTGGACACCATGGGCATGGCCGTCGCGCCGGACGGGCGGCTCTACGTGCTGGCCCACCGCTGGCAGAAGTACGTGGCCTTCAGCACGGCCGTCCACGTCTTCCGCCGGGACGGCAGCTACGAGCGGACCATCAAACCGTTCCCATCCAGCCTTTCGGAGGAGGGAGTCAAGGCCACCGGCGCGTTTTGCACCAAAGAGGAAGGGCTGATCCCGCTGATCTACCGCTCGGTGGTGGAAGGGCCGAACCTATATCCGAACTTCGACATCGTCCATCAGCCGGCGGTGACCCCGGACGGGCGGCTGGTGCTGGCCGTCAGCCCGTGCAACCTGGCGGTGCTGGACGGCGACGGCGGCATTCCCAACCCGAAGTACGCGGGCCCGCTCCTGGCCACGGGCCCGAAGCGCAAGGGCCTGGTCCTCCCGCTCATCGTGGACAACAGCAATCAGCCCGTCACGTTCAACATGCCGTACCTGACGGCCAGCGCGGACGGCAAGGCCGTCTACCTGACCGGGATCGGCGACTACAAGCCGTGCCCCAACTGCGAGGCGCGGCCGGTCTTCGACCACGCCATCTACCGTGCGCCGCTGCCGGAGCGCGGCCCGGCCCAGGTCGTCTTCGGCGACCCGGCGGCCGCCGGCAACGACGACAAGCACCTGAACGATCCGCGCGGGATGGCGCTGGACGGCAAGGGCCACCTCTTCGTGGCGGACTTCGGCAACAACCGCGTGGTGGTCCTCAACGAGAAGGACTGGACCGTGGCCGGGACCTTCCCGGTCGAGGCGCCCTTCTGGGTGGGCGTGCATCCGAAGACCGGGGCGGTCTACGTCGGCGCCAAGCGCACCGCGCTGATCAAGTTCTCCGGGTGGCCCGATCCCAAGGAGGTGGCGCGCGCGGACTTCTCCGCGCTGCTCAAGAAGATCGGCGGCCACCACTCCAAGAACTGGATGCCGCTGCACCTGGCGCTCGATGCCGGCGCCGAGAAGCCGGTGATCTGGGCCGCCCTGCGCAGCGCGCCGCTGCGCCTGGAGGACCAGGGCGCGGCCTTCTCCGACCCCCAGCCGGTCGGCGCCTACGACCCGCCCACGCCCTGGAACCTCTCGGCCGACCCGCTGCGCCGCGAGGTGTCCTGCCAGGGGACCGGGGAGGGCCTGAAGATCCTCAGCGACGAAAGCGGCAAGGTCGCGGCCACCTCGCCGACCGGTTCCGGCGGGGCGGAGGGCAACCTGGTGCGCCTCGGGCTCAATGGCCAGGTCTACGTGCAATACGCCGGGTCCCCCATGAAGCGCTTCGACCGCGCCGGCAAGCAGATCCCCTTCGAGGCGACCGCTGCCTCCGGCGATGCCAGGATCAAAGGGACCATCGGCAACCACAACGAGGGCACCACCTTCTGGCCGCGCGACTTCTCCGTGGACCGCCGGGGCGACATCTATGTCAAGAATCGCGGCAGGGACTACCACGGCCTGATGACCGTCAAGCAATACGGCCCGGACGGCGCCCTCAAGCGGATCGTCATCTGGACGACCGGCGACGGCGCGCTCGGGCCGCGGGTGGACCCGCAGGGCAACCTGTACATGGCCGAGGGCGTCAATCCCCCGGGCCAGCCCTACCCGGCGGTCTTCAAAGGGCGGCTCGTCGCCGGGACCAAGGACGGCTCGAGCGGCTTCACCCTGGGCACCGGCTACAGCAGCATGGACCGGGAGTACCTCTGGATGTACGGCAGCATCGTCAAGTACGGCCCCAAGGGCGGGGCGGTCTGGTACCCCCCGACCAGCAAGGAGGACGTGGCCTTCGAGGGCGAATGCAAGCTCGACCCGGCGCTGCCCAAGCAGAAGGTGCTCGGCCAGCGCGGGACCCGGCTCCTGGAGAACGTCGACCTGCAGGGCGCCCTCTGGATGCGCCCGGGCTACGCCTACCTCGCGGACATGTCCGGCTGCGGCACGGACCGCTGCCACTGCACGGCCTCCGAGTTCGACGTCGACGACTTCGGCCGGACCTTCCACCCAAACCAGGGCCTCTACCGGGTGGAGGTGCTCGACACCAACGGCAACCTGATCACCACGATTGGCGGCTACGGCAACCAGGACTGCTCCGGGCCGGACAGCTACGTCCTGGACCCGGCCGGGAAGTTCTACCGGCCGCGCAAGGCCGACGACCCCAAGGACCTCAAGAGCCCGTTCGCCCAGCCGGAGCTGGCCTTCAGCTGGTTCACGGGGCTGGCCGTCACCGACCGCCACCTCTACGTGGCCGACGGCGTGAACCGCCGGGTGCTCCGGGGCAAGCTGGAGTATGCGGTGACTGAAGCCGCGCCGGTGCCCTGAGGATCGGGGCCCCGCCCGCCCCGGGGACCGGGCGCGGCTCCGTTCCTACTTCTTCGCCGCGTGCCGGTACGCCCAGGTCTGCCCGGAGCGCGCGCAGTAGAGCACGAAGGCGTTGTACTTCGCGTCGTAGTAGCCGGAGAAGGCCTGGCCGCCGTCCCAACGGTCGGGGATGTCCTGGGGCAGGGCGTCGCCCTTGACCTCGACCACCTCCCACTTGTCGGCGCCCGGGTCGTAGGCGCCCAGCGTCCACGGCTCCTTGGACCACTGGCCGCCCTTCTTGCCGACGAGCAGGCAGACGCCGGCGTTGCTGTCGCAGGAGAAGACGCTCTGGCTGTCGAGGCCGCCGCTGGGGTTGTCGGCCACCCGGGCCCAGGCGTTGGTGGCGAAGTCGTAGGTGAAGGTCATCTCCTTGTGGACGACGACCAGCTTGCCGTGCTTGGGGCTGTAGGCCGCCTGGATCTCCTCGCCGGGGGCCTTCTTCTGACGCATCAGGCCCGAGATCGTCCCGCCCGGGACCAGGTTCGTCCACTTGTTGGCCTTGGCGTCGTAGGCCCACATGCCCTCGTCGTAGCCGCCGGGGGTGTTGCCCACACAGGCGTACCAGACGGTGATGTCGCGCTCGGGGATGTAGTGGAGCGTCCCGCCCATGCCGCGCATGATCGGGAATGGCCCCTCGCCGAGCTGCTTGGCCCAGCGGCCCTTGGCCGGATCGTACATGTACATGCTCGAGCCAGGCTTGAGCTCGGCGACGAGCTTCTCGGGGTCCTGGCCGGTGGCCTGGGCGTAGGTTCTGGTCAGGCCACGGTGCACGCGGTTCTTCTCGTCCTTGAAGTTGTCGCTGTCCAGCACCGCCCAGTAGAGCCGTTTGCTCTTCTCGTCGTAGGTGAGCCCGTCCCAGGTGTGCCAGGGCCCCACCGGACCGCCGTTGGCCTTGTCCTGGAGGTAGCCGTCCTTGACCTCGACGCCGGCGTACCAGGACTTGATCTGTGCCTGGATCTTCTCGAGCTCAGCCTTGTTCTTCTCGACGTCGGTGCCCTTGGCGACGAGGTCGGAGAGCTTCTTCTCCTCGTTCTGCCAGCCGCGCAGGCGGGTGGCATCGCCGCCCGGGGCGCAGATCATCCGCCAGGTGTTCGAGCCCAGGTGGAACTCCCAGACGTCGTTGAGTCGGTGCGGCGAGCCGTGGTTGGCGCCGCAGTAGAGCGCCGTGCCGCGGTCGGCGGCGTAGGCCATCTTGTTGCCGTAGTCGCGCCGGCCCGGGCCGCCCTTCAGGGCCCCGTGGTACTTCTCCACGCCGGCCGGCTCGACCTTGAACTTGCCGAGCATGGCGGCGCTCTTCTCGCCGAGCGCGGTGAGCTTGGCGACCACCGCCGGGTCGTCCTGGAAGGGCGCGGCCGCGGGGAGCGCCGGGGGCGGGGTTGACTCGCCGGCGAGGGCCAGCGAGCAAGCCAGGACGCAGGATGTGAGGATGGCGATTCGAGTCATGACTCGGCTCCTTCTCAGGGGTCCTACTGGACTGAACAGGTCTCTTCGACTTTCCACGTGAGATCGGTGCGCACCAACCGGCGGTTGTAGACGTCGTTGACGTAGAAGTACTTCTCGCTCAGGCCGGCGCCGCTGGGCCAGGCCAGGGGAATCTCCGGGACGGCCACGGTGGGTTTGCCGTCCTTGCCATCCTTCAACTCCGGGTTCACGAACTGCGAGTCGTAGTTGCCGTACTTGCCGAACTCGACGATCCGGTTGCCGGCGTTGTCGAGCAGCGTCGCCGAGCAGGTGACCGCATTGGCCAGGGCGATGCGCCCGTAGCGGTCCACGTCGAAGCGCGGCGCCCGGCAGACGCAGCAGCTGCCCGGCCCGCCGTAGCCGCCGCCGCTGAAGGAGGCCACGCCGGGGTACATGGCGGTGGCACCCTCGATGCTCAGCTTCTGGCTGGTCTCGAGCGGCGGCGCCCCGGCCGGGGCCTTGGACTCGGCGTCGGGCAGGCCCAGGACCGTCCCGCCGGTGGGGGGGAACTTCACGATGCTGCCTGTCCAGGTGGTGTAGGCCGGGTCCTTCTCGTAGCCGGCAGGAGGGACGAAGCCCTTGGGCACCAGGCGCATGCCCACGTAGATGTTGCCCCTGAGGTCGGTGCGCACGCCGCCGCTCTCGGCCGGGATCGGACCGACCACCGCGCCGTCGAGCTCCTTCGGATAGGGGCTGGCCGCATCCTTGGGCGTTCCCTCGCCCCGCCCCGGCGCCTTGCCCTTGAGGTATCTGACGCCGGGCAGGGCCTTGCCGTCGGGGCCGAAGCCGGCGACGAAGTACTGGTTCCATCCGTACATGAAGCTGACGTAGCACTCCCCGCCGGGGCCCACGCCCAGGCCCTTCTCGCAGTAGCCGTGGCCGTAGCGGCTGAAGACGTGCTTGGTCAGCACGTTGCTGCCGGTGGCGAAGGGCGCCGGGTCGAGCTCGCGGGTGTAGCGCTCCAGCGGCCCGCTCCATTCCTTGCCCGTCCGGAAGTAGAGCAGCCCGTCGTAGCCCAGGGCCACGTCGACCCCATTGAAGACCTTGCCGTTCTTCTTGAGCAGCGCGCCGGCGCCGGTGGCGCCGTCGTACCGCCAGATGCGGTTGCAGCCATCGGTGCCGTAGAGCGTCTCGCGCTCCGGGTCGACGGTCAGGCGGTTGAAGTCCATCTGCGAATCGGCCTGCGGCCGGAAGCCGGTCTCGACCTTGGCGAAGGTTCCGCCCTTCTCCTCCAGGCACAGGAAGGTCTTGCCGCAGGCCAGCCAAAGCGCCGGCTTGCCGCCGACCGTCGCGCACATGATCGACTGCTGCATCTCCGCGCCGACCGTCCAGAGGGTCATCGGCGCCGAGAGCTTGGCGGCGTCGCCCCGGCCGCTGACCTTTACCAGCTTCTTGGCGACCTCGCCGTCCAGCGGCGGCTTCTCGCGGGTGATGACGTAGAGGTCGCCGGACTTGGGCTCGATGCAGAGCTTCTCCGGCCAGGGCACCTTGGTGGACGAGAGCTTCTTGCCCTCGGCGTCGAGCTCCACCACCTGCTGGTTGACCAGGTCGCAGACGAAGACGTGCCCCGCGGCGTCGGTGGCGACACCGTAGGCTGCGGTGCGCTTGTTCCAGGCGTTGGGCAGCCAGTACTTCTCCTTCTCCCAGTCGGGGAGCTCGAGATCGAAGAACTTCTCGGGGTCGCTTCCGGCCTTGGAGGTGTCCTGCCGGTAGACGCGGCCCTGCGGCCACTTCGGGTCGGTGTCCGCGAACTTGGCGGGCTTGTACTGGGTGCCGGCCACGTTGGCGTAGTAGATGTAGCGCCCGTCGGGCGAGACCGCCATCTGCGGGATGTTCCAGTTGGGGTTCTTGAGCCCGGCGGCCGCCGACCACATGGGCAGCGGGCCCTGGAGGTTGCCGCCATCCAGGCCCAGCTTGAAGACGCTGGCGCCACAGGTCAGCACCAGCCCGCCCTTCTTGGAAGCGCCGACGATGTTGACCGTCCCGGAGAGCGGGTAGATCACCGGGCAGACCGAGTAGCGGTTCACCGGGTGGAAGCCGCCCCGGGCCGCGTCCCATGAGGCCACCGAGGCGGGCACGGCCTCCGGCTTGAGGTCGGCCGGGAAGGGCAGCACCGTCCGCAGGTAGCGGCCCTCGGGGCTGAAGACCTTGAGCGTCAGGCTGTCCTGGCCGAGCTCGCCGCGGTTGGCGGTCATGTACAGGTTGCCGTCCTCGTCGGCGGCCACCGCGTCGATCTGGCCGAAGGTGTAGGGGTCGCCGCCGATGAAGCGGCCGAACTTGACGCCGGTCCCGGCGCGGACCCGCACTTTGAAGGGACCGCCGGCCGCCGGCTTGCCGAGGTCGTCCCGGCCGTCCCACTCCAGGGCCTGCGCCAGGCCGGCCTTGAGCGGCTCGGGCGGGGCCTTCTCGCCGCCGAGCACTCCGGCGGCCAGATGCCTGACCACTTTACCGTCGGCGGAGAGCACCGCGACCTCCACGTCGGTCGGCGCGGAGACGGCGAAGGCGATCTTCGTCTTCTCCCCGTCCTTCGTCGCCGCGGGCTTGGTCGTGAAGGCGACTTCGCCGGGTGTCGCCGCGGAGGCCACGGCGCACCCCGCCAGGATCAGCGCCAGAGCTGCACGGTTCGCCTGCATCCTCATGACCCCCTCCGGTCTAACTCAGCCGCCACAGCTTCCTGGGCTCAGGCCCCGACCACTCCAGCGTCGAGCAGCCGATCCACTCGCGGCCGCCCTTCCATCCGTCGCGCGCGTTGTAGAAGAGCCACAGCCGCCCCTGGTACCAGCGCAGGTCGAGCTGGTAGACGATGGCCGACTTCCAGCCGTCGCCCGAGGGCAGGATGATCGGGTTGTAGGGCGCGTCGCGCCAGGTCAGGCCGTCGGCGCTCAGGAGCACGTCGATCGCCGAGCGCGACCGGCCCTGCTCGTCGTGGTACATGCCGTTGATCAGCGCCAGGTAGCCCGAGCCGTAGCCGTACACCTTGACGCCGCCGGTCCCGAAGTTCCGGTACCAGTGCGCGGGGTCCGGGGAGAGCAGCGGCGCCGGCCGCTTGACGAAGGGCCCGAGCGGCCCGGACGCCTCGGCGCAGCCGATGTGCTTGGGCTCCTCGTAGCCGCAGTCGTCCAGCCACACGGTCCCGCCGCAGTAGTAGAGGCGCCAGCGCCCGTCGGGCAGCAGCGCGGCGCTCGGGTTGCGGACCTCGACGGGCCGTCCCTCCCGCTCCCAGTCCAGGACGGGCTCCAGGACCTTCACCGGCTCGCTCCAGTGGACCAGGTCCTCGGACGTCCGGGCGCTTATGTAGATGTCCTTGCCCTCGGCCGGGCACTGGGTGCAGTAGACGATCCACTTTCCGCGATCCGCGGTCAGGGAGACCGGGCCGATCTTCCAGTCGGGGTAGTCGTGGGCCAGGCGCCAGCTCAGCCCGTCGTTCGAAACGAAGTGGTAGAAGTGGTAGCGGTGGCAGAAGAGGTGCCACTGGCGGTCGAACTCGCCGGGCAGCAGCACCTGGGGGTCGCCGATCGCGCTGCCCGGACCGGTGCCCTCCAGCGGGGCGATCACCGGGTTTCCGGGGAGGTCGGCCCACTTCTCGCGCTGCCAGTCCGGAAACGTGAGCTCCATGGCGGCTCCTTCTGTTCTCACCGGTCCAGGCTCACTTGCCCTGCGGCGCCGGCGGCGTTGTCTTCTTGTACCGGTAGACCCACACCGGCCCCTGGCCGGCGATGACCAGGGCGTTGTGCTCCGGGTCGTAGTAGCCCTTGCGGCAGTCGGTGGGCACCGCCGCGCCCTGCGGGGCGAGCTTCTCCCACTTGAGCGTCTTCAAGTCAAAGGCGCGCAGGTCGCGGGCCTTGTCCCACTCGCCCTTGGGCGCGTTGTAGAGCAGGAATACGTCGGAGGCGCTGTCGTAGGCGAAGACCGAGCGGGAGTCGGAGGCGTGCTGGCCCTCCTCGGTGCACGCCTTGCTCCAGGCGTTGGTCGCGAAGTCGTAGACGAAGGTGTCCTTGCCGACGACCGCCACGATCTTCTTGTGCTTGGGGCTGTAGGCCATCTGGGCCTCGCTGCCCGGGGACTCCTTCCGGCCCCAGTCGCCCTTCGGCTTCATGTCCTCCCACTTGTCGGCAACGGCGTCGTAGATCCACATCTGGCAGTCGGCCGGTGACACGTTGAAGGCCGCCACGTACCAGACGGTCTTCTTGAGGTCGGGGATGTAGGTGAAGGAGCCGCCCATGCCGCGCATCCGCGGGTGGGGCCCGGTGCCGCTCCAGCGCGCCCACTTCTTGGTGCCCGGGTCGAAGGACCACAGGCCCATGCCGGGTTTCAGGTCCTTCTCGAGAGCCGCGAAGTCGGCGCCGGTGATCGTGCAGTAGGACTTGAGATACTCCTTCATGACCCCGTCGTCATCCAGGACCGCCCAGTACATCCGGCCGGTCGAGGGGTCGTAGGAGAGCCCGTCCCAGGTATGCCAGGCGAAGACCGGGCCGCCGTTCGTGACCGTCTGGAGATAGCCGTCCTTCAGGCGCACGGTCTTCTCCATGTACTCCTTCAGCTTGGCGCGCAGCTCCTCGCGCTTCTTCTCGTCAGGCTCCATGCCCTTGCCGTTACGGCCGAAGACATTGACCATCATGTTCCGCCAGTAGACGCCGGTGTCGCCGCCGTCGGGATTCGAGAGGCAGTGCCAGCTCGCCGAGCCCAGGTGGAACTCCCAGGCGTCGTTGTAGTGCGGCAGGTTGTGGTCCTGGCCGCAGTAGAAGGCGGTCTTGCGGTCCGGAGCGTAGGCCATCTTCATGCAGTAGCCGCGGGTGAAGGGGCCGTCCTTGAGCCAGCCGTTCTTCTCGTGGCCGCCCTCCAGGCCCAGGACCTTGACGGGCAGGGTCAGGGCGGTGTTGTCGCCAAGCGCCTCGAGCTGCTTGGCGACCGCCGGGTCGTTCTCGTACGCCGGCTTCCACTTGCCCTCGGGTTCGGCGGCGGGGGCGCCCAATGCTATGAGCAGAAGGCACTGAGGGACTAAGGCGCTGAGGCACTTAGTGCGCTTCGCGCGCGCTGCCGGACTTGTCGAATTCTTCATCATGTCGGACTCCTCTCCCTCAGTGCCTAAGTGCCTCAGTCCCTAAGTGCCTACTTCGTTCTCAGCTCCACCGGCACGCTGATCCGCACCGGCGCGAGGTGCGGGTTCTTCCGGCGGGCCTCCAGGCGGTCGACGGCGAGCTCCGCCATGAGCCGCGGGCTCCAGACGGCGCAGGGCGCCGGCGGCTCACCGCCGAAGAGCGGCAGCCAGTCGCGGGTGTACTGCTCCTCGGTGCACCAGCCGACCAGGTCGAGGTCCCGGCCGAGGCGCAGGCCGAGCTCGCGGGCGGTGCGGACCAACTGCGCCGCGTTCTCGAGGTAGAGCGAGACGATCCCGGTCGGCCGGTCGGCGCGCGAGAGCAGTTCGCGGGCCTGCCGGGCGGAGTCGTCGCGGGGCGCGCTGACGATCAGCCCCGTGTCAATCCCCCGGCCGTGCTCTAGCAGTCCGGCCAGGGTGCCGGCCAGCCTCGCCCGGCTGTGGGTGCTCCAGGCGGTGGGCCCGAACCAGGCGATGCGCTGGTGGCCCTTGGCGGCCAGATGAGCCGCCGCCACGACTCCGCCCTGGTACGAGTCCTGGGCCACCACGTCTATGGGCAGGTTGTGCTCCCAAGCGTCGACCGCGACCGCCGGAAGGCCGGCCGAGCGGATGGCGCCCATGATCTCCTCATCGACCGAGTCGATGATCAGCCCGCAGGTCCGCGCCGCGGTGAGTTGGTGCATGACCGTCTCGTGATCGCGCCCCTGCGAACCCACGCCCAGGAGCGTCCAACTGCGCCGCGCCGCCGCTCCCTGGAAAGCGGAGAGCAGCTCCTGGTGGAAAGGCCTCCACTGCTCCGGCGACTCGCGCAGGTCGGCGACGTAGGCCAGGGGGCAGCCCTGGTCGGGGTCGGCCGCGCGGGCCAGCACCCGGTAGCCGCGGCGCGGCTCGGCGGCGACGAGGCCCTCGGCCTCGAGGTTCTTGAGCACCGCGTTGACCGTCTTGCGGGAGATTTCGTGGGCTCTCTCCAGCTCGCGCACCGTAGGCAGGTACTCGCCGGGCGCGAACTTCCCTGCCCTGATGCGGGAGCGGATATCGGCCAGCAATCCGGAGCTGGTCCGGCCTGCTGCTTTGCCATTCGCTGTCTGAGTAGTGGCCACCTAGCTGTCCTCCTGGTGGCGTAATACAACTGGCAAGCCCCGTTGTTGGCGGTTTTCTTACGAAAAGTCGTAAGCTATTCAAAATCCGACGGATCGGTCGGATCAGACGGATCCGTCAGATCGGCTCGGCTACTTGGTGATCGTCAGCACTGTCTCCGCGCCAGGGGCGATCTTGACCTTCTCAATGGTCACAAGGCCCCACTGGTCGGCGGCCACGTCTCCGGCACCGCCCGCCGAGTTGGTCCACTTGAGCTTGTCACCGGCCTTGAGCTTGAACTGCTGGCAGCGCCGCGGGGTGACGTCGACGGTCATCTCCGCCTTGGCCAGGTCGTTTGAGAGTTTGACCGACCACTTGCCGGCCTCGTCGACCACGTCCTTCCAGATGAAGCCCAGGTTGATGCCGCCCTCCATGTCCCCGGCCTTGGGGTCGCCGGGGCCGGGATCCTGGTTGATGGAACTGTTCCCGAAGGCCGGATAGCTTCGGTTGCGCGCAAACTTGGCGGGAGGGTAGTACTTCTTTACGAGGTTCATGGGCGCGGAGCCGGACTTACTGTCCGTGCCGTGGGTGCCGTTATTCCAGGCGAAGGCGAAGCCGTGGTGCGATGCGGTCAGGGCCTTGACCATGTCCGCCTGCTCCTGCCAGGTGGCGAAGCCGTCCTGGCGGCCGATGGCCCAGCCCAGGAAGGGCAGGTCTTCGTGGTGCTCGGATGCAAAGCGGACCGAGTCCATGCGCTCCAGGTAGTTGGTCTTGCCGTCCTCCATCAGTTCGTTGCCCTTGGGATAGCCGCCGATGCCCGGGAGGCCGCGCTGGCGCATCCGGGGCATCGTCGGGTAGAGTGCGGCGAAGACTTCCGGATGGCGCAGCAGCAGGCTGATCGAGCCCCAGGCGCCCATCGAGCCGCCCATGCCGTAGACCCTTTCGGGGTCGGCCCCGTACTTCTTGATGACCCAGTCGATGGTCCAGAGCGTGCGCCGCTCGGTGAAGGGATAGGCGCGCGGCTCCTTGTGCGCGGCCCACTGCGGAACACAGTAGTATCCGAACCAGTAGGTCTCCAGCGGGCTGACACCGTTGCGGAAGTCCACGATGCACTCGGTGGGCTGCAGCCGCAGCTGCCGGGTGCCCTTGGGTTCGCTGAACCGGTCCTCGTCGACGGAGAATGACCCGGGCATGCCCTCCTGGTAGCCCCACTCCCGCGGCCCGAAGTAGTTGTAGTAGTCGCCGCTGGGGTGCGTGCCGACGTAGGAGTATCCGCCGCTGGCGTGCAGTGAAACCAGGAGCGGCAGGCCCTGCTCACCGCTCAGGGCGTAGCGCTGGTCCTGGCGCTCCTTGGAACTCCACACCCTGACGGGCTGGACCGGCGCAACCTGCTCTTCGACGGGTTCGGAGGTGGCGCTCTTGCCGGCCACGACGGGGCTGAGCGGCTTGCCATCCGGGTCGGTGGCCACCACCGCGTAGTAGCGCTTGCCGGCTTTGTCCACCGTGACCACGGCGACGCCGGAGCCGTCTGGGAGTGGCTTGCCGCCCTCCTCGATCACGCAGGTCGGGCGCTTGGGGTCCAGCCGGTCGACGGCCAGGCGCCCGTTGAAGCTGAAGGTGTACAGCTTGGCGGAGTTGTTGACGATGCCCCAGATGCGCTTCTCGGCCTGATCGAGGTTCCCCTGGGTGATGGGCGCCTCGGAGCGGTAGAGCGCATAGCGGAGCTTCGCCCCGGCCTCGCCCTCGGCGGCGTCCTTCCAGGTGACGAAGGTCTGGCCGTTGCGGCAAACCGCCTTGATGTCGGTCACCTCGCCGGCGGCCAGGGCCGGAGACAACAGCAGCGTCGCAGTCAGCACAGCCAGGGTCGCGCGCATGGGGATCTCCTCTGAAGTCGCTCCGACGGGTCCGTCGGAGCGGTCCGATCTGTTGGATCGGGGCGGCTATTTGGTGATCGTCAGTACGCTCTCCGCGCCAGGGGCGATCTTGACCTTCTCAATGGTCACCAGGCCCCACTGGTCGGCGGTCGCCTCGCCCGCTCCGCCAGCCGAGTTGGTCCACTTGAGCTTGTCACCGGCCTTGAGCTTGAACTGCTGGCAGCGCCGCGGGGTGACGTCCACGGTCATCTCCGCCTTGGCCAGATCGTTCGAGAGCTTCACCGACCACTTGCCGGGCTCGTCGACCACGTCCTTCCAGATGAAGCCCAGGTTGATGCCGAAGACCTCGACGGGGCCCTTCTTCGGATCGTCGTTGCCGAGGTCGCCGTCCTTGGGATCGCCGTTGCCCATGTTGTCGTTGATGGAGCTGTTCCCGAAGGCCGGGTAGCTCTGGTTCCTGGCGAACTTGTCACTGCCGAAGTACTTCGCCACCTTGCCCATGGGATAGCCGCCCGAGGAGTGATCCCCGTTGTTCCAGGCGAAGGCGAAACCGTGGTGGCTGGCGGTGAGCGCCTTGACCAGGTCGACCTGCTCCTGCCAGGAGGCGAAACCGTCGCGCCGGCCGCAGCACCAGATGTAGACCGGCAGGTCCTCGTGGTGCTCGCTCGCGAACTTGACCATGTCCATGCGCTCCAGGTAGGGCGTCTTGCCGTCGTCCATCATCGCCTCCTTCTGCCCGGGGGGCAGCTTGGCGAGAGAGGGCATGCCGCGCTGGCGGGTCCGCGGACGGTTGGGATACACGGCCGCGAAGATCTCCGGGTGGCGGAAGGCGAAGGTGCTCGAGCCCCACGCGCCCATCGAGCCGCCGCCGGCGTAGATCCGGTTGGTGTCGACGTCGTACTTCCTGGCCACCCAGTCGATGACCCAGAGCATGCGGTTCTCGGTGAAGGGGTAGGCGCGCGGCTCCTTGTGGTCGGCCCACTGCGGCACGCACAGGTAGCCGAACCAGTAGGTCTCGAAACACAGATTGACGGGGTTGCCGGCCGGGTTCTCGAGGGATTCGAAGGCCGACAGCGACAGCGACTTGCCCTGGTTCTCGCGGACCACGAAGGAGCCCTGCAGGCCGTCGCGATAGCCCATCTGGGGGGTGGCGAAGTAGAGGTAGGCGTCGCCCGCGCCGTAGAGCTTGTCGCTGGCATAGCCGCTCGAGGCGTGCAGGTCCACCTGCATGGGCAGCTTCTTGCCGAAGCTGGAGGCCGGCGCAGGGCTCGCACCCGGGGCCTTCTTCAATCCCTCGCAGAGGATGGGTTGGATGGCTCCGACCTTCTCCTGGACCGCTTCGGTCGTGGCGCTCTTCCCCGGGACGACCTTGGTCACCGGCGTGCCCTTGGCGTCGGTGGCCAACACCGCATAGTAGCTCTTGCCGTCCTTCTGGACGGTCACGGCGGTGACGCCGCTCCACATCGGCAGGGGCTTGCCGCCGTCTTCGATCACGACCTGGGGCTTGGCCGGGTCGAGGCGCGACTTTTCGCAGAAGGCGCTGCCGTAGAGCCGCGCGGAGTTGTAGTAGATGCCCTTCTGGAGGCACTGTGCGGCGGCCAGGTTCTCCTGGGTGATCGGCCCGTCCGCGCGGTATAAGGCGTAGCGCAGCCCCGCCGCGGCCTCGCCCTCGGCTGCATCCTTCCAGGTGACGAAGGTCTGCCCGTTGCGGCAGACGGCCCTGATCTCGGTGACTTCGCCGGCGGCGGGCTGGGCGGGGGGCGGTGCGGCCTCGCCGGCCAGCGCCGCGGAGGCGAACAGCATCGCCGCACTCAGGAAGGTCAGGGTTGCGCGCATCGGGTTCTCCTCAAGTTGCTGATCCGTCGGATCGGTCCGATCGGTCTGATCACTTGGCGCCCGCCGCCCGCCACATTCCCGCCGCTCCGGAGGACAGCAGCCAGTCCAGCAGGCGGTCCTCGACGGCGGCCGCCTCGCCGGGCGCCGGCGCGCCGGTCAGCGGGGTGCCCTCGAGCCCCGAGGCGTCCCGCCAGCCCAGGCACTCCAGGCGCGGCTTCCCCTGCGGCATGAATATAGTCAGCCGGCGGTTCGCGTCCAGCAGCAGCCAGCGGCGGGGGGAGCCTTTGTCGCCGGCGCCGGCCTGCGCGGAGGCTCCGCCCTGCCCCTCTAGCAGGTGCGGCCGCCCGGAGAGCGCGGCCAGCTGCGGGCTCTCCAGCCCCATGTGTCTGAAGATCGACGGGAAGATGTCCTTGTGCTGGGTGAAGCCGGCGATCTCGCGGCCGGCGGTCTGCCCCGGCCAGCGGACCACGCAGGGCACGGCCAGCTCTTGGATGCCCAGGGAGCTGCCGTGGCAGAAGCCGCCGGTCTCGTGAAAGCTCTCGCCGTGGTCGCCGGCGAAGACCACCACGGAGCCGTCGAGCAGCCCCCGGGCTTCGAGGTTCCCGACGATCTGTCCGGCCGAGCGGTCCACGAACGCCGCCGCGTTGCGGTAGCGGTTCCAGACCTCCTCGCGGCGGGTCACCAGCCGGGGGCCGATGTTCAGCTCGACGTTCTCCATGTAGGGTCTGAAGCGGGCGCGGTCCGGCGGGAAGTAATAGCTCCAGTGGGTGGCGTAGAGGAAGACGAGCAGGCAGAAGGGTTCCCCGCCCGCCGAGTCGATCACCCGGCCGGCCTCGCGGACCACGGCCAGGTCGTCGGCCACGGGATCGCCCTCGCGCTCGAAGTAGCTGTCGAACATGCTCCGGGGCAGGACCAGCTCGTCGAGCCGCCACCAGGCCATGGAGCAGCCCGAGACCAGGTGCAGGCGGTAGCCGGCGGCCTTGAGCGCCGCGAGCGGCGGCGGCGCGGCCCGCTCGGCCAGCGCCAGGTCCCAGGCGGCCGCGTCCTGGCCGTAGGTCAGTCCGAAGAGCGCCAGGTAGGTGGTGTTGCCGGTCGAGAAGTGCCTGCCGGCGCGGGTCGCGCCCGCGGCGAAGCTGGTCATCTCGGGCATGACCTCGGGGGTCATGGCGTCGGCGCGCAGGCTCTCGGCGAAGACGATCACGATGTTCGGCCGGCGTGCCGGGCCGGTGGCGACCCTAAGGGGATCCAGCCACGCCGGCCGGCGGTCCATGGTGGCCAGGGCCTTGCGGAAGCCCTTGTCCGCGGCAGCCGCGATCGCAGCGGGCGGCGCGGTCTCCTGGCTGCCGGCCAGGGGCACGAGCAGGCCCTGCTGCATGGCCAGCAGGTCGGCCTTGCGGCTGGCCGGAATGAAGCCCGGCCGCAGCCCGCTGGTCCGGCTCCCGGCCCAGGCGGCCAGGGCCAGGACGAGCATCCCTAGGCCGGCCAGCGCCAGCGTCGGGCGGACCCAGGGGGCCGACCGCTGGGGCCAGCGAGTCAGGAAGAGGCGGCGGATGGCCAGGTATCCCGGGATCTGCAGCCCGACGACCGCCAGCGCCTCCAGCCCGTAGATCGCGAGCTGTCCCGGAGTCATGGCCAGGGCGTCGGCGTCGCCCTGGGCCAGGCAGCCCAGGGCCAGCGCGCCGTAGACGTGCTGACGGAAGAACGGGAACATGATGGCGTCGATGCGCAGCAGGAACGCGGCCAGGACCAGCAGCGACAGGCACCCGGCCACCGCCGCGCGGCGAGCGCCCCAGCGCCACAGGACGAAGCCGAGCGCGTAGGCCGGCAGGCTCACGGCCAGGACCTCGAGAAGGATGACCCCGGCCGCCGAGGCGAACGACGACCATCCTGCGTCGGGGGGCAGGCAGGCGATGGCGTAGGGCGAGGCCGCCGCGACGCAGTAGGCGAAGTCGAGGGCGGCCACGCAGCCGAGGGCGCGGCGCATGGCCCGCGCCAGGTCGGATGAGGGCGGCTCCGCCTCTCCCAGGGGGGCGCGGGGGGCGGTCCGGGCGTCCGGTTCCGCGGTGCTCACGGGCCGGGATTATAGGCGGGCGGGCGGAGGGGCCAAAGGGAGAATTGGGGCGGGGGCATGGCTGCCGGCCCCAGCGGCCCCGGGGTGGCCGCGCCGCCATTGGCCCTCCGCCTGCCGCCCTCCGCGCCTGGCGGCCGCCGGCGGCGGAGATGGCGGAGAACTTTCTCGCGAGCCAGCTTGCGCGCCGCCGCCGGGCGGGGTAAGCTGACCCCGGAATGCCGCTGTTTCTTGACCAGAGCAAGTCCTGACTTACGATAGGGCGAACGTCATGTCGGAAATGGCCTGTCTAGTGGCACTGGGGAGGGATGCATGCATACCGACAGGGAACCCCTTCTGGCGCGCGTAGCTTCATGTCTGGTCGTCCTGATCGCCATCGCAATCCCCGGCGGTCTGGCGGGAGAAGATGTGCCAGGCCAGCGCGGTGATGACACTGTAATTGCCCGCTCAATGAAGGACATTAAGGCTCTTAGCGCTCGAGCGGCCCTTCCTGCTTTCCTTTGTGGCAGAGTCGATATTCCCAAGGGTGCAGTCTTCGTGGCGAAGAGCGAGGCCATGCGCACAGGCATCGACGGCACACTGCGCACCTACTTGCTGTATGCCAGCCCCACCAAGTTCTTCTACCTTGTGGCACTGGGAGATGCCCCATTGTTGATCGCTGGCCCTGAGTGCGCAGCGTGGTTCGATTCAGACCTCTCGGAATATGTCGTTGCGAAACGTGCCGACGCAGGGCCCAGTTTTGCGGTGATCCCTCAGGCCATCACAAGAAAGCCTGACGGAGTTGCTGGCGTTAACGTCAACTTAGTACCACTACTTGAGTGGACGGAAGGCACGCCGTCGATGATGGCCAGAATAGGCGGGAAGGAATCCTATCTGCTCGCGACCCATGGACAACTCAGGGGACAAGACAAGACAGCGTTCATTTGGGTAGACGCGGGGAAGGCAATGGCGATTGCCTGCAGGGGACACCATGATGGCCCGAATGGGCTTGATCTGACCCTGCAGATGGGGCTCGTTGCGGAGCAGGATGTGCCGGTGATCCCCGTAGTGTCCGAGAAAAGGCTGGAGGAACTTCGTGTGGCCATAAGAGCGGCCCGACCTGAAAGTCGTTGGCCCTTGACGGAGGGCCCTCTTGTTACTATGCCTGCCCCCACGCACGCCAAGCTTGTCCAGATGGCGTCGCAGTCGAACCTCCGTGAGTACCTGGGCTGCTTCTCGCTGGTCTTGCGACCGATTCCTGCCGACCCCGCTATGCTTACGGTGCGACGAGGAGATGTCAACCAGCTGAAGGAACTGCTGCGCCAAGATCCTTCTATCCTGAAGACGAGGTATAGCGCTGGGCAAACACTCCTTGATGCCGCTGCGACGGCGGGAGAGCTTGGGATCGTCAAGACCCTCGCCGCAGCTGGTGTGGATATCGGCAAGAGGGCTGACGGCGAGTGGACGCCCCTGCACTCAGCTTGCGTTGGTGGATATGCGGAATTGGTCGATTACCTGCTGGGCCAAGGCGCTTCCGTTGCCGCCAAGAGTCAGGACGGGGACACCCCTTTGCATGTCGCCCAAATGTCCGGGAACCTTGGGGTGATGGAGGTCTTGCTCAAGCGAGGGGCCGATGCAAACGCAGTCAGATCGGATGGTAGCACACCCATTTTTGCGCCAGTGTCCACCGGTAATGCGGAGACCGTGAAGTATCTCTTGGCGCATGGAGCCAAAGCCGATATCGTTACGAAAGGTGGAGCAACCCCGCTCCACGTTGCCGCAGGCAAAGGCAGTGCTGAGATAGCAGCGATGCTGATAGCGGCTGGCGGTGACCCCCGGGCTCAGATGAAGACAGGGGCATCGCCTCTGCATCTTGCCGCAATGGCCGGCCATGTGCCGGTTGCCAAGCTGTTGATCGACAAAGGGGCTCCGGTTGATGCTCGTGGTGCCAAGGGCTGGACTCCGCTGATGGATGCTGCGCGATTTGGCAACGTTGAGGTTGTCATGTTCTTGCTGGATGCCAAGGCCGACAGCAACGCGACCACGGATGATGGCTTCACTGCGCTGCATCAGGCATCGTTCGGAGGACATGCAGATGTGGCCGCACGTCTGATTGGGAGGGGCGCGAAAGTAGATGCACGCGACGCGCATGGGCAGACCCCTCTGCACATCGCCGCTTACTGTGGCATGATCGGTGTGGTTAAGTGCCTATTGGCCTCTGGAGCCGATGTCAAGGCCGTTACGGACACAGGCATCACCGCGCAGAAGCTTGCCGCGGAGAGGGGCCATGATGATATAGCACGCTTGCTGGCCGAGCCCGCTAAGGGGCGCAGCGGGGAGGATCGGTGAAGGATGACGCCAACCAAGCCGGAAGCCGGTACGGGCTCGGAACCCGCTCCGGCAAAGAAAGGACTGTTTGATCTCTGACGTGAGCGGGGAAGCAGCGACAGCTTACGGGGAATGGAGGTTCCGCACATGATTGCAGTGAAACGTCTTACCCGCGTGGCCCCCCTTCGGGCCGGGCTCGTACTGGGCCTTCTCTATGCCGCCCTCGGCATGGTCTTTATCCCCGTCTTCCTGCTGATGTCCGCCTTCGGCCCGGCGGCTCCTGCCGGCATGCTGTTCATCCTGGCCCTGCCGGTCCTGTACGGCATCGTGGGCTTTATCGGCGGGGTCATCATGGCGGCCCTCTATAACGTGATCGCCAAGTCGACGGGCGGTCTGGAGCTCGAGTTCATCGACGCCATGACCAAGCATGAATGAACGGCCGAAGGCCCGATGCCTGCTTCGCCGGGCCTTCGGGAAATTAACCGGGCCATCCGTGGGGACTTAGGACGCCATGCCGGAAGTGACTGACCAACCCGCCCCGCCCCTCCGCCCCTGGCGGCCGATGGCGGCGTGGACGGCGGGGGAGAGGTAGACCTGATGGGACTCCTCAAGCTTCTCAATGCCCCTCTGTTCGAACAGTCGGTGTTCCTCAAGAGGCTCAAGACCCTGCTAACAGTTCCCTTCTGGCTGATCTCTGGTATTGGCCTCGTCGCTATGGCTGTGTGGCTTGGCCTGGATGGCGCACCTCTCGGCAAGACCATCTGGCAGGCGGCACTGGGCGCTGTGGTCATCGATATCGGCACCCTCCTATGGATCAGGAAGACGCGGTGGGCCACCCGAGCGTGGACGCTGATCCTGTATTTGATCCCGCTGGCTTTCGTAATCACCTATCTGGGTTGCGTGGTGGTGAGGATCATCTGGCTGGGTGAGCCCATCATCTCCGCCCTAATGGGGAAGTAGGCCACGCCTGGCCTTGCAGCGGGCGCGGGGGGCGGGGAGAATGGCGGGGAGGTTGGATGCCTCGTAGGCGGATGGGAGCCTGCACATGTCGTTCTGGAATTGGCTCAACGGGCAGAGGAAGGAGCCGTCAAGTATCTATGGGCTAAGTACTACGAGGTACTCAGCGGTCTTCAAGCGCATTCTAGAACACTATGGCCAGGGCGCAACCATTGAGATTGATGAACGGGCCTTTTCCGCTGAGGACGTTCCGTCCTTGCTGGCCACGTGGTGCACCAACGACAACATCATCAAGACCCGCAACTTCCGGTTGGTTCGAGGTGGCATTGAGCTGTTCGGTTTCCATGATCATCCAAGTGAGCTGTGGGCGTCAGCCTCAGAGGAATCGTTTGTCCGCGAACTGCTGAGGGAGAGACTCATCCGGATAGACGCCTGGCCTCCCGGGAAGCCACCAGCCCGACCCTGAAGTTGCTCCTCCCGCGCCTTGCGCCGGGCGCGGGGGGCGGGGAGAATGGCGGGGGAGGTTGACACGATGACAGCTTCGCACGAATCAGAGGCGTCGCTATTGGAGGCTCTCGCTTTTCATGCCTTGGAGAGGCGGACCCATGTGAAGGAATGGTTTGTTGGATGCGGCGATGGGCAGGACATCTCCGGAGACCTGCTGGCCAGACTTAACAGCTCCGGTGTGGCCGTCTTCCGCAGGGCCTCGGAAGCAGCCAAGGATGCCCATGGGTTCGTTCGGGAACGGGGAGAGGGACGCCCGGCGTGGTTGCTGCAGCTCTCGATCACGCGATGGCTGAACGACACGACTGCTGAAGTTCTATACTGTCAGTATCGCGATCCCGAGGCATCAGGTGGGGCAGAAGGCGTTGCCCGTCGTGTGGATGGGAAATGGGTTCTCGAGTTTCCATCACGATGGGTGTCATAGGTAACAGCTGTCGCGAGGAGCCGGCGAAGTGACCGAGCCCGCTGACCAGCCTGCCAAGCCCCTCCGCACCTGGCGGCCGATGGCGGCGTGGACGGCGGCCATCCTCCTGGCCCTCGGCCTGGCCTGGTTCGTCGGTGCGGTGGTGGTGCCGGTGTGGCAGGTGAATAATGCGGTCAACGACCTGGAGCGCAGCCAACCCGCCAAGGTCCACTACTTGGGACTTGCCAGCGCGATAGAGGGCCGACTGCTAGACAATCCACGAGAGGCAGCCCGCAAGACCAGGCTCTACATTAGGCTGCTGAGACCGTCCGGCGACCGCGAGTCTGCAGCTTACCTCCTTTTGCAGATCTGCGACGGGCGGTCCGTCGTCGCAGCGCTCGATGGTATCACCGACTCCAACCCGCTGATCCGCCTAGCGTCAGTAGAGGGCCTGCGTGACTGCGAACTTGGCAACCGGATCACCGAGGTGATCGCCGCTCTGGAACTGGCGGCCACAGATCGGCACGAGGACGTGCGTTCCGCCGCCGACTACTCGCTGCAGACAGTCCGGGCCAAAGCGGCTGGCAAGTAGGCCACCCCTCCTTGCGTCGCTCCTAGGGACGGGGAGAGCCTTGCGCGCCACCGCCGGGCGGGGTAAGCTGACGGCGGCAGGAGGATTTCTATGCGCCGGAGAACGGTCATGTGGCAGTGCGTGTCCCTGCTGACGCTTTCGATGTTGGGGCTCACGGAGGCTTCGGGGGACACAACACTTTTCCCTCTTGAAGTTCTTCTGTTTCGGATATAGTCATCCGGTCATGGCAAGAATCGCACGGGAGGCTTCGGGGGACACAACACTTTTCCCTCTTGAAGTTCTTCTGTTTCGGATATAGTCATCCGGTCATGGCAAGAATCGCACGTGTTGTGGTATCCGGGCATCCGCATCATGTCACGCAGCGCGGGGTGCGCTCGATGGACGTGCTCAGCACCGACGCCCAACGGCGGACTTACCTCGAACTGATGGCCGAGCACTGCCGTCTCCAGGGGGTGGAAGTGCTGGCCTGGTGCCTGATGACCAACCATGTCCATCTGGTGATGGTGCCGCCGGAGGAGACCGCGCTGGCCCGCGCGGTCGGCGAGGCGCACAAGCGCTACACCCGCTGGCGCAACTTCGCCGAGGGGGCGCGCGGCTACCTGTTCCAGGGGCGCTTCGGTTCGTGCGTGCTCGATCAGCGCCATCTGCTGGCTGCGGCGCGGTACACGGAACTCAATCCGGTGAAGGCCGGTTTGGCCGCGCAAGCGGAAGACTGGCCGTGGTCGAGCGCTCGCTATCATCTGGCCTTGCAGGACAAGGACCCGCTGATCCGGGACCGGACGCTGCTGGGGCTGGTGCCCGACGCCCGCGCGTGGCGCGAACTCCTGACCGGCGCGGACGAACCGGCCGAGAGGCAGCTGCGGCGGTCGTCGCGCACGTCGCGCCCGGCCGGCGACCGGGAGTTCGTCAAGCTGGTGGAGAAGCTCACCGGGCGGGACCTGCAGAGACGGCCGAGAAGGACAGGGGGGTAAAAGTGTTGTGTCCCCGGAAGCCCCCAAGATGTTGGAATGCCAGAGTGGTGATATCAGACAGGATGCCGCCAAAGCGTTGGGCGGGATCGGGTCAGCGGCCAGCGATGCTGTGCCAGCGCTGAAGAGGCTGCTTGGTGACAGCGACTGGCGCGTTCACGATGCGGCCGTCGAAGCATTGCGAAGGATTGAGGGCTAGACAGGGTGAATGGGTCCACCGAGGCTGAACGGCCAAGAAGACGGCGAGACCAGTCACGGGGCGGGCTTCCGGGCTTCGGGTTCCGGGCTTCGGGGTCGGACCACGCCATCTCTCTGTCCTGCAATGGGTTGACCATGACTGGAGTCCGGTTCTGGGCCCGTCCGTGCGATTTTCTGCCCAGAATTCTGCGCGCACGGACTTTTGTGGTGCGTTCGCCGGGCCGCCGGCCCCCTGCAACCGGGGTGACAGTCCAAATACATAAGCCAAAACGGCTGCGACACTCCTAAGGACGCAACGCATCCTACGCATCCTCGTCGGAGCACGGCATCCCGCTGCGGCATAAGTGGTTAGGTGTTCTGGAGAAGCTGTTTTGGGCCCGTCCGTGCGTTTATTGCCACCCGATTCTTGCACGGACGCTTCGGGCGGGTATGATGCGCCACCATGCCGGTAGCAAATAGATATGTCCTGCCCGGAAGCGCCTGCCACCTGACGCACCGCTGTCACGACCGGAAGTTCCTCCTCCGCTTCAAGGCGCACCGGCAGGAGTACCGCCGGCGCCTGCGGGAGGTCCTGGGCGGCTCGGACGTCTCGCTGCTTTCGTGGTGCCTGACCAGCAACCACGTGCACCTGCTGGTCAGCGCCCAAGAGCCGGCGGCCATCGCCCGGTTCATGCAGCGGCTGCAGGGCGAGTTCGGCAAGTGGTACAACCTGCGCCGGCGGCGCAGCGGGGCGTTTTGGAACGGGCGCTATCACTGCACGATGGTCGAGAGCGGCGAGCACCTCTGGCGGTGCATGCGCTACATCGACCTGAACATGGTCCGGGCCGGGGTTGTTGGACATCCGCGGGAGTGGCGGTGGTGCGGCTACGACGAGCTGGCCGGCGAGCGCCGGAAGTTCCTGGTGCTCGACCGGGAGAAGCTCCTGGAGCTGACCGGGACGCCCAGCGCCGCGGAGCTGGCCCGCGACCACCAGGCGATGATCGCCGAGGCGCTGGATGCGCACCGGCTGGGCCGCGAGGCGCAGTGGACCGACTCGATCGCGGTGGGCAGCCAGGAGTTCGTGAACGGGGTCGCGGACGCGAACGAGTGGCGGGCGAAGCTGGAGATCCGGCGCGGCCAAGACGATTCGTGGCTGGTGCGCGAGACCGAGGAGCCCTATGGGCGGGGGCCTGCCGGGGCAGAGTCTGGGAAGGGGAAAGATTGAAGTCCCCGCGAAGCGGCACTGCCGAGAGGCCATCCGTGCGTGGCCTTACCCGCTGGCCGGAGGCCGTACGCGTTGATTTGGCCCCCGAAAACGCAATGGACGGGGTACAAATGAGGTTTCGGGAGCATCTAACTCGCTGTGCGCCAGGAGGATGTCGTGCTCCGACGAGACACGACGAAGCTGTGCGCCAGGAGGATGTCGTGCTCCGACGAGACACGACGAGACACGAGGGAGACACGAGACGACGAGACACGAGACGCAAGTACGATACTAAGCAGCGTTTCGTGCTAGGCTGGAGTCGCACATGGTGACACTGATCTTACGTAGAGGGTCGGAAATGCGCACTTGGATCATTCTCGCGTCATGTCTGTTCCAAGTCCACTCTGCGATGGGCGAAGAGCAACTTCTCTGCAGAGTGGCTGACGATTGGCGGGTGCACAGGACATACCTGTCGGCAACTCCATCCGGGTGCCATGCCGCCCTCGTTGTCAGTGAGCGCGACGGAAACTACCGCGTGGTACTGGATGGCGCGCTAGGTCCACGATTCGAGGCATTAGCTGGTGTTCATTTCAACCCCAAAGGCACCCTATGCTTCTACGTAGGCAACAAGGGACGCAAGCGTTGTGTGGTTGTGAACGGGCGTGTTGAAATGGAATGCGATAGCATCATGTCCACCTGCATTAACGGCTCCGACGAACCTGGCCCTTGCGCCTTCAGCCCTGACGGGAGGCGCTACGCATTTGTAGCCTCCGAGGGAACGCATTGGACGGCCGTGGTTGACCAGAAGAAGGGGCAGAAACATGATCGGGTAGGGTGGTGCCGCTTCAGTCCAGAGGGAACGCGCCTAGCTTATCTTGCCTGGGATGGGCAGAAGGCACGCTACCATCTTGACGGCAAGCAAGGACTTGCCTGTGATGAGGCGGGACCTCCTTGTTTCAGTCCTGATGGCCAGCGGTTCGCCTATTGTATCAAGGAGGACGGCAAAGAGCGGGTTGTTGTGGATGAAGAAGCAGGCCCGGTCTTCGACAAGATCGGCGCCCCGATATTCAGCCCTGACAGCAGACGCGTAGCCTACCATGGCCGGAATGATAACGGAGCTGTCGTGGTTGTGGATGGCAAGGTTGGCCCTAGATTCGACAGGATCTGCGATGTTCTTTTCAGCCCAGACAGCACCAAGTGTGTCTATGTCGGAGTAAGAGATAACAAGCCGATAGTGGTGGTCAACGGGCGCGAAAGTCAGGCGTATGATCACCTTGGCAAGAGCGGCTTTCGTTTCAGCCCTGACGGCTCTCGCCTTGCCTATGTCGCAGTGACTCAGGAGCGTTGGGTGGTGGTGATAGATGAGCAGACCACCAAGCAGTACGATGGGATATCCAACGATGACGTGCTGTTTAGCACAGACAGCAAGCATTTTGCCTATATCGCCCTAGATGGCGGCAAGTGGAGTTCTGTACTTGATGGCAACTCCGGACCCGAAACTGATGCCATTGCCTTCGGTTCGTTGCGCCTCAGCTCTGGCACCAAGCGACGGCTGCATGTCGGCTTTGAGGGGGGACGTTCGTTCCTGGTTGTCGATGACGAGAAGTTGGGGCCATACGACTCGGTCCGGAAAGGATGTCCTGTCGTTAGCCCTGATGGCGCCAAGGTCGTTTGCGTAGTCAGCCGCGACGGTAAGGATCATGTGCTTCTCGATGGCAGAGAAGCTTCACGGTTTGGCGATATTGTGGTGGGAGTGCCGGCCTTCAGTCCAGATGGGAAGCATTTGACATATGTTGTCGAAAGACGCCCCGGACTATTCGACAAGCGTGGTGGGGGACAGTGTGTGGTATACGATGCCACCGCAGGTCCTGAGTATGATGAGATACTGTCACCAATGCCCGTCTTCAGCGCAGACGGCAAACGCTGGGCCTACGTAGCACGTAGCGGAGAAAGACGATATGCCGTCGTTGACGGCCAGCCCGGGCCGGCGTTCGGAGGAATTGATGCTGGCACTATGGCTTTCAGCCCAGACAGTTCGCGCATCGTCTACGTAGCAGACACCGGTGGCCAACGAGTAGTTGTTGTTGACGGCCGATCTGCACCTCCTATCACCAGTCTTACATGTGGCCCAGTATTCCTGAAGGACGGCACAGTGGAGTACTTGGCAATGAAGGGGCAGGATCTCTACCGTGTGCGCATTCCTTGCCAGGACACAAGGCGGCAAGAATAAGGGGCATCCTCGTCGTCTGGGCATCCTCGTCGGGGCACTGGGACATCCTTGGGACATCCTCGTCCTTGGGACATCCTCGTCTGGGACATCCTCGTCGGAGCACGACATCTAGCTGCGGCATAAGGTGTTAGGTGCTGTAGAGAGGCCGTTTTGGGCCCGTCCGTGCGATTTTCTGCCCAGAATTCTGCGCGCACGGACTTTTGTGGTGCTTTCGCCGGGCGCCGGCCCCCTGCAAACGGGGTGACAGTCCAAATACATAAGCCAAAGCGGCTGCGACACTCCTAATACATAAGGTGACAGTTCAATTACATAAGCGAAAGGCGCTGCGACAGTTCAAATACATAAGTTTCCGGCTGACCGGCTCCGGCGCCGTGGCTGGGTGTCGATCCCTTCGTACAGTGCGAGTCAGCGCCACAAGCCTCTTTGATGCAATAATTCGCCCGGACACCGCGAACAGGCAGCAACTCCCGGTGTATGGTAGGCAGGAGGTAGTTACGATGGTGGTCACGCGGCGTGCAGATGGATCGGTCTTGGAGGCAATCGGTTACGTCGAGTTGGCAGGCAAGCTGCGGCAGTCGATCCTGAACGGCGAGATCGGAGTCGGCGAGATTCTGCCGTCCAACAAGCAACTGGCCGCGACCCACGGCGTCGCTCCCGAGACGGCGCGGCGCGCCGCCAAACAGCTCGAGGCCGAGGGCCTGGTGGCCTCCGAGCCGCGTCAGGGCTTCCGGGTCCTGGCCCGAGTCAACGACCCGGAGCGCGGGCTGCCCATCGCCTTCGTGTTGGGCGGCGCGGAGAAGACCGAGCTCTGGGACGACTTCTCGCGCATGCTCTTCGCCTGCCTGCAGCAGGCGGCGGCGGACCGCGGCTGGTCGATGCTGGCCATCGGCATCGGGGGGCGTTCGCCGGCGCAGATCATGGAGCAGCTCCGCGACTGCCGGGCCTGCGGCATGGTGCTCGACGTCGCCAAACCCGAGCTGCTGGCCGAGGTCGGCCGGGTGCGCCTGCCGGCGGTGATGATGGACGCCTGGAGTCCGGAGATGAGCCTGGACGCGGTGGTCCAGGACTCTTTCCAGGGCGCGATGGCCGCCACGAAGCACCTCCTCGCTTGCGGCCACCGGAGGATCGCCTGGCTCGGCCGGATCTCGGAGAGCGTGCAGAGCCAGGAGCGCTACGGCGGCGTCGCGGCGGCGCTGGCCGCGGCGGGCGTCGAGTTCCGGCCGGAGTACATGCGGGACACGCCCTGGCCGGAGACGCCCGCGGCGGCCCGGAGACTCCTGAGCCTCGGCGAGCGCCCCACCGCCGTGCTCGGGCTCTGGCACGACGCCGCCGCCGAGCTCGCCGCGGCGGCCGGGGAGCTGGGCCTGAGCCTCGGCCGGGATCTCGAGCTCGTCGGCTGGTGCACCGAGGAACTCTACGGCGGCGCCTACAGCGCGAGCTTCAGGGGCTCGGTGCCGCCCACCATGGTCTGGAGCATAGCCGAGCTCGCCCGGCTGACCATCGTCCGGCTGGCCGAGCGCCGGGCCAGGCCGGAGATGCCGCCGACGCTCATCAAGGTGCCGGTGCGGCTGCGGCCGGCGGAGAAAGGCAAGTCATGAGCTCTCGTCTCCCGACCCGACCAGTGCTCCACGTGCTGGTCAACAACCACTTCGACCTCACCTGGCGCCGCTGCTGGGACCGCCGCTTCACCTGGAACGGGCAGACCTATGCCTCCTACGCCGACATCGAGGAGGCCTACATGCTTGAGAACCTGGCCATCGCCCGGCGCCACCCCGGGTACAAGTTCATGGCCGAGTGCACCGCGGTGGTCCGCAAGTTCCTGGAGCGCCGGCCGGAGCGCCGCGCCGAACTTCGGCGGTTGGCCGCCGCCGGGCGCTTCGAGGTCTCGGGCGCCGGCGACAACATCGTGGACGGCAACCTGGTGCTGGGCGAGACGCTGGCCAGGAACTTCGTGACCGGGTTTCTCTGGCTCGAGAAGCACCTCGGCCAGCGCGCGGCGCTCGTCGTCCGCAACGACGCCTTCGGCAACAGCGCCCAGCTGCCCCAGATCGTCCGGGGCTGCGGCCTGAAGCTCGTCACCGGCCTGACCTACTCCGAGCTCGACGCCGAGTACTGGCGGGGCCTGGACGGCAGCACGGTCTGCGGGCGGGGGCTGCCGCGCGCCGGGATCCTGGCCGGCTACGACAAGTACCCGCCGTGCCCGAGCTGCGCGGGGCGCGGCTGCCGGCGCTGCGGCGGCCGGGGCTTCGACTCCGCGCCCCGGGCCAAGCTGCTCGACTTCGACCGCGGGCTGGTGGAGCGCAAGGGCCGGGCCTTCGTCGAGCTGTCCCCGGAGGAACTCCTGCCCAATCCCGACGCCGTCGCCTGGCTGCGCCGAAGCGCGCGCGGGCTCGACGCGCGCTTCGCCGTCGAGTCCGAGGCTCTTCCGCTCCTGGCCGGGCGCCTGGCCCGCGTCGACTCCGTTCCGGAGCGTGAGCTGCACTCGAGCGCCGAGGTCAACCCCAATAACTCCGGCTGCTACGTCACCCGCATCCGCCTGAAGCAGGAACTGCGCCGCGCCGAATACGCCCTGCTCGGTGCCGAGATGTTGGCCGCGGCCGCCGCCCTGTGCGGCGCGACTCCGCCGCGCGCGGCTCTCGCCAAGTGCTGGGAGCAGCTGCTCTTCACCGCCTTCCACGACGCCGTCACCGGCACGCACGTCGACGCGGCCTACGACGAGCTGATGGACATCAACGCCGAGCTGGCCGGGCGCACCGCGGGCCTTGCGGCGAAGTCCCTGCGGCGGCTGAGTTCGCCCCGGCGCGGGAGCTTCTCGCTGGTCAACCTCACCGGCTTCTCCCGGCCGACGCTCGCGACCGCCGAGCTGCCGCTGGCCTCCGCCGGTGCCAGGATCGAGGACGCCGCCGGCCGGTTGCTCCCCGTCGCGGCCGTCGAGCGCCTGCCGGGAGCTCGCGCCCGCGTGACCTTCGCGGCCCCGGCCGTGCCGGCGTTCTCCGCCGCGAGCTTCCGTTTCCGCCCCGCGCCGGCCCCGGCGGTCCGGAAGCTCCGCGTCCCGCGCATCGAGAACGCGCGCTTCCGCATCGAAGCCGACGCGCACGGCGTGCGCCGGGTTTTCGACAAGCGCCTGGGCCGGGCGCTGCTCGCCCCCGGCGCCTACCGGCCCTTCGAGCTGATCCTCGAGGAGGACGAGGGCTCGCCCTGGGCGACGATCAAGCCCTCGCAGGAGCGAACCGCGCTCGTCGGCCAGACCAAGCTCGTCTCCGCCGAGCGCTGCGGGGCGCGGCAGACCCTGCGGTTCGAGGTGGACATCGATCGGCTGGCCAACGATCACAAGGCCCGGGCGTGGACCACCGTGACGCTGACCTCCGGAATCGAGCGCATCGACGTGGCCGTCGAGGTCGAGTGGCACGCCTGCAACACCCGTCTGCGCGCCGCCGTGCCGGTGCCGGCGACGGGCCGGCACCTCTACGGGATACCCTACGGCGCGCTCGAGCGGCCGGTCTACAAGCCGTGGTTCAACTGGAAGGCGGCCGGCGGTGACTGGCCGGCGATCAACTGGGCGGGGCTGGATGCCAAGGGCTTCTCCGTCGCCGTCCTCAATCGCGGCCTGCCTTCCTACCGCATAGAGCCGGCCGGCCGGGGCCGCTCGACGATCCTGCTCTCGCTGCTCAGGAGCCCGGCCTACCCGACCTACCTGCACGAGCCGGAGTCCTACGTGATGACCGGCTACGACGGCATGCGTGACGAGGGCCGCCACCGCCTGGAGTACGCGGTGACCGGCTACCGCGGGGCGCTCCTGGAGAGCTCCGTCGAGGCCGACGCCGGGCTCTACAACGCCGGCATGCTGGCCGTCGCCGGCGAGGTCCGGCTGCCCGAGATGCCGGCCGTGGAGTCGGACCACGTCTACGTCGCGGCGCTCAAGCCGGCCGAGGAGGGCGGCGCGCTCATCCTGCGCCTGGCCGAGCACCGCGGCCGCGCTGGGTGCGTGCGCGTCCGGCTGCCGGCGTGGGTGCGCCGCGCCGAGCGCGTCAACCTGCTTGAGCGCGAGGGCCGGGAACTCGCCGTTCGCGGCGGTGTCGCCGAGTTCGCGGTGCGGGCGTGGGAGATCGTCACTCTTCGCCTCGAACGGAAGACCTGAGGAGATGACCATGAAGCAGATGGCATTGCCCCTGGCCCTGGCCGCGACGATGGTGGCAGCTCGCGGCGGAGAGTCGCCGGCCAAGTCCGGAGAGCTCTGTCCTCAAATCGCCCAGGCTGCGCCCAACGCCTGGGTCAAGCTGGACGAAGGCATGACCAAGGACGGCAGGAGCCCGGGCTGCGGGCTCACCTACGTGGCGAGCGCCGGCAAGTTCCTGCTCACCGGCTACAACGGCAAGACCGCGGAGATGCTGTTCGACCCGACCACCGGCAAGTGGGAGGAGGCCAAGCCCGGCCAGGGGCCGAACAAGCTGCTCAACGAATCCTCCAACTGCTTCCTGGCCTGGGATCCGGCGACCGACCGGGGCTACGGATACATCGGATCGGACACCTGGGGCAAAAACCTGTTAAGTTTCGACTATGCGCAGAAGACCTGGACGAATCCGGCATCCAAGAATGCGCCGCCGAGGAACGGCGAGGCTTTCACCCGCTGGGCCACCCTGTGCTGGCTGCCGGAGAGCGGCGAGGTCATGCTGGCCAACGGCGCCGCGCCTCTGGGCGGCTCCGGCACCTGGCTCTACAGCCCGAAGAGCAACGAGTGGCGGGAGCTCAAGTTCGGCTCGCCGCTCATCAACGACCGCCGGGCCGACCTGCACAAGCTCTACGTCCAGGGCCAGGATCTGGTGGCCGCCTGCCGCAACCGGCACTATCGCACCGAATCCGCCGAGACCGCCAAGCTGAGCCTCGAGAAGATGGGCGCGGAGCTGGTCGCCGCCGTCACGGCCGCCGGCGCGACCCTGGGCGCCGCCAAGGGCGCCGACGACTACGAGACCCAGCAGCTCGCCCGGGCCAAGGCGGCGCTGGCGGAGGCGCTCAAGATCGCCGAGAGCGAGTTCAAGAAGCTCGGCGGCCGGCTCGACGTCCCCACCCTGACCACCCTGCAGGACGGCCTCACGGAGATCCTGCGCAGCGCCCGCGACGAACTCGCCGTCGAGCCGCCGCCGCGCGGCAACAGTCCGCTTCTCTGGCATCCCGTGGCCAGGAAGGTCGTGACCTTCGGGGGCGATGGCTACAGCCGGGCTTATTCCGACACCTGGACCTTCGACCCGGCCAAGTCCCGCTGGATGCAGCAGCACCCGCCGGTCGGACCGGGCCCGCGGGCCGGACACGCGCTGGTCTGGCTGCCCAAGGCCAAGACCGTGCTGCTGGCCGGCCGCGGCTACCTGCCCAATCAGGCGCGGGGCAAGCAGGGGCTCTATGAGACGCTGCCCTTCGAGCTCTGGACCTACGACCTCGCGGCGGACCGCTGGGCGCTGCTCCAGCACGTCGAGGACAACACCGGCGCGCCGCCGGCCGAGCTGTGCAACACCGGCCTCTCGGCCTTCGCGGCGGGGCCGGACGATCTCCTGGTGGGGCTCGGGGAGATCGGGTACTGGGTCAACGAACGGAAGTTCAGCACCTGGGCCTGCCGCCTGGATGCGGCGAAGGCCGACGCCGCCGGGACCGCGAAATACGGGGTCAAGCCCAACACCGTGACCTTCTTCGGCGGACCCGGCCCCTGCGACCGCGAACCGGCCGAGGAGAGCGCCGCCGCCGAGGAACGCCTCGCCAAGCTGCCGGCCAACACCTGGACCATGATCACGGCCAAGAACTCTGGCAATCCGGGCGGCTACGGCAACTGGGGCACCTGCATCCTCGATCCAGACACCGACCAACTCATCTGGTGGCGCGGCGGTCACGCCGGCTACTGCGGCAACGACCTGGCGCTGTACTCCATCAAGGCGAACACCTGGAGCATCAGCTACCGGCCCTCCCATCCGCTCACCCACGAGGGTGCCTGCAGCGGATTCCCCGGCACCGACTTCGACGGCCGCCCCTGGATGGGCATGCACACCTACCACCGCTGCGCCTACGACGCGGCCAGCAAGCGCGCCGTGATCCACTCCTCATCCGGCGCGTACATGTATGACCCGGCGCGCCGGGCCTGGGACAAGACTTCCTTCCCGATTGGCGTCGCCAACTTCGTGGCCACCCCGCACGGCCTCATCGGCGGCGGAGTGAAGCGCTTCGACGCCACCAAGGGCTGGGTGCCCATGCCGGCGCAGGGCAAGTGGCCCGACGGCTTCTGCGGTTTCTCCGCCGCGTACAGCTACGACAGCAAGCGCGACCGCCTGTACTGCGCCAACGGCAAGGGTTACGGCTCCCTCAAGGAGGGCGTGGTCTGGAGCTACGATTTCAAGACCACCGAGATCGCTGAACTCAAGCCGAAGAACGCCGACAAGGTGAGGTTCGAGGCCGAGACGGCGCGCGAGTCCATCTACCTTCCAGAGGCGGACGCGGTGCTCTTCCTCGCCGGCGGCGCGGACTGGCACTACCTCTACGACGTGGCCGGGAACGAATGGAAGAGCGTGCGCCTGAAGCCGAAGAACGTCCAGGCGCCCGGCGGCTTCATCGGCAGCGGCCTGATGTACCACCCGAAACGCAAACTCGTGTTTCTCCTCGGTCCAGCGCCCGACCTGGGCTTCCAGGTCTTCGCGCTGCGGTTCGATCCGGCCACGGCGGAATACGCGGAGCTGAAGTAGGCGATGGTGGTGGGGAAGTGAGAAGGCACTGAGGGACTGAGGCACTAAGGCACTGAGTCGAACGGAGGGCGAAATGACCCAGATACGTACCAATCCGACAGCGGGCGCGAAGCGCACTAAGTGCCTCAGTGCCTTAGTCCCTCAGTGCCTCCTGGCCGTCGTCTTCGGCACCGCCGCCCTCGCCGGCCAGCCCCCGCCGCCTCCCCCGCTGGTGGCGGCCGATGGCACCAAGTTCGTGACCGTGCCGGCCCGGGCCATCCCCGAGCCCGAAGCGCGCGGCAAGCCCTACAAGGTGCCGGCCACGGAGTGGAAGAACGACCCGGTCCTGTGGGGCTGGACCTGCGAGCTGCCCGACGGCTCGGGCATGACCTTCGGCGGCGTCCAGCAGGTCGCCGACGACGGCCTCGCCCACACCCAGCTCAAGGAGGGCGGGACATGGAAGCCGATCATCGATGAGCTCCGGAAGGCCAACCCGCTCCAGAAGCGCAACGAGCAGGTCGTCGCACTGCGCAACGCCTGCAAGGACGCGCTCGCCAGGGCCCGGTACATCTACTTCGAGGGCAAGCCCGCGGCCGACGAGGCCAAGCTCCTCAAGGACGGCGTCGACCCGGCGGTCGAGAAGCTGGTTAAGGATCTCGCGGCGTTGGTCGCCGAGCTCAAGGGCGCCTCGGGCCTCGGCGAGTACGAGGCCGGGCAGGTCAGGTTCGCCCTGAAGCACCTGGAGGCCGCCGCCGGCTTCATCAAGCCCTTCGGCGCGCTGGCGACGCCGGAACAGATGGCCGCCATGCGCAAGGGCCAGATCGAGCTCGAGATCGCCGCCGAGGCCTTCGACTGCGAGCCGCCGCCGCGGGTGCTCTCCAAGCCGGCCTACGACTCCAAGACCAAGCTCTACGTCATCTTCGGCGGCGACCACCTGGACTACGCGGTCAATGATCTCTGGGTCTTCGATCCGGCCAAGCGCCGCTGGTTCCAGCGCCACCAGGACGCCGCCCCCGAGATGCGCTTCGACGCGCACCTCGACGCCTCCGGCGACGGCAAGGTGGTCATGCGCGGCGGCTGCGTCTATGAGCCGGGCAAGCACTACATCCACGTCGGCCCGGCCAAGTGGATCTACGACATCGAGAAGAACACCTGGACGGCCGACGGCCACCAGGAGAAGACCTTCCCGTCGGAGGCACGCTCGGCGCGCTACTACCCGCCGGCCATGCCGGAAGCTTTCATGGCCGGACCGCGACCGGACGCCGCGGCCTTCGAGGCCAGCCTCAAGGCGTTGCCGCTCAATACCTGGGTTGGGCTGAAGATCCCTGTTCCGCTCGGCGGCCGCGACTGGGGAACCATCCCGTTCGACTTCGAACGGGGCATGCTCTATGTCTGGGGCGGCGGCCACTGCAGCTACTGCGGCAACGATGTGGCGCAGTTCCATCTGGGCACCGGCCGCTGGGAGACCAGCGATCCGACCATGACGCTGCTCGGCTGCATCGGCACCAACGAGCAGTATCCCTTCGGCGTGGACTTCAACCGGCGGCCCTGGGTCAAGCCGCACTCCTGGAACTCCCACGACTACGATCCGGATCTCCGCAAGATGGTCCAGCTGGGCTTCCGGGCGATCGACAAGTACTTCTACCTCTACGATCCGGACAAGGCCGACTGGATGTCCCCCCGAGGCAGCCTGAGTTTCGAACCGTCAGTCATGAGCGGGCAGGTGCGGCACACCAAACACGGGACGCTCTGCTGGCAGGGCGACAAGATCTTCCTGCTTGACGCCAAGACCATGAAATGGGAGAGATTCGCGGTCAAGGGAGCGATGCCCGTCACCAGCGTGGACGCCTGCGGCATGGTCTACGACCCCAAGCGAGACCGGATGCTGTTCATGAGTCCGGGCTATGCCCAACCGTACAACGGACAGATCTACGCCCTGGACTTCGCCACCTCCCAGGTTGCCCCGCTCAATCCGGAGGGCATGGACGATTCGAAGACATGGTGGTTCTTCCCCCGCGAAGTGACTTACTGTCCGGAGAGCGACCTGTTCGTCTGGGGCGAGCTCTACAAGAAGGGGCGCGACCTCTCGTCCAAGCCGGTGGCCCCGGACCTGTTCCCGGCCTACGACGCGGCCAAGAACCGCTGGGTGCTGATGAAGATCGCCGTTCAGAAGGGCGCGGTTCTGCCGGGGATCAGCGGCGGGATCGCCTACGACGCCAAGCGCAAGATCTTCTGGGCGGCTGATTCGGGCGGGGGCGGCGGAGTCTCGGTTATGCGCTTCGACCCGGCCAAGGCCGAGATCACGCCGGTGAAGGATTTCGTTCCGTCGGGCGCGCCGGCGCCGGCTGCGGGAAAGTGAGGACGGGGAGTATGTGGGCGCGTGGGCATGTGTGTGTGTGGGTACGTTGGGCCTGCGCCCCACTCACACACCCACAAACCCACACACTCGCTCACGCCAAGGTTCGGTCGGAAGGGAGACTTGTCATGCGTTCAATGCTGATCGGTGCGATGACTGGCTTACTGTCTGCGGCGGCCCTCGCCGGCGAGCCCCCGCCCCCGCCTCCTTTGGTGGACGCCAACGGGGCCAAGTCGGTCACCGTCCCGGCCCGGGCCATCCCCGAGCCGCTGGAGAAGGGCAAGCCCTATCCGGTTCCGGCCACCCAGTGGAAGCAGGACCCGATCCTCTGGGGCTGGACCTGCGAACTGCCCGACGGTTCCGGGATGACTTTCGGCGGAGTCCACCAGACCGCCGACGACGGCATCGCCCACACGCAGGTGAAGGAGGGCGGCGCCTGGAAGCTGATCGTCGACGAGCTCCGGAAGGCGAACCCGCTCCAGAAGCGGAACGAGCAGGTCCGCGCGCTCCGCAACGCCTGCAAGGACACGCTCGCCAAGGCCCGGCACATCTACTTCGAGGGCAAGCCGGCCGCCGACGAGGCCAAGGCGCTCAAGGACGAGGTCGACCCCGCCGTCGAGAAGTGCGCTAAGGATCTCGCCGCGCTGGTCGCCGAGCTCAAGGGCCAGTCGGGCCTCGGCGAGTACGAGGCCGGGCAGGTCAAGTTCGCCGTGAAGCACCTCGAGGCCGCCGCCGGGCTGATCAAGCCCTTCGGCGCGGCGGCGAGCCCCGACCAGATGGCCGCCATGCGCAAGGCGCAGATCGAAATGGAAATCGCCGCCGAGGCCTTCGATGCCGAGCCGGCCCCGCGGGCGCTCTCCATCATCGCCTACGACCCTAAGACCAAGCTCTACGCCCTCTTCGGCGGCTACCACATGGACTACTGGACCAACGACCTGTGGGTCTTCGACCCGGCCAAGAAGCGCTGGTTCCAGAAACACCAGGACGCGGCCCCCGAGCCGCGCTTCGACGCGCGCCTCGAATCGGCCGGCGAGGGCAAGCTCTCGATGCGCGGCGGGGCTTTCCTGGGCAGGGGCTACCAGCACGTCGGTCCGGTCAAGTGGACCTACGACCTCGATAAGAACGCCTGGACGGCAGACGTCGCGACGGAGAAGACCTTCCCGTCCGATACGCGGGTCGGCGGCTGGCCGCCGTCCGGGCCCGAGAACTTCATGAAGGGCCCCAAGCCGGACGCCGCGGCCAACGAGGCCAAGCTCAAGGCGCTCCCGGCCAACACCTGGGTGCGGATGAAGACCGCCGTGCCGCTCGGCGGCCGGGACTGGGGCACCTGGGTCTACGATACCGACCGGGACATGCTCTACGTCTACGCCGGCGGCCACGCCAGCTACTGCGGCAACGACGTGGCCCGCTACCACCTGGCCACCGACCGGTGGGAGATCACCGACCCGACCGAGGCTCCGCTGGGCTGCTGGGGCACCAACGAGCAGTACCCCTCGGGCTTCAACTTCAACCAGCGGCCGTGGGCCAAGAAGCACGTCTGGAACGGCCAGGCCTACGACCCGGGCATCAGGAAGATGGTCATGGGCTCGGTCAACGACGCCAAGGTCGACCGCTACACCTACCTCTACGACCCGGACAGGGGCGACTGGTCCGGGCGCTTCCGCGTGCCGGACGGCATGAACAACGACGCCTACGGTATGCAGATCCGCTACACCAAGAGCGGCATGCTCGCCTGGAATGGCCCGTATCGCCTGGACGGCAAGACCCTGGAGTGGAAGCTGCTCAAGGTCCAGGGCAAGATGCCCGGCGGCGGCGTGGACAGCTCGGGGCTGGTCTACGACCCCAAGCGCGACCGGATGATCTTCTCCACGCTCAACGGCTACGGCCGGCCCTATGACGGGCAGCTCCATGCGCTGGACATGACCACGCTCGCGGTCGCGCCGCTCAATCCCGAAGGCATGAACCCGGCCGGGAAGTGGGGCTTCTTCCCGCGCGAGGTGGCCTACCACCCGGAGAGCGACCTCTTCCTCTGGCCGCAGCGCATCAACATCGACGGCAAGCAGTCGCCGGACCTCTTCGTGGCCTACGACGCGGCCAAGAACCGCTGGGTGACGGTCAAGCTGGCCATCACTCCGGGCGCCGGCCAGCTCAACACCGGGGTCTGCTGCGGCATCCACTGGGACGCCAAGCGCGGTCTCTTCTGGCTGGGCGACGCCAGCTGGGACGGCGGCGTCTGGGCCCTGCGCTTCGACCCGGCCAAGGCGGAGATCGCCCCGCTCAAGGACTACGCCCCGCCGGCGCCGCCGGCGCCACCGGCCGGGAAGTGACAGCGGTGGAAGGTGGAGGGTGGAAGGTGGAAGTAACCGCCAACCGCAGAACCGCAGAACACCGAATGTCGAATTCCGAAGTGACTTCGGACTGCGTTATTCGGCGTTCGATGTTCTGCGGTTCGCCGTCCTCCGTCGTTGCCTCCACCTTCCACCCTTCTAGCCACGGGAGAGCCTTCATGCGTCTGAAGCTGATCTGCGCGATGACTGTCTGCCTGGTCGTGTCGGCTCTCGCCGGCGAACCTCCGTCCAATGCCGCGCCGGCGGCCGGCCCGGCCGCCGAGTACCAGGGCGATCCGAAGTATCAGGCCAAGGCGCCGGGGCTGCGGGGCAAGGAGCACCGGCCGCCTGGGGGCATCGGCAACGCCGAACGCTGCCCGGTGATCTGGGGCTGGCGTCTGACCCTGCCGGATGGCCGGGGGCTCGGCTTCGGCGGGATCTCGATCCGCACCGATGATCCGCGGCCTGAGACCGAGGTGCTTCGTGACGGCAAGTGGACGGCGATCCACGCCGATCTCCGGCGGCAGAATCCGTTGCAGGACTTCTCCGACCGCCTGGCCGCGCTCCGCACCCCGCTCCAGCGCGTCGCGGGGCTCGCCCGGCACGGCTACCTCGAGGGCCTCGCCGGTCCGGCGGAAGCGGCCCATCTCGCCAAGGAGGTGGTGCCGCTTGCCGCGGATGTCACCGGCAAGCTCGCGGAGCTCGACAAGGCCCTGGCCGGGTTCAAGACGCAGGACGCCTACCTGGCCGGGCAGGTCGCCTTCGCCAGGGGTTATCTGGCCAAGGTCAGCCCGGCGCTGGAGGGCCTGGCCGCCGGCCTGAGCGGGAAGAAGTTCGAGGAGCTCCGCCAGGCCCGCATCAACCTGGAAATCGCCGCTGAGGCACTGGATGCGGCGCCGCCGGCCCGGGCGCTGAGCCAGATCGCCTACGACGCCAAGACCGGGCTATTCGTGCTCTTCGGCGGCGATCACCTCGACTACCTGACCAACGACCTCTGGGTCTTCGAGCCCACGGGGCCGCGCTGGCGGCAGCGGCATCCGCCGACCGCGCCCGAACCGCGCGCCGAGCATCTCCTGGCCGGCGGCGAGCCGGGCAAGGTGGTCTTGAAGGGCGGCTACGTCTACGGCCGGAAGCAGCCGGGCTGGGACAGCTCCACGTACGTCGGCGCCGGGCCGGAGGAGTGGAGCTACGACCTCGCGGCCAACGCCTGGAGCGGCCCCGCCGGGCTGCCGACCTTCCCGGCGGATACCCGGCACTACCGCGGCGGCGCCTTCCTGCCGGACCATTTCACCTCGGACCCCCGGCCCGACCCGGCCGCACACGCCAAGAGGCTCGCGGAGCTGCCGGCCAACACCTGGGTGCCGCTGAAGCCGCTGAAGACCTTCGCGTGGAACCGCGACTGGGGCACCGTGATCCTGGACCCGGACCGCGACCTCCTCTACTGGTACAGCGGCGGCCACTCGGCCTATCCCGGCAGCGACGTCGCCCACTACCATCTCGCCACCAACACCTGGGACCAGCCGGTCGAGACCGAGCTGCCGCCCGGCTTCATCGGCACCAACGAGCCGATGATCGGCTGGAGCTTCAACCGCCGGCCGTGGATGGGCCACCAGTACAGATCCTTCGCCTACCACCCCGAGCTGAAGAAGCTGGTGCTGAACGGCCGCCAGCGCACCAATCCGCCCGTCGACCAGTTCTGCTATCTCTACGATCCGGACCTCGGCGACTGGGTCTCCCGCAAGCGCACCCCCGAGTTCTTCGGCCGGCACGGGGCCCAGCTCTTCTTCAGCAAGGAAGCCGGGATGGTCACCTGGTACAACAAGGTGTGGCAGCTCGACGCCGCCAGCCTCGACTGGAAGCAGCTCGCCGTGAAGGGCACATTGCGCGGCCCGGTGGTGGACCACAGCGGCAGCGTCTACGACGACCGGCGCGGGCGGGCCCTCTTCTTCGCCTCCACCGGCTACGCCAAGCCCTTCGACGGCGAGGTCCACGCGCTGGACCTGACCACCTTGGCGGCCTCCGCGTTCAAGCCGGAGGGCTCGGAGCACATCCCGGCCCTGACCGGTGACCGGAAGTACTTCTGGGAGCTCCGCGAGGTCGCCAGGCATCCGGACCTCGACCTCTTCCTCTTCCTCTCGCTGCTGCCCGGCGGCTACCTCCCGGCGCTGGATCCGGCCAAGAACCGCTGGGTGGGGCTCAAGATCGCCGGGGACTTCCCGCGCGGCTCGTCGGTGGGCCTGGTCTTCGACCGCAAGCGCGGCCTCTTCTACATCGCCGAGACCCGGGCCCAGGTCTACGCGCTGCGCCTCGACCCGAAGACCGTGGTGATCAAGACCTTCGCGGAGATCGCCGCGGAGCTGGCTCCCGCCGGCGCGCCGGCTGCGCCGGCCGGCGACAGGAAATGAGGTCTTCCGCTTGCTGACCGACCGCAGGGCATTCGGGCCGTCCGCCCGGCGCTGCTTCCGGGACTTCGACGCCTGGCGCGCCGGCCTGCAGGGCGCGGCGCCCGGAGCCGACTTTCTCCGGGCCGCGCTCCCGGCGCGGGAGCTGGCGGCGAAGTCCAGGTGCTACCGGAGGGAGATAGCCGCGGCTGCGGCGGCACTGCGCGCCAAGCCGTCCGCGGACTTCTGGGCGACGATTGCCAGGATTGAGAACGCATCCTTCCACTACCTTCTGACCGGCGAACCCAAGGCGCTGTCCTGGGCGCTGGCCGGCCTGGAGGTCCTGGAGGCCTGGAAGGACCGTTATTTCACTTACCACGTGAACCTGCGTGCCGGCACGGAGATGGACCTGTGGACCGCGGCGGCGGTCAAGGCGATGGGGATCATGCGCGCCGCCTTCGACCCCGTTATGGACGACGAGGTCCGGGCCAGGCTGCGTCGGACGGCCCTCGACCGTGTGCTGCGGCCCGCGCTGGAGGCCCTGCGCGTCCGCCGCTACTGGTGGAGTGAGGCGAAGCACAACTGGCGGTCGGTCATGACCGGCAGCTTCGCCATCGGCGCCATGGCCTTCTGCGAAGAATTCGAGGAGTGGGCCGAGGTGGTTGAGTACGGGGTGGAGGGCATCCTGACCATCCTAGACCTCGGCGACCCCGAGGGCGGCTGGAACGAGGGGCCGGGCTACTGGGAGTACGGCATCGTCCACTGCGCGGAGCCCGCCTTCCTCCTTCGGGCCATGAGCCGCGGGAGGGTCGACCTCTTCCGGCATCCGTTCCTGCGCCGCACCGGGGACTTCCGTGCCCACATGACTGCGTGGCCCGGCCGCATCTGGAACTGGTCGGACTGCGGCAAAGGGGCCTCGCCTTCGATCTGCCTCGCGATCCTGGCCCGGGTCTGCCGCGACCGAGGCTGGCAGCGGGTTGTCGAGCGCGAGGGGATCAGCGGGCTCAAGATGTTCGGCTACTTCGATCCGAGCCTGCCGGCGGCATCCGCCCGGGGAGCGGCGCCTGCCAAGGTCTTCCCGTCCATCGGCGTGGTGGCCATGCGCAGCGGATTCGGACGCGGCGACGAGTTCGTCGGCTTCAAGGCCGGGTCGGTCGCCCGGGAGATCAACCACTGTCACCTGGACCTGGGCTCGCTGGTCATCTTTGTCGGGCCCGACGAGTTGCTCGCCGAAACCGAGAACTGGCCCTACGCCCAGGTCATGACCAGGAGGAAGCCGCCCTTCGGCAACAGCCGCGCGGGCGGATGCAACGATTCCGCGCCGGACGGCCGCCGCTGGAACTTCGACGGGTACGCTGGCATCGGCCACAATCTGCCCGTCATCGGCGCGGACTATCCGCGCCGGGTCTTCGGGGCCACGGCCCGGATCACGCAGTGCGACCTGGGAGTGGAGAAGAGCCTGCTCGCGGTCGACCTCACGCCCTACTACCGGCCCATCGCCCGCCGCGTGCGCCGCTACCTGGCCTACCTGCCCCCCGGGGTGATCGTCCTTGTCGACGAGCTGCGCGCCGATGAGAAGCTCAAGGCCCGCGTGCTCTACCACTTCCTGGACGGGGCGGAGCCGGACGTCGACCGCTTCACGATCCGCCGCGGCGCGGCCGAGCTGACGGTGGCCAGTCTCTGTCCGTCGCGGGAGCACAACGTCGTCCTGGGCATCGACCGGCGCAGCAGCGCCTACAACACCGAGAACGGCCAGGTCCGCGTCGGCAACTCGTTCGTCTATGTCGAGAACTTCCACCGCGACAAGCGGATGGTGTTCGTCTCGGCGCTGTGCTTCGGCCGGCGGCCGCTCAATGCCCCGGAGGTCCGGCTCTTCGGCGATCCGTTCGAGCAGGATCGCTTCGCCGTCCAGGTGAAGCGTGGGCGGAAGTCCTCCCGGATCACGCTTGATCTGCGGAAGGGAACGATTCGCTGCCACGGAAGAGGAGAAGGCCGATGAGCAAGGGTGTGATTCCGATGCTGGGCATGATGGTTTTTACCGCCGCGGTCGGGGCTTCTGCCGTCCTCGCCGGCGAAGTGTCCTTCGCCGCCAAGCCGGCGGCAGCCAAAGACGGCGACAAGGTGAAGATCACCTTCACCGTCTCCGCGCCGACCGACGTCGAGGTGGCGGTGCTCGGCGCCGACGGCAAGGCCGTGCGGCATCTGGCCGCCGGGGTCCTCGGGGCTAAGAATCCTCCGCCCGAGCCGCTCGCGGCAGGGCTCGCCCAATCGCTGGTCTGGGACGGCAAGGACGACGCCGGCAAGCCCGCGGCCGGCGGGCCCTTCAAGTTCCGGGTCCGCGCCGGCATGTCCGCCAAGTTCGGCCGGATCATCGGCACCAGCCCCTACACCGGCGAGCTGTGGTCGGAGGTGGCGGGGCTGGCCACGGCCCCGGACGGGACGCTCTACGCCAAGATGACCTCGGCGGTGGGCAACCTCCACCAGGGGCTGCCCTGGCAGCTGCGCCGGTTCGACCGGGCCGGCAAGTACCAGAAAACGCTCCTGCCCTATCCGCCATCGACCGAGCCGGCCAAGGCCTCGGGCTTCCGCCTGATCGACGCCGGCGACGGGCTGCTGACCCCCGGGAACAACTCCGGGCTGGATGTGGTGCTCTTCAACTTCGGCGAGAACCTCTACTCCCGGGTGGTGGACGGAAACGTGATCTTCACGGACAACGGCTCGGCCCGGCTGACCTTCTTCAAGGTCGACGGCTCCAACGCGGTCCGGACCGTGCCCATGCGTTCGAAGCCGGAGAAGCTCAAGTGGGCCAACGGGCTCGCGCCGCAGCTGGCCTTCTCGCCGGACGGCAAGTACGCGTACTACTCGAACGTGGCCAACACCCCCGCGGACAAGGACGTTCACCCCTCGAAGATGGACAAGCAGTTCCCCCAGGGGCGGGTCTACCGCCAGGACCTCTCCAGGGCCGGTTCCGACCCCGAGAAGTTCTACGACCTGGAGCTGCCCGACTACGACAAGCAGAAGTACTGGCTGCCCAACGCCTGGAACAAGCGGACCGCCGCGGCGGGCCTCGACGTCGACGCCAAGGGCAACGTGTTCGTCTGCGACCTGGTCAACCAGGAGGTGGTCGAGGTCAGCCCCGAGGGCCAGAAGCTCGGCGCCACCAAGGTGCCCTGGCCCGACCGGGTGATGGTCAGCTCCAAGGCCGGGACGCTCTACGTGCTGTCCTGCTCTGTCTCCGACAGCCACCCCTCGTTCCGGCCGGGCGCGGCGACGCTGCTCAAGGTCACCGGCCGTGGGGCGGACGCCAAGGTCGTCGCCAAGCTTCCGCTCAAGGGCATTCCCCCCGAGTCCATGGCCCTTGACGAGTCCGGCGACAAGCCGGTCATCTGGCTCGGAGGTGGCGGGCAACTGCTGCGTCTCGAGGACCGCGGGGCGGAGCTGGCCGACTCCGGCGGAAGCATCCTCAACGCCGACAAGAACGTCGTCGGTTTCGTGTGTTTCGGCGACGTGGACACCTCCGCCGAACTCGTCTACGTCACCGACTCCAGGCAAATCTGGAGATTCAACGGCGAGACCGGCGAGGGCGGCCTGACGCCCGTCGGAGGAGTCGACGTGGCGGTCGCCCCCGACGGGACGTTCTGCGTCTGGCAGGGCTGGACCGGGCCACTGAAGCGCTACACCCGGGACTTCAAACCCGCTCCGCTGGCCACCGGCAAGGACACCTACGTCAACGGCATGGGGCGCATGGGGCGCGGCAACTCGGTGGCCGGCCTCGATTACGCCCCGGACGGCCGGCTCTACGTGACCAACGGCTGCAACACCTGCCTGGTCCAGGCCTTCGAGCCCGACGGCAAGCCCGTCGAGTTCGAGCGCAAGGCGATCCCCGGTCAGTCCGGACACGGCCTGGACATCAAGACGCCCGTGCCGGCGCTGGTCACCGGCATGCTCGACCAGAGCGGCAGCGTCCGGGCGGACGCGGCCGGCAACGTCTACGTTCTGCAGATCGGCCTGCCCAAGGGGCACGTCCCGCCCAAGGGCTTCGAGAAGGACCCGGCCTACCAGGGGACTTGCGGTGCCATCTACAAGTTCGGCCCCAAGGGCGGCGAGTTCCAGAAGGGCGTCCCGGTCGGCGCGCTGCGGACCTACGGACCGGCGTGCGGCCCGATCTCCGGCGCCTGGGGCTCGCTCGGCGCCTGCTGCCGCTGCACCAAGGCGCGCTTCGACGTCGACGCCTACGGCCGGCTCTACATCCCCAACGGCTCGACCTACAAGGTGACGCTCGTGGACAACTCCGACAACACCATCCTTTCCTTCGGCGGCTACGGCAACTGGGACGCCCAGGGGCCGAAGAGCGCCGAACCGAAGCCCGAGATCCCGCTGGGCTGGCCGGTCTTTGCCGGCGCCAGCGACAAGTTCATCTACGTCGGCGACGCCCTCAACCACCGCCTCGTCCGGGTTGACAAGGTCTTTGCGGCCGAGGATACGGCCGAGGCCAAGTGAGCTTTTTGGAGAGAACCAAGATGATGAAGCCCTTTGCATCCGCCATCTTCGCCTTGATGGCGCTCTGCGCCGGCACGGCGTCCCCCGCCGCCGAGGAGGTCAAGACCCCCGCCTGGCTGGCCGGCAAGGCGCTCAACGAGTGGCTCCCCATCGAGGGCACGGCCGGCGCCGGCGGCGCGCCGGTCAACGACTTCTGCGGCATGGCCTTCAGACCGGGCACCTGCGAGATCGTGATCGCCGCGGCCGGCGGCCACGGCGGCTCCAACGACAACCGGGTGGTTTCGATCGACCTGCGCGCCGACGCCCCCAAGTGGGTCCAGCGCTGCGCGCCCTCGGCGGACCGCGCCCAGAACGTGGCCTACAACGCCGACGGCAAGCCGACGTCGCGCCACACCTATCACTCCTCGCTCTACGTGCCCTCGCTCGACCGGGTCATGCTGGTCGGCAACCGCTTCACCTGGCCGGGCGCGCACGAGCATCCCAAGCTCGACGGCTTCGACCTGGCCGCCAACAAGTGGGACCCGGCCGGCACCTGGCCGGACGTGCCCAAGGGCGGCGGCTACGGCGTGGTGGCCGACCCGGCCACCGGCGACCTCTGGACCCAGGGGTTGATGAAGTGGACCCCCGCGACCAAGACCTGGAGCAGCCCGATCACCAAGCGCGCCCGCAACGGCGTGCGCTTCCCCTACGCCTTCGACACCAAGCGCAACCAGATCTTCGGCCTGAACGTCGGCGACGGCCAGGGCTACGGCGACATGAACGTGGTCACTGCGGTGCGCGTGCCGGCCGCCGGCAACGAGTCCATCCAGGTGACCATCAAGCCCGGCGAGGCGCTCGAGCAGTTCAAAAAGGACAAGCCGGTCTACTCCGGCATGGACTACGACCCGGACGGCGACCGCTTCCTCTTCTACAACGGCGTCGAGAAGGCCGACGCCGGCCGGATCTACGCCGTGAAGCCCGCCGACGGCAACGAGTGGGAGATGAGCATCCTGACCCTCGGCCCGGGCTCGAAGCACCCGCCGCCCGCCGGCGGCGCCGGCATCAACAACCGCTTCCGCTACGCGCCGGGGCTCAAGGGCTTCGTGCTCCTGGCCAGCGGCAAGGAGAACCTGTACTTCATCAGGACGGCGGGCAAGTGACCCTTCCCTACAGATCCCCTCTCCCCCTGCGGGAGAGGGAAAGGGTGAGGGGTTCTCGCCCTGGCACACCCCTCACCCCGGCCCTTTCCCTCAAGGGGAGAGGGAGCCTGAGAGGAAGAAGGAGAGCGATCATGCGCCTGATCCTGACGTGCGCGGCAGCCTGGCTCCTGATGGCGGCGGCGACCCTCGCCGGCGAACCGCCCAGGCCCAACCCGGATACCGTGGTCCTGGATCTCGAGCAGTCCTCCTTCCGGGCCTTCGTGGGCTGGAAGACGCCAACGCTGATCTCGGCGGACGGCAAGCTCAAGCCCCTGCTCGAGCCCAAGCGCAAGGAGTTGAAAGACGAGGACCGCAAGCCGCTCGCCGTGCGTTCCTCGGCTCCCCCGCCGGCCAACTGGTTCGCGCCGGAGTTCGACGACAGCGTCTGGCCGCGCTGCAACAAGTGGGTGACGGTCAACAGCTGGATGGCCAGCGCCCCCTATGCCGACAAGCGCTACGCCTCGAGGAACGTGTTGGAGGGCAACCTGGTCTGCATGCGCGGGACGTTCAAGGTCGCCGACCCCGCGCAGGTCAAGGACCTCCGGCTCGATCTGGGCTTCACCGGCGGCGCCGTCGTCTACGTGAACGGCGCAGAACTGGGGCGGGCCCATCTCCAGGAGGGAAAGCTCGCGCCCGAGACCATGGCCACGCCCTACCCCGAGGACGCCTACGTCACCGCGGACAAGAAGTTCCGCCCCTATGTCATCGACAGCCGGGGCGGCACCCTCAACTACAAGACCCCGGAGTTCACCAACGAGGCCCTGAAGGGCCGGCGCCGGGAGTTCGCCGGCAAGGATGGTGCGCCGGGCGGCCTGGCCATTCCCTCCTCGGCCCTCCGCAAGGGCGCCAACGTGATCGCCATCGAGGTGCGCGCCGCCCCGGTCAACGAGCTGGTCTTCGAACTGACCGACGGGAAGACGACCTGGACCGGCGAACACCAGAAGCCCTTCCCGCACTGCATGGTGGTGAGCGCCCGGCTGATCGCGCCGTCGGCGGCCGGCCTGGACGGTGCGGGCCTGGGCTCGGGGATCCAGCTGGCCAACGTCCAGTCGATCGACTCGGTCTACGTGAACGAGACGCCGGCACTGAGCGCCAAGCTCAACCCCATCCGCATGGTGGGGGCGCGCAACGGCGTCTTCTCCGGCAAGGTGGTGCTGACCTCGGCCGAGGCAGTTAGGAACCTCAAAGCGTTCGTTTCGGACCTCACCGGGGCGGACGGCAAGGCCAAGATTCCGGCTGCGGCGGTACAGGTCCGCCGGGCGGAGCTGACCGCGCCGCAGACCGGTTGGGCCCAGGGGCAGTTCGACCGGCTCGTCGCCGACTTCCCGGCCAGCGTCCCCCAGGCCGGCAACCGCAAGCAGGTCATAGTGCCGATCTGGGTGACTGTGCCGGTGCCGGCCGACGCCGCGGCCGGCGAGTACAAGGGGACGCTGACCGTCGAGGCCGAGGGCGCGGCGGCGGCCAAGTTCGACGTGCCGGTGGAGCTCAAGGTTCACGACTGGAAGGCGCCGGACCCCAAGGACTTCGTCATCCACCACAACTTCTACCAGTCCCCGGACTCGGTGGCCCGCTACTACAACGTGCCCATGTGGAGCGACAAGCACTTCGAGCTGATGGGCAAGTCGCTGGCCGCCTTCAAGCAGGTTGGCAATAGGATGTGCGTCGCCAGCCTGCTGGCCGACAGCTTCACGCTGGGCAACAGCGAAGGCATGGTGCGCTGGGTCAAGAAGGCCGACCCTTCGGCAGGCTCAGGGCAAGCGGCCTATGACTACGACTTCACCATTCTCGACAAGTACCTGGATCTCTACGAGAAGACCTCCGGCAAGCCCGGCGTCCTGCGCCTGGACGCCTGGCAGCGGATCAACGAGGCCAAGGCCAAGAGCGGTCAGACCGTCCAGAACGTCAGCGTCTTCGACCCGGCCACCGGCAAGGTCGACCAGTTGCCCCAGCCGCCGTTCGGCACGCCGGAGAACGAGGCCTTCTGGCGGCCGGTGCTCGTCGAGCTCAAGAAGCGCCTGGACAAGCGCGGCTGGTACGACGTGGCCGCCTTCGGCTGGGTGCACTACTCGAAGCCCGCCGACCCGCAGATGGTCGACGTCTTCAAGAAGATCTGGCCCGATGGCAAGTGGATGCACACCGCCCACACCTGCCCGCTCGAGTACCAGGGGACGACCAAGGACGTGAAGATGCCGGTCATGTGCGACGAGTACGTCTGGGGCTGCGGGGACCTCTACGACCCGGACAACCCGTACTTCCAGAAGAAGTACCAGAACCAGTATCCCCAGCATTGGCGGCACGGCCCCAAGAGCGTCATCCTGGGCTTCCCGCGGTTCGGCGTGCAGTTCATCAACGCCCTGTACGACGGCTCCAGGCTCGCGGCCTACAAGGCCGTCACCGAGATGACCATCCAGGGCAACCTGTGGGGCCTGGGCTACCTGGGCGGCGACTTCTGGCCGGTTCAGTCGACCGGAGAGAAGAAGCGGCTGGTGCGCGTCTCCTACGGCGGCCAGGGCATCGACATGCAGGATGCCGTCGTGGCCTGCTTCAGCCCGGGACCGGACGGCGCCGCCTTCAACGAGCGCATGGAGATCTTCCGCGAGGGCGTGCAGGTCGGCGAGGCGATCTTCTTCCTGCAGCGCGCCATGGAGGACAAGAAGGTCTCGCCCGAGGTCGCCAAGAAGATCAATGACCTGCTCGACGAGCGCGCCCGGCATATGCTCCGGGCCGAGGAGCACGGCTCGACCTTCCATGTCTTCGCCGGCTCGGGCTGGCAGGAGCGCGACGATCGGCTCTTCGCGCTGTGCGCGGAGGTGGCGAAGGCGATGGGCGGGAAGTGACAGCGAGGTTTCAGGTGTCAGGTTTCGGGTGTCAGGTTTCGGGTGTCAGGCCCAGTCTCTGACACCCCTTCGACGCTGCTCAGGGCCTTGAGCTTGTCGAAAGGCTGAACACTGAAACCTGAAACCTTACTTGAGGAGGTCCATCATGCGTCTAGCTCTGACCTGTGCGGCAGCTTGGTTCCTTGCGGCCACCGCGGCCCTCGCCGGCGAACCGCCCAAGCCGCCGGCTGAGACGGTGGTTCTCGATCTCAACCAGGCGACCTTCCGGGCCTTCATCGGCTGGAAGACGCCGACGCTGATCTCGCCCGACGGCAAGCTCAAGCCGCTCCTGGAGCGCAAGCGCAAGGAGTTGAAGGACGAGGACCGTAAGCCGGTGCCGATGGTGGCTTCGGGACTGCCCGCGGCCAACTGGGCGACCGCGGAGTTTGACGACAGCGCCTGGCCCAAGCTCGAGATCAACCATCCCAGCTGGAACCCGCGCCTCCTCTGGGTGGCGCTGGCGGTGAAGAATCCCACCGGCTACATGACCGACCCGAAGTATCAGCCGAGCGGCCCGTACGAGGGCAACCTGGTCTGCCTGCGCAGCACCTTCCGGGTGTCCGACCCGGCCCAGGCCGCGAACCTCAAGCTGACCCTGGGCTACTTCGGCGGGGCGATCGTCTACGTCAACGGCGCCGAGCTCGCCCGCGGCCACCTCCCCGAGGGGAAGCTGGCCTTCGACACCTTCGCCACGCGCTACCCGGACGAGGCCTACGTCACCGCGGACAACAAGTTCCGCGGGTACTGGGGCGGCTGGATCTACGGCTACTACGAGGATCCGCGGTGCAAGCCCGGCATGCTCGAGGGGCTGAAGTTCTGGCGGCGGGACCTCCCGGCCAAGGGTGCGGCCGACGGCGTGGCCATCCCCCCGGCCATGCTCCGCAAGGGCGTGAACGTGATCGCCATCGAGGTGCACACCGCGCCGGTCAACGAGCTGGTCTACGAGAAGACCGTCGGCAACGTGACCTGGGCCGGCGACGTCCAGTGGCCGCACGCCATGGTGGTGGAGGCCAAGCTCACCGCCCCGACGCCGGCGGGGCTCGACCTCAACGACGCCTCGGCCGGTTTGCAGATCGTCAACAACCAGCCGATCGAGACGGTCTTCACGAACGAGCTGGCGCTGCCCGGCGTGCAGGTCCGCCCGATCCGCATCGTCGGCGCGCGCAACGGTTTCTTCTCCGGCAAGGTGGCCGTGACCTCCCCGGAGAACATCAAGGGTTTGAAGGCCTCGGTCTCCGACCTCGCCGGGGCAGATGGCAAGGCCAGGATCCCGGCCACGGCGATCCAGGTCCGCCGGGCCGAGGCGGCGACGCCCAACGTCAGCTGGATTCCGACGAGCGGCTACGGCCACGCCGGCGGCGGCTATTTCGACCGCCTGCTCGCCGACTTCCCGGTGGACATCACAGCCCTGCCGGTCGGCAACCGCAAGCAGGCCATCGCGCCGGTCTGGGTGACGGTGCAGGTGCCGGCCGACGCCGCGGCCGGCGAGTACAAGGGGACGCTGACCGTCGAGGCCGACGGCGCCGCGGCGAAGCTCTCCGTGCCGGTGGAGCTCAAGGTTCACGACTGGAAGGTGCCGGACCCCAAGGACTTCGTCATCCACCACAACATCTACCAGTCGCCGGACTCGGTGGCGCGCTACTACAACGTGCCGATGTGGAGCGACAAGCACTTCGAGCTGATGGGCAAGTCGCTGGCCGCCTTCCGGCAGGTCGGCAACAGGATCTGCGTTGCCAGCCTGCTGGCCGACAGCTTCACGCTGGGCAACAGCGAAGGCCTGGTCCGCTGGGTGAAGAAGGCCGATGGCGGCTACGACTACGACTTCACCAACCTCGACAAGTATCTGGAGCTCTACGAAAAGACTTGTGGCAAACCCGGCGTCCTGCGCCTGGATGCCTGGCAGCGGGTCAACGAGGCCAAGAGCAAGGCCGGGCAGAAGGTGCAGAACGTCAGTGTCTTCGACCCGGCCACCGGCAAGGTGACGGAGATGCCCCAACCCGACTTCGGCACGCCGGAGAACGAGGCCTTCTGGCGGCCGGTGCTCGTCGAGCTCAAGAAGCGCCTGGACAAGCGCGGCTGGTACGACGTCGCCGCCTTCGGCTGGGTGCACTACTCCAAGCCCGCCGACCCGTCGCTGGTCGACGTCTTCAAGAAGATCTGGCCGGACGGCAAGTGGATGCACACCGCCCACACCTTCCCGAGCGAGTACCAGGGGACGACCAAGGACGTGAAGATGCCGGTGCTCTGCTCCGAGGGCGTCTGGGGCGTCGGCGGGCTCTACGACCCCGACGCGCGCATCGGGCAGGACGGGCAGAGACAGTTCCAGCGCCAAGGCTTTCCGCAGTACCCCCAGCGCTGGCAGACCACGCCCAAGAACGTCTTCCTGGGATTCCCTCGCCAGGGGGTGTCGTTCGTGAACAACCTCTGCGACAACTCGCGGCTGGCCGAGTACCGTCTGGTCACCGAAGGCGCGCTGCAGGGCAACATCTGCGGCCTGGGCTACCTGGGCGGCGATTTCTGGCCGGTCCAGTCGACCGGCGAGAAGAAGCGCCTGGTGCGCGTCTCCTACGGCGGCAGCGGCATCGACATGAGCGACGCCATAGCGGCCTGCTTCAGCCCCGGCCCGGACGGGGCCATCTTCAACGAGCGCATGGAGATGTTCCGCGAGGGCGTGCAGGTCGGCGAGGCGATCCTGTATCTCGAGCGCGCGCTTGAGGACAAGAAGGTCTCAGCCGACGGCGTCAAGAAGATAGGCGGCCTGCTCGACGAGCGCTCCCGGTACTACCTGCGCGCCTTCCAGAACTACAAGTCGTTCGAGTGCTCCAACTGGCAGGAACGCGACGACCGGCTCTTCGCGCTGTGCGCGGAGGTGGCGAAAGCAGCCGGCAAATAAGCCGGGCGCCTGTCAACCACAACGGAGCCGCCAAGCTCTGCGTGGCAGATGGTCACGGGCAGTTGACCGAGGAACTCAGTTCCAGCTGGTTTTGTAAGCACTTTTTCCCGCCAACACTTCTGGCCGCGTGGGGTACTATGTTGGCAGGAGGTTGGCACCATGCCCATCACCAAGTTGGTACCGAGCGAGAATGCCAAGGGCAGCTATCCTTGGCTGGCCGAGCAGCTGAAGCAGGCCATCCAGGCCGGACAGGTCCGCGCCGGCGCTAATCTGCCTTCGACCAAGGAGATAGGCTCCAAGTACGGGGTCTCTGCCGAGACCGCCCGGCGGGCGGCCAAGCAGCTTGAGGGCGAGGGGCTCCTGGTCAGCCATCCGCGGCACGGCTTCAAGGTTCACGCCCGGGCCAACGACCCCGACCGCGGCCTGCCCGTGGCCTTCGTGCTCTCCGGAGCGGAGCAGCCAGGGCTCTGGAACGAGTTCAACCGGCTGCTCTTCGCCGCGCTGCAGAAGGCCGCCGCCGAGCGCGGCTGGTCGATGCTGGCGGTCGGCACCGGCGAGCGCACCAGCGAGCAGGTCATCGAGCAGCTCCGCGACTGCCGCGTCTCGGGGATGATCCTCGACGCGCCCGACCCGGGCCGCCTGGCATCCGCCGAGAAGATCGGCATGCCCGTCGTGATGATGGACGCCTGGGAGCCGGCCATGCACGTCGACGCCGTCGTGCAGGACTCCTTCCAGGGGGCGCTGCTCGCGGCCGAGCACCTCATCGCCGCGGGGCACAAGCGCATCGGCTGGCTGGGACCCATCTCCGACAGCGCCACCAGCCGCGAGCGCTTCGGAGGCGCCGCCGCCGCTCTGGCCGCGGCCGGGCTGGACATCGATCAGAAACTGATGGCGGACACGCCCTGGGAGCAGCTGCCCGAGGCCGCCCGGAAGCTGCTCGAGCGGCGCGACCGGCCTACGGCGGTGCTGGCCCTCTGGCACAACTCGGTCGATGCGCTCGTCCCCGCGGCGGCGGAGCTGAAACTTGAGCTCGGTCGGGATGTGGCCATGGTGGGCTGGAGCGCGGAGGAGGACTGGAACACCTACCGCGGCGTCCTCGGCGACTCCCCGGTACCCCCGACCATCACCTGGAGCATCGCCCGGCTGGCCCGCCGGACCATCGCGCGCCTGGCCGAGCGGCGCTCGCGCCCCGGAATGTCCCCCACGCTCATCAAGGTGCCGACGAGGCTGAGGCTGCCGGACCAACGCGAAGGCACTGAGGGACTGAGGCACTAAGGCACTGAGCTGAATGGAGGAGACGATGTTCGAGAAGTTCGCCCATCCGGCATCGCGCGCGAAGCGCACTAAGTGCCTCAGTGCCTTGGTGCCTCAGTACCTCCTGGCCTTCTGCTTGGCCCTTCCATCGTCCGCCGCCGAGCCGCCCTACGAGCTCCCCAAGCCCGGAGAGGTGAAGGCCATCGGCACCAACAAGGCCGTCGACGTGGCCAAGGTGGTTGGCGTCAAGCCGGATATGATGACCACCGCCCTCTTCGGCGCCTTCGGCGGCGGCACCTTCGTCCGGGACTACTCCTCGCGCGGGGCCTACGTCTTCACCTGCATGGGCGGGCATGCCGCCCCGATGCAGCTCACCGGCGCGGTGTTCTTCGACTTCGAGGACGCGACCTGGAAGGCCTTCGAGAACGCCAACGGCGTGGCCACCATCAATGGCGGCACCGCGTTCTGCGCGCAGAACTCCAACGGCGACCCCTGGCAGGAGTGGAAGGGCACCGAGGTGCCGCTGCCCAGTCACCCCTATCTCATCGCCGCCGAGCTGCCGGCCGCCCTGGGCGGCGGGCCCAAGGGCTCGGTGGTCTTCATCGGCCGGGCCGGCGTGCAGGGCGACGGCGGCGGCGGGCGCGGGCCTCACGCCCTGAACCTCGACACCAGGAAGTGGTCGCGCCTGACCTCCGCGGACCATCCGCGGATGGCCGGGATCTACTCCTCGGTGCTCTTCGACGAGAAGACCGGCCGCTACTACAGCGTCGGCGGCATCGAGAAGCGCAAGGACCTCCCCTACTACGACGCGGCCGACTGGTCCAAGGTCAAGGCCACGGCGCCGCAGTACGGCTGGCCGGCCTTCGGAGGCGGCGGCTGGAGCTTCCTGGATCCGGTCCGCCGGCTGATCATCGACTTCGCCGGCAAGGAGCTCCACGTCTTCCAGCTCGACAACCCCGGCGCCGGCTGGAAAGTCCTGAAGGTCGAGGGCGAGCTGCCGGCGGTCACTTCGCCCGAGCCCTGCCGCTTCGTCTTCTATCCGCCCGACGGGAACTTCTACTACCGCCCGGTCAACGGCGGGGGCGCGACGCTCCACCGGCTCAAGCCTCCGGCGGACGAGCCGCTGACCAAGGCCTGGACGGCCGACAAGGTCCAGCTCGCCGCGCCCATGCCCGACTGCGCCGCGGCGGGCGGCAACGGCGCGTGGTACTCCTTCTTCTTCTACGTGCCCTCGATCAAGTGCCTGGGCTGGATGGCCGGGGCCGACAAGCCGGTCTACATCTGCAAGCCGCCGGAGGTCGCTCCGGCCGACGGTAAGAAATAGGAGGAGCCCATGAGAGCTGTCACGACCGTCCTGGCCCTGTTGATCGCCGGCTCCATCGCCCTTGCCGGCGAGCCCCCCAAGCCCGCCGGTGAGACGGCGGTCCTCGACCTGAACAGCGGCTCCTTCCGCGTCTTCCTGGGCTGGAAGACGCCGGTGCTGATCTCGGCGGACGGCAAGCTCAAGCCTCTGCTCGAGCCCAAGGGCAGCACGCCGAAGGACGAGGACCGCAAGCCGATGCCCGTCCTGGAGTCGGACCGCCCGGCGGCCACGTGGAACGCCGCCGAGTTCGACGACAGCGGCTGGCCGCGGGGCCGCGACGGGGCGGCGGCCATCCATGTGGGCATCGACAACCCGGGGCGGCGCGCGCTGGAAGGCAATCTGGTCTGTCTGCGCGGCAGGTTCCGGGTCATCGATCCGGGACAGGTCCGGGGGCTGAAGCTCTTCCTGCGCTACGTGGGCGGCGCGGTCGTCTACGTCAACGGGACGGAGCTGGCCCGCGGACACCTGCCGGAGGGCAAGCTGGGCCCGGATACGCTGGCAGCGCGCTACGCCGACGAGGCCTACGTCGACAAGGACGGCAAGGTCCTCGCCCGGATGAGCGAGGACGCCAAGGTCGCCGCCGAGCTCCTCAAGGTGCGCGGCCGGGAGCTCAAGCCCGGCGCCTTCGCCGACGGCGTGGAGATCCCCGCCGCGATGCTCCGCAAGGGCGTCAACGTCGTGGCGGTCGAGGTCCGCGCCGCGCCGGCCCACGAGGCCTGCGTGGAGGGCTCCGCCGCCTGGAAGGGCGTGGACCTGCGCGAGTACAGGCACTGCTGGCCGCACGCCGCGGTGACCGACGCGCGCGTGACCTGCGCCTCGGCCGCCGGGCTCGTCCCCAGCGTCTGGTCATCGCCGGGGATCGAGGCGGCGGTGGTCCCGCCGACCGAGACCGACTTCGCCTGGGATTTCGCGCACCCCGGCGAGAACGTCTTCCCGATCCGCCTGGTCGGCGCCCGCAACGGCAGCTTCTCCGGCAGAGTGGTGCTGAGTTCCTCGGGGGCTATCAAGGGCTTCAAGGCCACGGCCTCCGAGCTGGTCGAGGCCACAGGCAAGGGGAAGATCCCGGCTGCGGCGGTCCAGTTGCGCCTGGCCGAGCACGCCCGGGCCGAGCTGAGCTGGGCCGGCTGGGACCGGTTCGACCGCCTGCTCGTTGAACTGCCCGCGGAGATTCCGCCGGTGCCGGTGGACCCCCGGCGCCCCGAGGTGGCCATGGCGGTCGCGCCGGTCTGGGTGACGGTGAAGGTGCCGCCCGACGCCCCGGCCGGGGAGTACGCGGGGACGGTGAGCCTCGAGGCCGCCGGCGCGGCCGGCCCGGTCAAGATCGTCGTGCCGGTCAAGCTCAAGGTCAACGGCTGGCGCCTGCCGGACCCGAAGGACTTCTCCGTCCACAACAACATCTACTCCTCGGAGGACACCCTGGCGAAGTTCTACAAGGTGCCGATGTGGAGCGACAAGCACTTCGAGCTGATCGGCAAGTCCATGGCCGCCTTCCAACAGGTGGGCAACAAGCTCTGCACGCTCCACCTGGCGATCAAGAGCCCGGGCATCAACAACACCGAGTCGATCGTGCGCTGGGTAAAGAAGGCTGACGGTGCATACGACTACGACTTCAGCCTCGTCGAGAAGTACCTGGACGTCTACGAGAAGAACTGCGGCAAGCCGGGGATCCTGGCCGTCGGGGACCTCGACAAGACCCGGGGAGGCAAAGCCATGGCCGCGTCCGGGTGGCCGCGGCTGGCCGTCACCGTCCTGGATCCGGCCACCGGCAAGCTCGAGGCCCTGCCCCAGCCGGCTTACGGCACGCCGGAGAGCGAGGCGTTCTGGAAGCCGGTGCTGACCGAGCTCAGGAAGCGGCTGGAGAAGCGCGGCTGGTTCGACGTCACGGCCGTGAGCCACGACGACTACGCCAGCCCGCCGATCCCGGAGTTCGTCTCCACGATCAAGGCCATCTGGCCCGACGGCCGCTGGCTGCAGTGCGGCCACCCGTACATGACCACGTACCAGGCGGCGGACAAGAGCACCATGCCGGTGGCCTGCGTGGAGTACGTTTGGGGCGCCGGCCAGGCCTACGACCCTGACTATCGTGGAAGCCCGGTCTACAATCCGCAGAAGAACGGCTATCCCAAGCCGTGGGCCGCCGCGCCGCCCATCGCCCTGGCCAATCCCCGCTACGGGGCGTCCTGCGTGATGGACGCGCTGCGGACCAGCTCGCCGCAGGGACAGTACCGGTTCATCAGCGAGGCGGCACTCCAGGGCGGATGCCGGGGCCTCGGCCGGGTGGGCGGCGACTCCTGGCCGCTGCCCAAGGGGCAGGGCGCCTGGCGCGGATACGAGGGCCGCTACGACTGGGACTCCATGTTCGACTCCGAGGTCGGCGGCACCGGGCCGGGCGAGAACGTCATCGCGCTCTTCAGCCCAGGTCCGGACGGGGCCGCCTTCAACGCGAGGATGGAGATGTTCCGCGAGGGCGTGCAGGTCTGCGAGGCCATCATCTTCCTGCAGCGCGCGGTCGTCGAGAAGAAGGTCGGCGCCGACGTGGCCAAGCGGATCGACGACCTGCTCGTCGAGCGGGCCCGGTTCCGGCTCCACTGCGGCGACTACGCCACCCGGCGCGGCGTTCGGTCGCTGGTCACCGACTGCTCCGACTGGCAGCTCCGCGACGACAAGCTCTTCGCGCTCTGCGCGGAGGTGGCGGGGACGGCTGGGAAGTGACGGAGCACGGCGACGGAGTGTGTGGGTGTGTGAGTGAGTTGGGGTGCGAATAATCGCTTCGCGTACCCACACGCTCGCATGCCCACATGCTCACACACCCCCGGGTTCTGGACAGGAGAGAGACCGATGCGCAGCGCACTAATCGTGATGACGGGGCTCATCATGGCTACGACGGCCACCGCCGGCGAGGCGGCCTTCACCGCCAAGCCGGCCGCCGCGAAGGAAGGCGACCCTTCGACAAGCTCAGGGCAGGGCAAGGTGAAGATCAGCTTCACCGTCTCGGCGCCGACCGACGTGGAGGTGGCGGTGTTGGACGCGGCCGGCAAGATCGTCTGCCACCTGGCTGCCGGCGTCCTGGGCGGGCCGAAGCCGCCGCCGGAGCCGCTCAAGGCCGGGCTCGTCCAGGAGATCGTCTGGGACGGGAAGGACGACTTCGGCAAACCCGCCGCGGGCGGCCCCTTCAAGGTCCGCGTCCGCGCCGGGACGAAGACGGTCTTCGACGGCTTCGTGGGCGCGAGCCCCTACGCGCTCTGCACCGTGCGCTACTCGCCGGTGCGCGGCATGGTCCTCGACGCCGCGGGCAACCTCTACGTCCGCGAGGAGGCCTACAACGGCGGCGGCTCGACCGACATCCGGGTCTTCGACCGCACCGGCAAATACCTGCGCACGGTCATGCCCTACCCCGCGAACTTGAAGAAAGAGGACGCCGCCCCCTTCGGCCTGATCGCCGCTCCGGGCGAGGCGCTCGTGCCCCGCAACCAGGGCAGCCTCTGGGCCTACCTCTACGAGACCAAGCCCAAGGGCTACTCGCGCTCCTACGGTCCGCTGACTCTGAAGCTGGGGGCAGTCACGCCCGACGGCGTGCTGCTGCTGATCGATGAGAGCTTCCGGGTCCTCTGTCGGGTGCGCGCGGCGGACGGCGGCGCGGTCGGCGGCGTCTTCGGCGAGTCGCTCTGGCCGCAGGGCGACAAGCGCTTCCCCGACTACTGCGCCATCGGCGGCTCGCCGGCCATGGCCGTGGCCGCCGACGGCAAGACGCTCTACCTGACCGGCAAGGCGCGGGTCGCGGACAAGGGCCAGAAGCTCAACCCGGACCTCCCGGATGGGCGGGTCTACAAGATGTCGCTCGACAAGATCGGCCAGGGCATGGAGACCTTCGCCGACGTGGCGCTCCCCGACAAGTGCCGCCCCCCCGAGGCCGGCTGGGCGCCCGGCATGGCCACCAGCGCCCTCCAGGGCGTGACCGTCGACGCCAAGGGCAACGTCTACGTCTGCGACTTCGCCAACGGCGCGGTGCGCCGCTTCGACTCCGCCGGGAAGGAGACCGGCGCCCTCCCCTTCCCCGGCGCGCAGGGGGCCGTGGTCGACGACAAAACCGGCGCGGTCTACGTCATCAGCCGGGCGGCCAAGGTGACTCTCGCCAAGTTCTCGGCCTGCGAGGCCGGCGCCAGGCAGCTGGCCCGGATCGAGTTCCAGGGCACGACCGAGAACCAGCAGTCCTTCCTGGCCGTGGACTTCGGCGCCGCCAAGCCCCAGGTCTGGCTGGCCAACGTCAACGGCCGCAACGCCGGCCACGGCCTGCTGCGCATCGAGGACGCCGGCACCGAGTTCAGGATCATCGAGGACCTGAGCGAGCGCGACCCGTTGGCCATTCGCGGCGTGGACCGCATCACCGTGGACCCGGAGACCGACGACGTCTACGTCTCCGACGGCTGGATCCGGACCTACCGCTACTCTGGCCTCACCGGCAAGTACAACGGGGCGATGAAGGACGGTCGGATGGATCCGCTCGTCGCCACCGACACGGTGGTCAGCCCGGACGGATTCGTCTACATCCAGGATGGGAAAACGGGTTTCTCCGGCGCCTACAAGCGGATGGACCGGGACCTCAAGCCCGCCCCGCTGGCCGCCACCAAGAGCGACACCATCGGCTGGGTCTTCGGCCGCTACGGCCAGGGCTACTGCACCAAGGGCTCGTGCCTGGGCTGGGACGGCCGGCTCTACTCGATGGGCTTGCTCGCCTGGGGCGACTACTACGTGGTCACCTACGACCGCGACGGCAAGTTCATCCCCGGCCCGAAGGTCTGCACCGCGCAGATCGAGCGCCTCAAGACCCAGCCCGACCACGGTGACCTCAGGCCGCTGGCCGACCGGGGCATCAACAGCGCGCTGATCGGCCTGGTCCCGGGGGCCTGCGGCGGACTCAAGGTGGACCGGCGGGGCTTCGTCTACGTGGGCATGAACCTTCTGCCCGAGGGCTACAAGCCGCCGGCGGGCTTCGAGGGCGACGCCGCCTTCCAGAGCGGCATCGGCAGCGTGGTCAAATTCAAGCCGGAGGGCGGCGGCCTGCCCAAGGGCAAGCGGGACCGCCTGGCCGAATACGAAGGAGTGGCCGGGGCCTATCCGGGCTACGGCTCGTTCAGCGGCGCCACCCCCACGAAGGAGCCGGGCGGCTGCGTCTGCCGCTCGCCGCGCTTCGACCTGGACGCCTACGGCCGGCTGGTGATCCCCAACACCTGCACGTTCGACGTGCGCGTGCTGGACAACGCCGGCAACGAGATAACCAAGTTCGGCGCCTACGGCAACTTCGACTCGCAGTGGGTGCCGGAGGGCTCGGCGGACAAGAAGCCGCTGATCGCCACGCCGGAGGTGCCGCTGGGCTGGCCGCTCTCGGCCGGCGCGAGCGAGAAGAAGATCTACGTCGGCGACCTCTACAGCCGCCGCGTCGTGCGCGTCGACCGGAAGTACGCCGCCGAAGAGACGTGTGAGGTAAAGTGACGGAGAGGTTCCAGTGTTCAGCCTTTCGACAAGCTCAAGGCCCTGAGCAGCGTCGAAGGGGTGTCAGAGACTCCGTGCTGACACCTGACACCTGAAACCTGACACCTGACCACGAGGAGCCCCAGCATGCTGACCGCCTACACCCTGAGCCACGGCCACTTCACGGTGATCCCGCATCACCTCGACGAGAACTTCGCCGATATGGTCGACTGCGGCTTCGACGCCGTGGCTTTGTCCTTCAGCGAGAGCGAGATGGTCTACTCGCGCCGGGCCTTCGAGATCCAGGTCAACCTGGCCAGGAAGCGCGGGCTCAAGGTCCTGGTGGTGCCCAGCCGCCTGGGCGGGCGCTTCGCCGGGGCGCCGCTCATGCCCAGCATCTGGCTCTACGAACACCCCGAGTGCGTGGCGCCGGCCGACCCCTGGCTGCCGGTGGCGGCGCTGGAGGCGCCGGCCTTCGTCGACTGGATCAAGGGTTTCATGACCACGCTGCTGACCGACTACGAACTCGACGGCATCATCTGGGACGAGATGAAGGAGGTCGCCATGGTCCACCGCCACCCGGCGACCGTGGCGCGTTTCGGGCCCGACCCCACCCGGGAGAACATGATGGACTCCGCCATCGAGTTCATCGGCGACCTGAACCGGCACTGCCTGGCGGTCAAGCCGGGGCTGAGCATCACCTTCTTCGCGATGCGCGACCGGGAGTACTTCACGCAGCGTGCGGCCGCGGCCCCCGGCGTGGAGTACTTCGGCTACGACGGGAACCTGGCCCGCCAGAGCTTCTTCCACGAGGAGCCCAAGTGGGTCAAGCACCGCATCGAGTCCATGTGGGAGCGCACCGTCAATGAGTGCGCCGCCGCCGGGAAGAAGACCTTCGCGCTGGTCGAGAACATGCTCATGCCCAAGGAGGCCGTCCCGGAGTTCGAGGCCAACTTCGAAGCCTACCTGCAGAACTACCGGCCCGACCACCTGGCGGTCTACTACTACGCCCACAACAACGAGGACCCGGAGGCGGTCCACGGGATCGTCCGGCGGCTGCTGAGGAGATACGCATGAGACACCTGATGCTGACACTGGTGTCGGCGCTGGCGTTCGCCGGCGCGGGGTCCGCCGCCGAGCCGGCCAAGACCCCGACCGAGACCGTGGTCCTGGACCTGAACCGCGGCTCCTTCCGGGTCTTCGAGGGCTGGAGGACGCCGACGCTGATCTCAGCGGACGGCAAGCTCAAGCCCCTGCTCGAGCCCCGGCGCAAGGACCTCAAGGAGGAGGACCGCAAGCCGGTGCCGGTGCGCGGCTCGGCGCCGCCGCCGGCGGACTGGGCGGCCGTCGACTTCGACGACTCCTGCTGGCCGCGGATCTCCGACCCCGCGGCGCTCAACCGCTGGCCGAGCGCCTCGGCCTACGGGCCCGCCAACCCGTTGGAGGGCAGCCTGGTCTGCCTGCGCGGGAAGTTCCGGGTGGCCGACCCGGCCGCGGTCAAGGACCTCAAGGTGTCACTGACCTACTTCGGCGGCGCGGTCGTCTACGTGAACGGCGCCGAACTGGCCCGCGGACACCTCCCGGCCGGCAAGCTCGAGCCCGAGACGCTCGCCGAGCGCTACGCCGACGAGGCCTACATCACCGCTGACGGGAAGATCCGGCCGGGCGCCGAGAACCAGTGGGCCGTGGCCGAGCTGGCCAGGGTCCGTGGCCGGGGGCTCCCGGCCAAGGGCGCGCCCGACGGCGTGGTCATCCCGGGCGCGATGCTCCGCAAGGGGCTCAATGTCCTGGCCGTGGAGATCCGCGCCGCGCCGGTGCACGAGCTGGCCGTCGAGAAGACGGTCGGGGACAAGTCCTGGCCGGGCCAGTCGGCGGTCTGGCCGCACGCGCTCGCGGCCGCCGCCCGGCTCACGGCCTCGAGCGGCGACGGGCTGACGCCCAACTACTCTCCGACGCCGGCCGTCGAGATCGCCACGGTCTCGCCCTGCGAGACGCTCTCGGCCGCCGACATCGTCAACCCCAGCGAGAGCGGCCAGGTCCTGCCCATCCGGATGGTCGGCGCGCGCAACGGGACCTTCTCCGGAAAGGTCGTCCTGAGCTCGGCCGATACGATAAAAGGCTTGAAGGCCAGCCTCTCGGAGTTGGCGCTGACCGGGGGCAAGGGCCAGATCCCGGCCTCCGCCGTCCAGGTGCGCTGGGCCGAGCGAGTCTCGGCCGAGAACGTGAACCTGTCGCACTGGGACCCGCTGGGCCGGGTGAACTTCGACCGCCTGCAGGGCAACTTCCCGGCCGACATCCCCCAGGCCAAGCTGCTGGGCGACCGCCGCCTACTCGCAGTCGTGCCGGTGTGGGTGACGGTCCGGGTACCGGCCGACTCCGCAGCCGGCGAGTATCAGGCGACGCTCTCCATCGAAGCCGCGGGCACCGCCGGCCCGGCGAAGTTCTCCGTGCCCGTCAGGCTCAAGGTGAACGACTGGCGGATTCCGGACGCGCGGGACTTCACGACGCACCACAACATCTTCCAGTCGGTGGACTCGGTGGCGCGGCACTACAAGGTCCCGCTCTGGAGCGAGAAGCACTTCGAGCTGATGGGCAGGTCGCTCAAGGCCTTCGGCGAGGTCGGCAACAAGCTCTGCATGGTCCACCTGGTGGCCAACAGCCCGAGCTTCAACAACTCGGAATCGATGGTCCGCTGGGTCCGGAAGCCGGACCCTTCGACGGGCTCAGGGCAAGCGGCCTATGACTACGACTTCAGCATCGCCGAGAAGTACATGGACCTCTACGAGAAGAACTGCGGCAAGCCGGCGATCCTCTGCCTCGATCCCTGGCCGAACTGCGCGGGCAACGCCAAGGACGTCGGCATCGCCAAGGGCGCGCCGGTCAGCGTCCTTGACCCGGCCACCGGCAAGGTCGAACCCATGGCCCAGCCGCCTTACGGCACGCCCGAGAACGAGGCCTTCTGGAAGCCGGTCCTGGCCGAACTCCGGAAACGCCTCGAGAAGCGGGGATGGTGGGATGTGACCGCGGTTTGCCACATCAACTACGCGGTCGGCCCGCACCCGACGGTCGTCGACGTCTGCAGGAACATCTGGCCCGACGGCAAGTGGATGCAGACCAGCCACCCCAACATCAGCGCCTTCGCCGGCACGGCCAAGGGCGTCAGCATGCCGGTGCCCTACAGCGAGTGGGTCTGGGGCTGCGGCTTCGCCTACGACCCGGACGGCGGCGGCCGGCCCTGGCCGGTCTATCCGCGCTTCTGGACCAACGGCAACAAGCGGCGCGAGTTCGGCAATCCGCGGATGGGCCTGTCCGTGATCATCGGCGACTCCCTGCGGGAGACCTCGACGCTGGCCATGCACCGCTTCATCAGCGAGGCCACGCTGCAGGGCAACCTCAACGGCCTCGGGCGGGTGGGCGGCGACTCCTGGATGATCCCCAGCGACAAGGGCGGCAAGCCCGTGGTGCTATTCGACACTTTCAAGGCGGTCGGCCCGGGCGAGAGCACCACGGCGCTCTTCAGCGCCGGTCCGGACGGGGCGGTCTTCAACCAGCGCATGGAGATGTTCCGGGAGGGCGTGCAGGTGGCCGAGGCCATCATCTTCCTGGAGCGCGCCCAGGAGGAGAAGCGCGTGGCGCCCGAGCTCAACAGGAAGATCGTGGAATTGCTCGACGAGCGCGCCCGGTACTTCCTGCGCGGCCAGGAGAGCTCGCGGGCCGGCAACCGCTGGCTGGCCATGGAGTGCTCCGGCTGGCAGGAGCGCGATGACCGGCTCTTCGCGCTTTGCGCGGAGGTGGCCGGGAGGAAGTAACGGCGGTTGAGGGTTGGGGGTTGAGAGCAGGATGAGTTCTATCAGCCCTCCACCCCCAACCCCCAACCCTCAACCTATTCCGTATTCATGTGCATCCTGGCGTACGACCGCCGGAAGGCCGAGGGCGTCAGGCCCTCGGCTCTCTGAAAGACGCGGCGGAAGTAGCCGGCCTCGCTGAAGCCCGCCGAGCGGGCCACCTCGTCGATGTTCCTGCTGCTGTCCAGGAGCAGCTTCCGGGCGTGGCGCAGCCTCGCGCGGTTGATGGCCTCGGTGAGTGTCATCCGGCGCATCCGCCGGTAGACCCGCCCGAGGTAGTCGGGGTTGCAGTCCAGGTTCCCAGCCACGTCCCACGCCGAGACCGGCTCGTGGAAGTGGGTGAGGATGAACTCGTCGGCCCTGGCCGCCAGCGCCTCGGCGCCGGAGGCCGCGGCCGACGCCGCGGCGGCCGGCGATCCTGCGCCCGAGGCCTCCTCCAGCATCAGGGTCACGAGCAGCGCTCCGGAGAGCGGCGTCAGCCGGCCGGACTCCTGGTCGTCGAGGAAGCGCCGGAGCAGCTCGGTGAGCCGGTCGGGCCGGCCCACCCGGGCGTGCTGGGGCAGGACCAACGCGGTTGCGCTGCGCCCGATCTGCCTCCCTCGTTGCGCCGTCCGGAAGTGTAGCCAGTAGAAGGAGAGGTCCGCCGGGTAGGGGGCGGTTCCGCCGTGGCGCCGGCCGGGCCAGAGGTGGAGCGCCTCCCCGGCGCGGACCTCGAAGCGCCGGTCCTCCTCGAACATCCCCAGGACGCCGGAGCGCACGAAGATCAACTCGTGCGATTCGATGGTCCGGGTCGCGTGGACACCCTGGCCGCGCGAGACGAAGAGCCCGGCGTTGAGCGCCCGGACGGGCAGCTCCGGGTCTAGGTTCAGAGTGTTTCGGTCGTCCATGGGCCCTCCCGGAGCGCAGGTCGGAATCGTCCCGCTATTCTGCGGAAGCTTCATCTTGCCATAGAGGCGGTGCCGCGTCAAGATACCTGCAGAAGGTCGGAACTGTCGCCAGAAGGAGGACAAGCCCATGCTCCGCCCCGTGCCCCACAACCAGGTGAAGCTCACGGACCGCTTCTGGGCGCCCCGCGCGGCGGTCAATCGCCGGGCCACGCTGCCCATCGAGCACGAGCAGTGCAGGAAGACCGGGCGGATCGACGCCTTCCGGCTGGACTGGAGGCCGGGCCGTCCGAACGAGCCGCACATCTTCTGGGACTCGGACGTCGCCAAGTGGATGGAGGCGGCCGCCTACAGCCTGGCCGACCACCCCGACCGCCGGCTCGAGGCCCGGCTGGAGGAGGTCATCGACCTGGTCGCCAGGGCCCAGCAGCCCGACGGCTACCTCAACGTCCACTTCACGATCGTCGAGCCGGAGAAGCGCTGGACCAACCTGCGCGACTGGCACGAACTCTACTGCGCCGGCCACCTCATCGAGGCGGCCGTGGCACACTTCCAGGCCACCGGCCGGCGGAAGTTCCTCGCGGTGATGTGCCGCTACGCCGACCACATCGCCAAGGTCTTCGGCCGCGGGCGCGGGCAGAAGCGCGGCTACTGCGGCCACGAGGAGATCGAGCTGGCGCTGGTGAAACTCTATCGGGCGACCGGCGAGAAGCGCTACCTCGATCTCGCCAAGTACTTCGTCGACGAGCGCGGCCGGCGGCCTCACTACTTCGATCGGGAGGCCGGCAAGCGCGGCGACGTTCCGGCCAAGACCGCCAAGCGCAGTGCCTACTCCCCCGGGGACCAGCCCTACGAGGAGTGGCAGGCCCATGCGCCGGTCCGCGGGCAGAAGGACGCAGTCGGCCACGCCGTCCGGGCCATGTACCTCTACAGCGCCATGGCGGACCTGGCCGCCGAGACCAAGGACGCGAAGCTCGCCGCCGCCTGCCGCCGGCTCTGGAAGAGCGCCACCGAGCGACGGATGTTCATCACCGGCGGGGTCGGCTCGGCCCGGCACGGCGAGCGCTTCACCTTCGACCACGACCTGCCCAACGAGTTCGCCTACGCGGAGACCTGCGCGACCATAGGGCTGGCCATGTTCGCGCAGCGCATGCTCGGGCTCGAGCTCGACGGGCGCTACGGCGATGTCATGGAGCGCGCGCTCTACAACGGCATCCCCAGCGGCGTCTCGCTCGACGGCCGGCGGTTCTTCTACGCGAACCCCCTGGCCGTGCACCCCGAGGCCTACCGGCACGCGGACCAGGGCGGCCACGTCGCCCCCGAGCGGCAGGAGTGGTTCGGCTGCGCCTGCTGCCCGCCGAACATCGCGCGCCTGCTCGCCTCGGTAGGGCAGTACGTCTGCTCGCAGGGGCCTGGCCAAGTCGCCGTGCACCTGTACGCGGCGGGCGAGACGAAGCTCGACCTCGGCGGCCGCGAGCTGCGCCTGGAGCAGTCGACCGACTATCCCTGGGACGGCCGAGTGCAGATCGCCGTCCGTTCGGCCGAGCCGGCCGCCTTCATCCTGGCACTGCGCATCCCCGGCTGGTGTCGCGGCGCCAAGGCCTGGCTGAACGGTCGGCCGCTCCAACTCGCGCGCCTGGTGCGCCGGGGCTACGCGCACATCCGACGGGAGTGGCGCGACGGCGACGTCGTCCGGCTCGACCTGCCCATGCCCGTCGAGCGCGTCTCGGCGCACCCGGCGGTCCGCCACGACGCCGGCCGGGTCGCGCTCCAGCGCGGGCCGGTGGTCTATTGCCTCGAGGAGGCCGACAACGGCCGCGACCTGAACGCCATCTCCCTGCCGCGGAGTGCGCGGCTCACGGCGCGCTTCGACCCGAGGCTGCTCGGCGGCGTGGCCACGATCACCGCCCGCGCCGAGCGCGAAAGCGCTGCAGGCTGGGAGAACCGGCTCTACCGCGCGGCCGCGCCGAAGCGCCGGGCCGTCCGCATCCGCGCCGTGCCCTACTCCGTCTGGGCCAACCGCCGGCCCGGGGAGATGCTGGTGTGGATCAGGGCAGATCGATAGCCCTGCAGCCCGCCATTGCTCAGAGCAGCAGCAGCACGCCTACAATGATGGCCGCGCCGCCGCCGACGCCCAGGGCGGTGTTGCGCACCTTGTGGCTCGGGGGCAGGCGCACCTTGCCGCCGTCGTCCGGCGGTGCGACAAACTGCTTCCCGGGCGGAGCACCGCCCTCGGCCAGCTGGAGCTCGAAGTTGGCCCGCGGTCGCACCGCGACCTTGCCGGACTCGGCGGCGATTTGCTCCGGCTCGACCAGCATGAGCCGGACCGCATCGACTACCTTGGAAGCCAGCAGGTACTCGCGCACCTTGGCGGCGCGCCGGTAGGCCAGCCTGCGAAGATCGTCGGGCGTCACCGGGATGCCGGCCAGCATCAGCTTTTCCATCTCCGCGACGGGCACGTCCCTGGCGACGCCGGCAAAGTTCCGGGGCTTGCCGGGCACTGCGGATGCCTCATACGCCAGCCGCAGGAAGCGCTCGTACTCCTCGGGCTTGACCTGGACCTCGGAGAGCGGGACGCTCTGGCCCTTCTTGCCCATGGTCTCGGCCCGTTTCTGGGCCTTGACCAGATCGTTCAGGAACTGCCGGCGGAGAGCCTCGGTGTCGGGCCCGGCGACAGTCTGGGTCCGGACCTCGAAGCGCAGGGCCGGCCGGTCGGCGAGCAGCTGGCCGATGGCGTCGAGCTTCTTCGTGGCCTCGGGGCTGAGCTGGGCGCTGCCGAAGTCGAACTCGACGTAGCTGGCCTCGGGGCTGCCGGTCAGGAAGGCGAACGGCGAGGTCACCGCGCGCTCGAGCAGATTCACCAGGGTCTGGAGCACGATGGGCATCAGCCGGAACTTGGGGTCGTCCAGGTTCCCGGTCACGGGCACGTCTAGCTTGATGCGGCCGTGGCGGTCCTTAAGCAGCCCGATCAGGAACTTGACCGGAAGCTTGGTGGCCGTGGGGCTCTCCACCCGGTCGCCCAGGGTCAGCTGGTCGATGAGCACGCGGTTCTGGGCGGTGAGCTTGGCCCCGGCAATTGCGTAGCGCAGGTCCAGGCGCAGCTGGCCCTTCTCCACCGGGTAGCCTACGTACTTGCCGGAGTACGGCGTGAGCGGGCTGAGCTGCACGCCCTGGAAGTCGACGATCACGTTGACCAGCAGTCGCTCCGGGTTGGGGCAGATCTGCCCGGAGACCGCCAGGGGCGACTGTTTGTCCAGCCGCGCCCGGAAGGAGAACTCCGCCGGCGCCTCCTGCCTGCCGGGGTCGAGGGAGAAGCCCTGAGTCGAGGTCTCGATCTGGTCCAGGGAGGTCTTGTAGCTGGGGGACACCGACCGGTCCGCGAACTCGAAGCTCCCTTCGCGCACGGTGACCTTGGCGACCTTGACCACCGGCAGCGGGGCCCGCTCCACGGGGGGCGGGGCGGGAGCCGGAGCCGGGGGCGGGTCCTTGGCCGGCGACTTGGCTTCGGGCGTGCCGGCGGCCGCCGGTTTGGCCACGAGCGCCGCGGCGATGTTGAGCGTGCCGTCCTTGTCGACGATCGCGTTAATGGCTGGTTTGGAGAGCACGATCTCCTCAATGCCGACCGATAGCGGCTCCGGCGGCGAGAGCTTCACCGCGATGCCCTCGACGTTCAGCTCGCCCAGGCCGACCATGGCCTCTCCGCCGGCCCTGTCCGCGACGGCCAGCTTGACGAGGGACGCCCGCCCGCGGAAGTCGGCCTTGGGGAAGTCACCCTCGAGCGCGAACGAGGCCTCGCCGCCGATGCTGAAGCGGCCGTCGGTCACGTCGGCCCGGAAGGCGTCGAGGTAGTACGGCGCGTAGCGGGGCAGGAAGACGCCGTCCAGGGCCACCCTGGCCCGGGCGACAAGCGGGTTGAGGGACAGGGAGCCGACGACGGTCAGCTCCTCGGCCGAGTCGGTCTTCATCGCGAACCGGTATGACCCGCTTCGGCCCTCGTCGGTGCTCAGGCCGCTGCATTCCAGGTCGATGGGCGCAAGCACCGTCCGGAAGGTCCCGCCGGAGCCGGCGGCCTCGTCGACTATCGCCACCCTGGCTCCGGAGAGCTCGAAGCGATCCACGGCCATCGCCAGCGGAAGGGGATTCCCGGTCTTGGCCTTCTTGCCCTCTTCCGGCGGGAGGGCGCCGGGATGAGGGGATTCGGGTGCAGCGGTCCTGCCGGCCGGCGCGCGGGGCATCAGCCCGAGCAGGTTGATCCGCCCGTCGCGGCCGCGGGTGACACTGAGCTCCGGAGCCCGGACCTGAATCCGGCCGAAGCGCACCTGGCCGGCCAGCGGGCGCGCCGCCAGGCCCTCGATGCGCAGTTCTGGCAACCGCAGCACCGGCCTGCCCTCCTTGCCGTTGACGTGGAGTTCCGTCACGGCCACGTCGCCGGAGACGCCCAGTCCGGGCCTGGCGCGCCGGGACTGCACGTAGGAAAACCTCAGCCGCAGGTCGAGCTTTCCGGAAGCCAGCCGGAAATCCACCGGCACGGGTACGTCGCGCATGTAGCGGGTCAGGTCGAAGCCCTTGAGCTCGAGTTCCAGCGCCGTCTCCAGTGTGTCGGCGAAAGGCCGGGTGTAGCCGGTCATCGCGACGGGGCTGCCGTCCAGCCGGGCGGAGAAGGCCGGCTGCACGTCGGTCTCGACGAAGTAGGGGAAGTTGGAGACTGACGGGACGCTCAGGCTGATCTGGTCGAGCCGGTGGCTCGTGCCGGTCGTCTCGTCGACGACCGCGATGTTGCCGCCGCGGACCTGGATGTCGCTGATGGCGAAGAGCGCCGGTTCGCCCTTCGGCTCCGGCTCGGGTTTCGGGGCGAGCAGGTCGGAGAAGTTGAACTCCGCTGGTCCGGTCCGGACGATGCGGACGGCCGGGTCGTCGACGTGCACCGCGGAGAGGACCGCGCCGCCCTTCCAGATGGAGGCCAGTTGGGCATTGGCATAGATGCGCCGGATGCTTAGGAACTCCCCGGCTCCGCCGCGCTCGCCGACCTTCAGGCCGTGGATGCCCACCGACAGCGCGTAGGGGTTGATGAACACCCGCTCGATGGTCACTGGCCGGGAGAGCGCCTCGGAGGCTTTGCGCTCTGCCGTAGAGCGGACGATGGGCGGCAGGATCAGGAAGACCGTGATGTTGAACAGGACGAAGACCGACCCCAGCGCCCAGAATGCCCGCCGGACGCGCCGGCCGCGGGCCAACAGCTTGATGCGCTCCGGGAGTGTGGACCAGATCATTCGGATTGCTCCTGCTTGGATCGGCCTCGGCCGCCTGGGCATATCCAGAGACCCGCCGCAGACCCAGGTCCGGTTCCGGCACACTGTCTACGGGCCTTCGCCATGCCCGCGCGGTGAATCCTCGCGTGCCATTCGGCAGCGGGCGGCACTGTACATTGCGTCGTTCCTAGCGTCAAGAAGAATACATCCGCCCGTGCAGAGGCAGATCCAGGTGCTCTCGCGAGTCAGCCGCGAGTGGGTTGCCGTTCGCGGCGCTGTATTGACTTGGGCGTGCGATGGGATAGAGTATTCATTAGTCTTAAGTCATAAGCTCACTCGGACGGAGGAGGTTGTTACATGGAGCGCGTTGACCGGCGTATATTCCACGCCTTGGCCGGATGGGGATGGAGGATCGCGTCCGCCGGGTTGCTGGTTCTGGCCGGGGCGCTGGCTCCTGCGGGACAGGCGCGGGCCCAGACGACCACCGCCGCCGACGCCGAGAAGGCCGCCGGCAGCTGGCTGAAGTCCCGGCCCCGTCCGCTCGGCGCCGCGCTGGGTGTCGAGGTCGCCAGCGTGAAGACCTACAAGGACGACCGGAGCGAACCCGTCTATCACGTCGTGTCGCTCAAGTCCGGCGGGTTCCTGATCGTGCCAGCCGAAGACCTGGTCGAGCCCGTGGTCTGCTTCTCGCCGAAGGGCAGTTTCGATCCGTCCGAGCGCAACCCGCTCGGAGCCCTGGCCGACCGCGACCTGCGGGGCCGGGTCAAGGATGCCCGTGGCCGGGAGGCGGCCGCCAGGGGCGCGGGCCGCGAACTGGTCCCGGCAGGGCGGATGGCCTCGGCGAAGCGCAAGTGGGACCGGTTGCGGGGAGGGTCGTCCGAGTCCGCCGCGGCGGCGGGCACGGAGGCCGGCACCGGGACGATTTCCGACCCGCGCGTCGACGCGCTGGTCCAGAGCAAGTGGGACCAGGAGCAGGTTGCCGGCGTCGACTGCTACAACTACTACACACCGGGCAACTACGTCTGCGGCTGCGTGGCCACGGCCATGGCGCAGCTCATGCGCTTCCACCAGCACCCGACGGCCGGGGTCGGCACGACGTCCTTTAGCATCGAGGTGAACGGGACGCCGACGACGCGCAGCCTGCGGGGCGGCAACGGCTCAGGCGGGGCCTACAGCTGGGCGCAGATGGTCCTGATCCCGTCGGCGGGAATGACCCTGACCCAGCGCCAGGCCATCGGCGCCCTGACCCACGACGCCGGCGTCTCCGTGAACATGAGCTACACGATGCTCGGATCAGGGGCGGACACGCTGATGGCCGCCAACCGCCTGACCGGTACCTTCGGCTACGCCAACGCCATCCGCGGCTACAACGGCGGCGCCGACCTGGGCGCGGGGCTCAACGGCATGCTCAATCCCGGCCTGGATGCCGGCCTGCCGTCCCTCCTGGGCATCACCGGTCCCGACGGCGGGCACGCCATAGTATGCGACGGCTACGGGTACGACTCGTCCACGCTCTACCACCATCTGAACATGGGCTGGTCGGGCCTGGATGACGCCTGGTACAATCTGCCGGACATCGGTACCACCGGCTTCGAGTTCAACACCGTCTACAAGTGCATCTACAACGTCTACCCGTCGGGGACCGGCGAGATCGTCAGTGGACGGGTGACCGACGCGGGCGGCCTGCCGCTCAGCGGCGTGAGCATCTCCGCGGTGCGCTCGGGCGGCGGCACCTACACCGCCACGACCAACGCCCGGGGCATCTACGCGCTGGCCAGAATTCCCTCGGGGTCGTCCTACACGGTGTCGGCGTCCAAGGACGGCTACACCTTCAGCAGCCAGGCGGTCTCCACCGGGACCTCGGCCCACAACGCCGCGACCTCCGGCAACTACTGGGGGCTGAACTTCACGCCGGCGGGTGGCAGTCCGGTCCTGGCGCTGAGCCCCGGCGCGCTGAGCTTCTCCGCCCAGATCGGGGTCAACCCCGACGCCAAGGGCGCGGTGGTGACCAACACCGGGACCGGAACGCTGCGGTGGTCGGCCTGGTCCGACAAGCCCTGGCTGCAGGTCGCGCCCACCTGGGGTACGACCACCATCGAGTCCGACGCCCTCGCCGTATCGGCGGTGGTCGCGCAGACGGAGTCCTGGAGCGCCACCGCCACCGCGGGAGCGGCTGCGGCGCGTGAGGACCACTCCGCGGTCTGGACCGGCCGGGAGATGATCATCTGGGGCGGCAACACCGACTACGCCCACAACCCGACCAACACCGGGGCCAAGTACGATCCGGCGGCCGACGCCTGGACCGGAACGGTCAGCACGACCGGCGCCCCCTCCGGGCGGCGGCGGCACAGCGCGGCCTGGACCGGTTCGGAGATGATCGTCTGGGGCGGCTGGGACCTGACCAACTCGTACCTCGCCGACGGCTATCGCTACAACCCGGTGACCGACGCCTGGTCGTCCGGGGTCACCGCGACCAACGCGCCATCGGCCCGGCGCTCGCACACCGCGGTCTGGACGGGCTCGGAGATGATCGTGTGGGGCGGCCAGGTCGCCGGCGACGGCGTGACCAACACCGGCGCGCGCTACAACCCGACGGCCAACACCTGGACGGCCGTGACCACCACCGGGGCCCCGACCGCGCGGCGCGACCACGTGGCCGTCTGGACCGGCACCGAGATGATCGTCTGGGGCGGCATGGACGGCGGCGGCGGGACCCTCAAGACCGGGGCGAAGTACAACCCGGCCACCAATACCTGGAGCGCCGTCGCCTCGCCCGGCGGCCTGGTGGCCAGGAACTCCGCGCGGGCCGCCTGGACCGGCTCGGAGATGATCGTCTGGGGAGGGCACAACGGCTCCGCCGACGTCAACACCGGATCGCGCTATGATCCGGTCGGCGACACCTGGGTGGAGGGCATCTCCACCGCCGGAGCCCCGACGGCGCGGCACTGCCATTCGGGGGTCTGGACCGGGACCGAGGCCGTGTTCTGGGGCGGCTGGGGCGGGGCCTTCGAGGCCACCGGCGGCCGCTTCCGTCCGGGGATCAGCCTCGGGGTTGGCTCCTATGTCGGCACGGTGACCGTGACCGACCCGGTGGCGTCCGGCAGTCCGCGGACCATCTCGGTCAGCCTGCAGGTGCAGGCCGATGTCCCTCCGGCCATCGGTCTGTCGCCGTTGAGCCTGGCCTTCTCGACGTCGGCCGGGTCGAATCCGTCCGACAAGACCATAGCGGTGACCAACACCGGCGGCGGCACCCTGGCCTGGACTGCCTCGGGCGACAAGCCCTGGCTGCGGGCCTCGCCGACCTGGGGCGCGACCACGGTGGAGACGGACACGCTGACCGTCTCGGCGGTGGCCAGCCAGGCGGAGGCGTGGACGGGAACCACCAACCCAAGCGGGGCGCCGACCGCGCGCGAGGACCACAGCCAGATCTGGACCGGCAAGGAGATGATCGCCTGGGGTGGACGCATCGACGTGGGCGGGACTTCGCTGAACACCGGCGCCAGGTACGATCCGGCCACGGACACGTGGACGGGCACCACCACCGCGACCGGAGCCCCCACCGGCCGCCGACTGCACAGCGCAGTGTGGACCGGGAGCGAGATGATCGTCTGGGGCGGCGTGGACTCCAGTGAGCCGGTCTGGACATACTACAATCAGGGCTACCGCTACGATCCCAAGGCTGACTCGTGGACCGGGGCGACCTCCACCACGGGCGCGCCCACCGCCCGGCGCTCGCACAGCGCGGTCTGGACCGGCTCGGAGATGATTATCTGGGGCGGCGAGACCGGCGGCGACACCCCCACTGCCACGGGGGCGCGCTACAACCCGGTGGCGAACACCTGGACGGCGGTGAGCACGACCAACGCACCCGCCGCCCGTTGGCACCACTGCGCGGTGTGGACCGGGAGCGAGATGATCGTTTGGGGCGGTACCGACGGCACCAACAAGCTCAACACCGGGGCGCGCTACAGCCCGGCCACCGACACCTGGACGGCTGTGACGGCGACCAGCGGCGCTCCCACGGGACGCTGGGGCGCATGTTCGGCATGGACCGGCAGCGAGATGATCGTCTGGGGAGGGAACGACGGTTCGGGCCTCCTGGCCAACGGCATGCGCTACGACCCGGCGGCCGACTCCTGGACTGGAGCCGTGGCCTCGAGCGGCGCCCCGGCGGCGCGCTGCAGCGGCAAGGCGGTCTGGACCGGCGCGGAAGTGATCGTCTGGGGCGGCAACACCGGATCCTACTCCAACACCGGCGGGCGCTACCGCCCGCCGATCAGCCTGGCCGTCGGGACCTACACCGGCACGCTTACGGTGGCCGACCCCAACGCGACCAACAACCCGCGGTCGGTTCTGGTGACGCTGACGGTCGAGAGCTCGAGCGGCACCGCCAAGGGATGGGGCTCCAACGCCTATGGCGAGCTCGGCGACGGCACGATCACGGGCCGGAAGTACCCGGTGGCCACGCTGCCGCCGGTGACCGACGCGATGCAGCTGGCCGCCGGCGAGTACCACACGGTGGCGCTCCTGGCCAACGGTGACGTCAAGGTCTGGGGGCGCAACAACTGCGGCCAGCTCGGCAACAACACCACCGCCACGCTCAAGTCGCCGCCGGCCTCGCCGGTGCTCACCGGTGTGCGGGCGGTGGCCGCGGGCGGCACCCACACCCTGGCGCTCATGGAGAACGGCACGGTCATGGCCTGGGGCGGCAACAAGTACGGCCAGCTGGGCGACGGCACCAAGGTCAACCGCAAGACGCCGGTTTACGTGCTCGGCCTGAGCAACGTGGCGGCCATCGCCGCCGGGCGGAACCACTCGGTAGCTGTGCTGGCCAGCGGGGAGGTCCGGGCCTGGGGCAACAACTCGTCCGGCCAGCTCGGCGACGGGACCACCACCCTGCGGGTTGCGCCGGTCGCGGTCTTCGGGCTGAGCGGAGCGACCTCGGCCTCGGCGGGCATCGGCCACACGGCGGTCCTCAAGAGCGACGGGACGGTCATGACCTGGGGCCTGAACAGCTCCGGCCAGCTCGGCAACATGACCACGACCACCAGCAAGGTGCCCGTGGCGGTCCCGGGGATCAGCACCGCCGCCATGGTCAGGTGCGGCGGCAGCCACACCGTGGCTCTGCTGGCCGACGGCACGGTCATGGCCTGGGGAGCCAACAAGTACGGCCAGCTGGGTCTGGGAACGACGGTGACGGCCAAGTCGCCGGTGGCAGTGCCGGGCCTGAGCGGCGCTGAAGCGGTCGCCGCAGGCTGGAGCCACACCCTGGCGCTCCTCGAAAGTGGCGAACTCCGGGCCTGGGGCGCCAATGGCAGCGGCCAGCTGGGCACCGGCAACACGGTGTCCAGCAAGACGCCGGTGACGGTCCTCTTCCTGACCGACGGCATCGCGGTGGACGCCGGCGCGAACCGGAGCGCGGCCGTCGAAGATCCCTGACCGGCCGCCGCTGAGAGGCGCCGCTCGCCAGCCGGCCGGCAGCCTGATGTGATGAGAGTGCCGGGGTCGCATGGCGATCCCGGCACTCTGCTATCTGGCCGCCAGCTCCGCCACCACCCTGCCGATGCCTGATGCGACCCGGGCCATGCGCCCGTAGTCGAGCTTGTCGGGGGTGTCCGAGGCCTCATGGTAGTGCCGGTACCGGAACGGCGCCGTGTCCGTGACCATGATGGCGGGGTAGCCGACCTGCCGGAAGCCCCAGTGGTCCGACCAGCCGATGCCCGGCACCCAGCCGGGCAGGCTCGCGCCCTCCGACGGGAAGGCGGTCGTGGCCCGGAACGCCCCCACGCAGCGGCGGACCAGCCCCCGGCTGCCCAGGTCGCCCACGAAGGCCACGAAGTTCCCGCGGTCCGGGTAGAAGAGCCCGACCGGTCCCGGGTACTTCTGGGAACCCGTCTCGTCGGAGTAGCAGCCCAAGGTCTCCAGCGACAGCATGGCCGAGACCCGCTCGCCGCGCGCGCGGAGGTGCCGGGCGTAGGCCATGCTGCCCATCTCCTCGGTTTGGAAGAAGGGCGGCTCCTCGTTGGCGAAGGCCACGAAGCGCACGGTCCGGTCCGGCCTGCGGCCGCGGAAGGATGCGGCCAGTTCCAGCAGCACGGCCACACCGCTGGCGTTGTCGTTGGCCCCGGGGTTTTCGCAGGTGTCGTAGTGCGCGCCGACCACCACGATGCCATCCCCGGTGGCGGCCGTCGGGGCTGCGCCGGGCAGCTCGGCCACGATGTTGGCGAACGGCTGCCGGCCGGCGCTGAACTCGTGCCGCGACGGCTCGAGGCCCGCCGCCCGGAGGCGCTCCTCGACGTAGGCGGCGGCCCGGGCCAGGGCCTGCGGGCGGCAGGCGCTGCGGTCGCCGATATCGACGGCCAGCTTATCGACGTGGGCGCGCAGGCTGGCCTCCAGGGCGGCCTCCTCGGCGGTGAGCGCGGGCAGCGGGCCCGAGTGCGACTCTCCCGGCATGGCGCTCATGTACCACCCTCCGAACGCGAAGAGCATCCCCGGTATGGCCACCGTCAGCCCGGCGCGGATCCAGGCCCTGCGGCCCCGGGGCAACAGCTGGAACCTGGGGCCGGGGCCGGCCGCCCGGGCGCCGCCGGCTGCACTTGGCTCGGGCATACGCACCTCCCGCCGGCAGGATAGGCGGCGGGGCGGGCCTGTCAACTGTCAGGGCGGTGGCGTCGCCTGCCGGATGCGGCCGAGGTCGGGCCGGGGGCCGGCCGCTTGCATTTCCCCGCCGCCGTGTAGAATCCCACGACGGGTCCGAGGGGCCGGTTGTCGGCGGGGTGCCGGCGGCCGGCCGGCTCTCCCGCGCAACAAGGGAAGGCGCATGCCCAAGCCGCTCGTGGTCCAGAAGTTCGGCGGGACGTCGGTCGGCACCGCCGAGCGCATACTGAGGTGCGCCCGGCGCACCGCCGACCTGGTCAGTGCCGGCCACCGCGTCGTGGTGGTGGTCAGCGCCATGGGTCAGGCCACCGACGAGCTCATCGCGCTCGCCAAACAGGTCAACGCCAGGCCGCCGGAGCGCGAGCTGGACATGCTGCTGGCCACCGGCGAGCAGGTCTCGACCGCTCTCTTCACCATGGCGCTCGAGGGCATGGGCGTCCCGGCGGCGGGTTTCACCGCCCACCAGGTCGGCATCCGCACCGACGGGGTCTTCACCAAGGCCCGGATCACCGGCGTCGACGCCGCGCGGGTGGAGAAGGCCCTGGCCGAGGGCAAGGCCTGCGTGGTGGCCGGCTTCCAGGGCGTGAGCGAGGACCAGGACGTCACCACCCTGGGCCGCGGGGCCTCCAACATCACCGCGGTGGCCCTGGCCGCGGTGCTCGGGGCGGAGCGCTGCGAGATTCTCACCGACGTCGACGGCATCTACACCGCCGATCCGCGGGTCGTGCCGACCGCGCGCCGGCTGGAGAAGATCAGCCACGAGGAAATCATGGAGCTGGCCAGCATGGGCGCGCAGGTCATGCAGACCCGCACCGTGGAGCTGGCCAAGAAGCACAACGTCAGGCTGCTGGTGGCCGCGAGCTTCGGTTCGGGCCCGGGCACCCTCATCTGCCAGAAGGAGCCGGGGATGGAAGAGGTGGTGGTCAGCGGACTGGTCCTCAACACCGACGAGGCCAAGGTCACCGTCCAGGCGGTGAAGGACGAGCCGGGGATGGCCTCGGCCATCTTCGAGGAGCTCGCCCTCCGGCACATCAACGTGGACATCATCGTGCAGAACGTCTCCGGCGCGACCGGCTGCACTGACGTGACCTTCATCGTGGCCAAGACCGACCTGTCCAAGGCGGTGGACTGCGTGAAGGGCCTCGTCGCCCGGGGCCTCGCCCGGGGCGTGGCCGCCGACGAGGGGATCGCCAAGCTCTCGGCCGTCGGGCTGGGCATGCGCACCCACGCCGGGGTCGCCGCCCGGATGTTCAAGGCCCTGGCCCAGGAGCAGATCAACATCCAGATGATCTCCACCAGCGAGATCAAGATCTCGGTGATCATCCCCGGCGCCGACGGCCAGCGGGCGCTCAAGGCCCTGCACCGGGCCTTCGAGCTGGACGGCCCCCCGGCCGGAAGCGGCAAGCCGAAGAAGGACAGCAAGAGGATGAAGTCATGAAACGCAAGGCGCGCGCTTCACGTCAGCCGGCGCTCGGGGTCCGCAACCCGGGGCCGGCGGTTCTGATCTACGACACCACGCTCCGCGACGGCTCGCAGGGCGAGGGTGTCTCGATGAGCGTCGAGGACAAGCTGGACATCGCCCGGCAGCTCGACGACCTGGGCGTCGCCTGGATCGAGGGCGGCTGGCCGGGCTCCAATCCCAAGGACGTGGCCTTCTTCGAGCAGGGCCGCCGGATCAGGCTGCGCCGGGCCAAGCTCGCCGCCTTCGGCTCCACCCGCCGCGCGGGCATCGCCGCCTCGGCCGACTCCAACCTGCGCGCCCTGGTGGCCGCCAAGACCCCGACGGTGACCATCTTCGGCAAGTCCTGGGACCTGCACGTCACCGACGCGCTGCGCACCACCCTGGACGAGAACCTCCGGATGATCGCCGACTCGGTGAAGTACCTGAAGGCCCACTGCGGCCAGGTGGTCTACGACGCCGAGCACTTCTTCGACGGTTACCGGGCCAACCCCGGCTACGCCCTGCAGACCCTGGAGGCCGCCGCCGGGGCCGGGGCCGACTGGCTGGTGCTCTGCGACACCAACGGCGGCTCCCTGCCCGACTTCGTGCACGCCGCCGCCGCCCTGGTCGCCGGCCGCTTCAACCTGCCGGTGGGCATCCACACCCACAACGACGCCGGCATGGCCGCGGCCAACTCCATCGAGGCGGTCCGCGCCGGGGCGACCATGGTCCAGGGCACCATGAACGGCCTGGGCGAGCGCTGCGGCAACGCCGACCTGACGGCGGTCATCCCGGTGGTCGAGCTCAAGCTCGGCCGGCGCTGCCTGCCGGCCGGCAACCTGCCCAAGATCACCGCGGTCAGCCGCTACGTCTGCGAGATCACCAACCAGAACCTGCGCGACAACCAGCCCTTCGTGGGCCGCTCGGCCTTCGCCCACAAGGGCGGCGTGCACGTCTCCGCGGTGCAGCGCAACGCCCTGACCTACGAGCACGTCCGGCCCGAGGCGGTCGGCAACGCCCGGCGGGTGCTGGTCTCGGAGCTCTCCGGCCGGTCCAACGTGCTGGCCCTGGCCGGCGGGCGCTACGACCTCGACAGGAACCCGGAGAAGATGAAGGAGATTCTGGACCGCGTCCGCGAGCTCGAGAACGAAGGCTACCAGTTCGAATCGGCCGAGGCCAGCTTCGACCTGGTGGTCCGCAAGGCCATGGGCGACTGGCGGCCGTTCTTCAGGCTGCACGGCTTCCGGGTCTTCGCCGACCTCTCGCACGGCGGCTCGGGGATGGTCGAGGCCTCCATCCAGCTGGAGGTCGACGGCCGGCGGGAGCACACCGCGGCCGAGGGCAACGGCCCGGTGAACGCGCTCGACGGGGCGCTGCGCAAGGCCCTGCTGCCCTTCTACCCGCAGCTGGCCGAGGTGGAGCTGGTCGACTACAAGGTCCGGGTGATCAACGCCAAGGCGGCCACCGCCGCCCGCGTGCGGGTGACCATCGAGAGCTCCGACCGCCACGAGCGCTGGCGCACCGTGGGGGTCCACGAGAACATCATCCAGGCCAGCTTCCGGGCGCTGGTCGATTCCATCGAGTACAAGCTGCTCCGCGAGCGCGACCGCTCCCGCAGGACCGGACAGCGCAAGGCCTGAGGATCCCCTGAAAACAGCGGGGGCGGCGGCCGTGGACGGCCGCCGCCCCCTTGCGTCTGCGGGGTTTCCGGGCGCTCAGCCCTTGGCTGCGCTGTACTTGGCGGCCAGGGCGTCGGCGCGCTTGCCGACCTCGGTGCTGAACTTCTGGAGCTTGGCGGCCTGGGCCTTGTCGTCGCCGTCGGCCGAGGCGTAGAGCTCGGTGGCGCGGGCCGCGGCGTTCTGGGACAGGACCTTCAGCAGCTGCGCGAAGGCCGCGCCCTTGCCGGCCTTGACGAAGCCCTTCTCGGCCTTTTCCCAGACGTCCGAGCCAAGGTCGAGGTTGGCGGCCACGTAGTAGTACTTGGCGGCCGACAGGCGCTCGCCGGCGTTGTCGGCGTACTTATCGACGATCTCGGCCACGCGCCGGGCGGCGGCCGGGGAGTTGATGTCGAACTTGCCGTCGGCGTCCTTCTTGATCACCGCCAGGTAGTAGGGCAGCGCGGCGGTGAGGCGCTCGCGCTCGGGCTTGTCGGCGGCCTTCTCGAGCTCGCCGGCCTTGGCCCAGGCCTCCTCGGCGGACTTAACGTCCTCGGCGGGCTTGGCCAGGAAGTCGGTGACCGCCTTGACCTTGGGGGCGGCCGGCTTGGGCGGCTCGACCTTGGCGACCGGCTGCTTGGCGGCCTCGGCCTTGGCCTTGTCCAGGGCGACCAGCTCGTCGGCGACCTTCTTCTCGAAGGCGGTGCCGGCCACGTCGGCCTTGACGTCGGTGTAGGCCTTGACGGCCCCGTCGAAGTCCTTGGGCTTCTTGTCCAGGGCGGCGCCGGCCAGCTTGCCGGCGGACTTGAAGGCCGCGGCGGCCTTGTCCAGCTTGGCCTTGTCGGCCGTGGTCTTGGCGTCGGCGGCGGCCTTGTCCTTGGCCTTGGTGACCTCGGCGGTCAGGTCGGCGACCTTCTTTTCAAAGGCCGTGCCGGCGACCAGCGGCTTGGCGTCGGCCAGGAGCTTGAGCGCGCCGTCGAAGTCCTTGGGGTTCTTGTCCCAGGCGGCGTCGGCCTTCTTGAAGGCCTCCTCGGCCTTGGCCAGCTTGGCCTTCTCCTCGGCCTTGGCGGCGTCGGTCTTGGCGTCGGCGGCGGCCTTGTCCTTGGCCTTGGTGACCTCGGCGGTCAGGTCGGCGACCTTCTTGTCGAAGGCCGTGCCGGCGACCAGCGGCTTGGCATCGGCCAGGAGCTTGAGGGCGCCGTCGAAGTCCTTGGGATTCTTGCCCCAGGCGGCGTCGGCCTTGTTGAAGGCCTCCTCGGCCTTGGCCAGCTTGGCCTTCTCGGCGGCCTTGGCGGCGTCGGCCTTGGCGGCGGCCGCGGCCTTGTCCCGGGCCTTGGTCAGATCGGCGACCTCGTCGGCGGCCTTCTTCTCGAAGGGCGTGCCGGCCAGGGCGGCCTTGGCGTCGGTGTAGGCCTTGATGGCCCCGTCGTAGTTGCTGGGCTTCTTGGCCAGCTCGGCGTCGGCGGCCTTGGCCGCGTCCTTGAAGGACTTCTCGGCCTTGGCCAGCTTCTCCTTCTCGGCGGCCTTGGCGTCCGGCTTGGCCGGCGCAGTGGGCGCGGTCCCCTTGGCGGGGGGTTGATCCTTGCCCTTGCAGCCGGTGAAGATCAGCGCGGCCGCCAGGGAGCCCACGGAAAGACCCAGCAAGGTGTTCTTGATCAGGCGCTTCATCATCGGAACCCTCCAGCCCCGGAACCGGCCCGCACGAGCGTCGCCCGGCCCCGGCCAGTGGTGAAATATCTCCACCGGGGCGCCGCGGTCAAGGGCAAAAGGGGTCAAGGCTCCTTCTGAGCTTGACTCCCGGCGCCGACGTGCTATACTCACTCCCAGCTTCCCGAGAGAACCTGGGAGCCCCGATTCGGGCTCCATTTTTTTCGGGCCAGCCACGTCGGCCGCCTATTCCGCCGGGATCCTGCCCGCGGGGCGGTTGGCAAAGACAAGACATCCTAAGGAGTTGTGCCAGCATGGCAGCCAACGAAGAACTTCTCCGTCTGATCGACAGCATCCACCGCGACAAGGGCATTGACAAGGAGTACCTCTTCCGCAGCCTGGAGGGCGCGATCCGCCAGGCCAGCCAGAAGCGGCTCGGGACCAGCAACCTCAAGGTCACCATCGACCGCATGTCTGGTGAAATCGAGGCTTACGAGGACGGCCGGCGCATCGACCCGGCCACCTTCGGCCGCATCGCCGCGCAGACCGCCAAGCAGGTCATGATCCAGAAGATCCGCGAGGCCGAGAGCGAGGTGGTCTACGGCGAGTTCGAGGGCAAGAAGGGCAGCCTGGTAACCGGGCTGGTCCAGCGCATCGAGCACGGCTCGGTGATCGTCAACCTCGGTCGCACCGAGGCCCTGCTGCCGCGCCAGGAGCAGGTCTTCAACGAGCAGTACCGCGCCGGCGACCGCATCCGGGCCTTCATGCTGGACGTCAAGCGCCAGGGCCAGAAGGTCTCCATCATCCTGTCCCGGGCCCACCCCGGGCTGGTCGAGGCGCTCTTCGCCCTGGAGGTTCCGGAGATTTCTGATCGGGTGGTCGAGATCAAGAACATCGTTCGCGAGGCCGGGCACCGCACCAAGGTGGCGGTGTGGAGCTCCGACCCCCGGATCGACCCGGTGGGCTCCTGCGTGGGCATGCGCGGCGCGCGCATCCGCAGCATCGTCGACGAGCTCGGCGGCGAGAAGATCGACATCATCCGCTGGTCGGACATCCCCGACGTCTTCATCCGCAACTCGCTCAAGCCCGCCGAGGTCTCCTCGGTGGAGTTCGACCGCGAGGAGATGCGCGCCCGGGTGGTCATGCCCGAGGATCAGCTCTCCCTGGCCATCGGCCGCAAGGGGCAGAACGTGCGGCTGACCGCCAAGCTCACCGGCTGGGGCATCGACATCCTCACCGAGGAGGAGTCCCGCCAGGAGAAGGAGTTCAACGCCCAGGAGATGCAGAAGCTCCCGGGCCTGGCCCCGGAGATGGTCGACCGCATGGTCATGGCCGGCTTCCGGTCCATCGCGGCCATCGCCAAGAAGCCCCGGACCGCCCTGGCCGAGGTCAAGGGGCTGTCCGCCGAGGACATCGAGCGCATCCACGCCTACGCCCTGGTCCGCGCCAAGGAGATCGAGGCCGAGCGCGCCGCGGCCGCCGAGGCCGCCGCCGCCGCCCGTATGGCCGGCGGGGCCATCGACGAGAGCCTGGGCGAGGCCGCCCCGGCCGAGGACCTGACCGCCTCCCCCGAGGAGGCCGGTGCGGGCACGCAACAGGAAGACGAGCCGCGCGACGTCGCCGGATCGGACGCAGCCGCGTCCGGCGGCGCACCCGGCGGAGAGGCCGCCCCCCAAGGGGCAGGCCAGTGAGCCGGGAGGTCAAACATGAGCCTGCGCGCCTACGAACTGGCCAAGCAGTTGGGGGTTCCGACTAAGAAGCTCATCGACAAGAGCGCTGAGATCGGGATCGTCCTCCACAACAACTTCACTACGCTCACCCCGGCCGAGGCCGAGCGGATCTTCAAGTTCGTCACCACGGGAGAGATCCCGCCGGTGACCGAACCGGCGCCGGCCGCCACGGAGGCCCCGGCCGCGGAAGCCGCTCCGGCGGCCCAGCCCGCCTCCGCCCCTGCCCCTGCCGCGATCGCGCCCGCGCCGCCCGCGCCGTCTGCGCCGGCCGCCACGGCGGCTCCGGCCGCCGAGGCGGGCAAGCCGGCCGAGGCTCCCGCCCACAAGGAGGCCAAGGAGCACAAGGCCAAGGCCGCCGGACGCAAGCCGGCCGCGGACGACGCGCTGATCGCCGCGGCCCAGGCGGCGCTGGAGGAGGCCGCCCGCAAGGCGGCAGAGGCCGCCCCGGCGGTGGTCGTGGATGGCACGGTTCCGCCCGTGGCCGATGAGCCGTCCGCCCCGGCCGCGCCCGATGTCCAGAAATACGGCGTGGTCCGCCCGGCGCCCCCGCCGCCCCCGCCGCCGCCCGACGAGGCCGAGCTCTACGCCCGGCGGCTGGGCCGCGCGCCGCGCCGCGAGGTCTTCCGCCGGCCCCGGCGCGCCAAGCGCGCCCCGGTCGACCCCTCCAAGATTGTCCGGCCGACCTCCGCGGAGGTTTCCCTGCCCATAACCGTGCGCAGCCTCTCCCAGGCCATCTCGGTGAAGACCGGCGACATCATCAAGAAGCTCATGTCCCAGGGAGTCATGGCCACCATCAACAGCGCCATGAACCCGGAGACCGCCCAGCTCATCGCCCTGGACTTCAAGTGCGAGCTCAAGGTCAAGCAGACCAAGGACGTGGTCGAGGAACTGGCCCTGGAGGCCGCCCCGACCGTCGAGGACCGCCCCGAGGACCTCAGGCCGCGCGCGCCGGTGGTCACCTTCATGGGCCACGTCGACCACGGCAAGACCAGCCTCTTGGACCGCATCCGCGAGGCCAACGTGGCCGCCGGCGAGGCCGGCGGCATCACCCAGCACATGGGCGCCTACCGCGTCGAGCAGAACGGCAAGGCGGTGGTCTTCCTGGACACCCCCGGCCACGCGGCCTTCACCGAGATGCGCGCCCGCGGCGCCAACGTCACCGACATCGTGGTGCTGGTGGTGGCCGCCGACGACGGGGTCATGCCCCAGACCGAGGAGGCCCTCAACCACGCCAAGGCCGCCGAGGTGGCCATCGTGGTGGCGGTCAACAAGGTCGACCTGCCCTCCGCCAACATCCAGCGCGTCAAGCAGCAGCTGGCCACGCTGGGCCTCAACCCCGAGGAGTGGGGCGGCACCACCGGCATGATGGAGGTCTCGGCCAAGACCGGCAAGGGCATCCCCGAGCTGATCGAGCGGCTGGCGCTGGAGGCCGAGCTGCTCGACCTCAAGGCCAACCCCAGCAAGCCCGCGCGCGGCACGGTGCTCGAGGCCCGCACCTCCGAGGGCCGCGGCATCGTGGCCACGGTGCTGGTCCAGGAGGGCACGCTGCACCGCGGCGACGTGATGCTCTCCTCGCACGGCTACGGCCGGGCCAAGGCCCTGGTCGACTCGGCCGGCAGGGAGCTCGAGGAGGCCGGCCCGAGCATGCCCGTCGAGGTCATCGGGCTGTCCGAGGCCCCCGAGGCCGGCGACGCCTTCTACGTCATGAACGACCTCTCCGAGGCGCGCAAGATCGCCGAGCGCCGCGCGGCCGACCGCCGGGCGGCCAGCCTCTCCACCCGCGCGCACGTCACGCTCGAGAACCTCTCCGAGCAGATCAAGGCCGGCGCCACCAAGGAGCTGGCCATCATCATCAAGGCCGACGTGCAGGGCTCGCTGCAGGTGCTGGAGAAGTCCCTGGGCAACATCACCGGCCAGGGCGTGCGCACCCGCGTGGTCCACGCCGGCATCGGCGGGATCAACGAGTCGGACATCCTGCTGGCCGACGCCTCCAACGCCATCGTGCTGGGCTTCAGCGTCTCGGCCGACGGCCCGGCCCGGGCCCTGGCCGGCGCCCGCGGGGTGGAGATCCGCACATACCGGATCATCTACGAGATCATCGACGACGTGAAGAAGGGCCTGGAGGGCCTCTTGGCCCCCCAGAAGAAGGAGGTCATCCAGGGACACCTGGAGGTCCGCCGGGTCTTCAGCATCTCCCGCTCCGGCAACGTCGCCGGCTGCTTCGTGGTCGACGGCTTCATCACCCGCTCGAGCAAGGTGCGCCTGGTGCGCGGCGGGACGGTGGTCTACGAGGGCGGGCTGGGCGGGCTGCGCCGCAACAAGGACGACGTCCGCGAGGTCAAGGAGGGCTTCGAGTGCGGCGTGAAGCTCGCCAACTACGAGGACGTCAAGAACAACGACATCATCGAGGCCTACGAGATCCAGGAGTTCGCGAGCAAGCTGGAATGACGCGGTTGCTGGTTGCGGGCTGCTAGTTGCTGGTCGTGGCACGGCCGGGAACTCGCAACCAGCAACCAGCAACCAGCAACCGAGGTTGACAATGGCCATCCCCCGACACCACGACGAGGAAGGCGAGCCGCTGCGCGTCAAGCGCGTGGCCGAGGCCATCAAGGAAGAGGCCAGCCTGACCATCACCCAGAAGCTCGCCGACCCGCGGCTGGGCTTCATCACCGTCACCCGGGTCAAGATCAGCCGGGACCTGCGCGACGCGGTCATCTACATATCGATCCTGGGTGGCACCAGCGAGCGCTCCAAGGCGCTGCACGCCCTGGCCGACGCGGCCGGCTTCATCAAGCGCGGCATCGGCGATCGCCTGGAACTGCGTTTCACCCCCAACATCCGCTTCGAGTTCGACGAAGGCATCGACAAGTCCATCCGCGTCGCCGAGCTGCTGCGCCAGGCGAGCGAGGAGCCGCCGCCGACGCCGCTGAAGCCGCTGGAGGAGGAGCCGGGGGAGAAGCAGAAGTAGCGGCGGCCGAGATGGAAAGAGCCATTCATATCTTTCCATCGTTGGCCGAGCTCCCCTCCATAGAATCTGTCCGAGCGTCCTATGATCCCCTTGCCGGCAAGATCGCTCCGCATGTGACACTGGTGTTCCCCTTTGACAGCCCCTTAAGCCCAGAGGAACTGGTGGCACACGTCATTCGCGTCGCTGAAGCGACAGAGCCTTTTGAGTTGTCCCTTGGCCCACCACAGGCGGAGGCACATGGGTATGTTTGGCTGCCGGTTGTGGAGGGAAGGAAGCAGGTCGTTTGCATTCATGATCGGCTTTATACCGGAATCCTGCGCGAGTTCCTGAGCACCGAGCATGCCTACAGTCCACATCTGACCGTTGCGCACGTCTCCGAACAGAGGCTCGCCGATGCCTTTCGCGAAGCGCAGACCCTTAAGGGCCCCCATGTGGCCCGGATCGACAGAGTCGTGATTGAGAGGATATCCAAAAACGAAACCTCGGAAGTGGAAAGCGTGATCATGCTGGGCCAGAAGTAGATTTGGGGGCGTTTCCGGTCCCAACGGCTCATTCTCGCCCCATCGGTTCAGGCCTTGGCGTTTGTAGACAGCCCGGCCGGCGACACGGCAGCGGGCCCGGGATCAACGCTTTCCGCTTGCGAGCTCGCTTCGGCTACCGTACTATGGCCGTCGCGGGTAAGACCCCGGGAGGGTCCTGATGCGGCGCGTATCTTTTCTCTGTCTGCTCTCCACGGCATTGCTGGCGTTTGGCGGGAACTTCTCCCCGGCCGGCGAGGCCCCGGCCGCGCCGGCCAAGGGCGAGCCCTTCCCCGGCGACGGCGGGCCGATCGACTACGAGGACGTCCTCGACCGCGCCGACCTGGTCCTGGCCGGCACGGTGGCCAAGCTGACCGACGGACAGGTCGAGCTGGAGGACGTCCGGGCGCTCCGCGGCGAGTTCGCGGAGAAGACCGCGCGGGTCGGCTTCGCCGGCTCGTGGGCCGACACCCCCTATCAGCCGCCAGTCGCCGGCCGCGCCGGCGCCTTCCTCTGCCTGCGCGACAAGGGCGGCGCGCTGCGCCTCGCCGGCAATCCGCCCCGGGGCGCCGGCTTCATGCCCGAGGGATCAGCCTTGGCCTCGAAGCTTCTCGAGGCCGCCAAGGATCCCAGGAAGGGCTACGAGTCCAAGGACGCTGCGGTGCGTCTGAGCTCGGCCTGCCGGCTGGCCAAGGCCTGGACCGCCGCCCCCGAGGACAAGAAGCCGGAGCTCCCCGCCGGGATCGTCGAGGTGCTCCTCGCCGGGATGGAGCCTGGGGATCTCCAGGGCCGGCAGGTCAACAGCGCCGCGCGCTACGCGCTCAACTCGCTGCTGGCCTGCGACCTCAACAAGCTGGTCCGCTACTCCACCAACGGCAGCGACGAGAGCTGCAGGGCCTGTGCGGCGCGTGCCAGGGAAATCTGGCAGCGGACCGTGGCCAGGATCGAAGAACGGCGCTCGGGAGCGAAGCCTCCGCCGCCGCCTGCGCCCGACGAGAAGGAAGCCCAGGCGGCCAAACTCGTCACCCAGCTCGGCGACAACAGCTTCGAGAAGCGCGAGGCCGCCCAGGCGGAGTTGGTCAGGCTAGGCAAGCCGGCGGTCAAGGCCGTCGAGGAGGGCACGCGCAGCAAGGACCCCGAGATCTCCACCCGCTGCACGGCGATCCTGGAGGCCCTCAAGGCCGCCGGCGCCGCAGTTCCTCCGAAGGAAATGCTCTTCGACCTGGATCGCGCTGAGCGGTTCCTGCCTGCCGCCAGGCAGGAGCGTCGCCCATTACCTACAAGCTGTCCATCGAGCGAAAGCCCTCTTACCTCCACGCCGTCGTCACCGGCCGGAACAGCCGCGAGAGCGTGCTGGGCTACCTGCAGGAGATGCTTCTGGAGTGCGCGGCCCGGGGATGCTACCGGGTGCTTATCGAGGAGCGCCTGGAGGGGCCGCGCCTGCGGACCATGGACGTTTTCGAGCTGGCCGCGCAGGGCAGCGCCCAGGCCATGGGCCGGATGGAGGCGGTCGCCTACGTCGACGTCAACGCCGGCGCCGCGGGCGACGCCATGCGGTTCGCCGGGACGGTGGCCTCCAACCGCGGCGTGCCCGTGGCCGTCTTCCGCTCGGTGGCCGAGGCCGAGGCGTGGCTGAAGGCCGGCCGCTCCGGCGGGGCTGGAGATTTGCCGGCCGGGCGGTAGAATCGCCGCGGTGAGGAGGTCGCGATGATCCTGCCCATCCCGCCCTATCCTTCCCCGGCTCTGCGGGAGCGTTCCCGTGAGGTGCGCGACGACGAGTTCGGTCCGGAGCTCGAGAAGCTCGCCGCCGACATGGTCGACACCATGTACCACGCCGACGGGGTGGGACTGGCCGCGCCGCAGATCGGGCGCAACATCCGGGTGATCGTCTACGACATCTCCCCCGAGCGCAATCAGCCGCACGCCATGGTCAACCCCCGAATACTGGAGGCCGACGGCGTGCAGGCCTCCGAGGAGGGCTGCCTGTCCGTGCCGGAGCTGCGCGGCAAGGTGCGCCGTCCGGCCAGGGTGGTGGTCGAAGGGCGCTCGATCGGCAACGAGCCGGTCCGCCTGGAGGCCCGCGGGCTGGCCGCCAAGATGTTCCAGCATGAGGTCGACCACCTTGACGGCATGCTCTTCTGCGACCGGCTCAGCGCCGCCAAGCGCCTGACCGTCCGCAAGCACCTCAAGAAGCTCGAGGACACCGCCGGCAAGGGCGGTAATGACAGCCAGCCGAAGTAACCCACGCTGAGATTCCCAGCCTTGGCCCCTTGACAAGTCTGTCGCCCCGGGATACTCTGTGATACGGAACGAGACGCCAAGAGCCGACATGATACTTAGAAAGGGCCGAAAGATGCCAGAATCAATCACCAATGAAGCCATGCTGACCCCGGAGGAGGCCGCCGAGTTCCTGGGCGTCGGTCGCGCCACTATCTTCCGCTGGATGCGCGAGGGCAAGCTCGGCCACGTCAAGGTGGGCCGCGCCACTCGCTTCCGCCGGCGCGACCTGGAGGCCGTCCGGAAGCAGGTGACCCCGAAGGAGGCCGGAGCCGAGATCGCCTCGCGCTGCGCGGTCTGCGGGCACGGGTTCCTGCTCGCCGGCGACGTGCGCTCGACCGGCAAGCTCTACTTCCAGCCGGCCAAGACGAAGTTCTGGGTCCTGTCCGACTCCATGGTCGAGACCCGGGCCTACGCCTGCCCGGTCTGCGGGCACGTCCAGCTGCACGCCGACACCGCCAAGATCGCGAAGATCATGAAGCCGGAGGACGAGGAGGCGTCGCGGGCGGCGGAGGCGGGAGGGGCTTCACCGCAGAGTGGCGCAGAGGACAACAACGGTGGTTCTGCCGCGGACACGTCCGCCGAAGCTCCGTGAACGAAGGCAGAGGAACGCGGATGAATGCGGATGGGGAGGGGCGGTAATGGCACTCCTGCTTCGGGACCCGTTCTGGACCTCTCGCTGGACGGCTCGCCGCACGGATGCGGTGCTGGCCATCGTGGTAATCGGATTCCTCACGCTGCTGCTGGTATCTGTGTTTAGGTCACCCCGCCCCTATGTCCGGGAGGGCGCTAGGCGTACGGCCTGCAGGAACTGCCTCCGGCAGATCTCCATCGCCTGCAACATGTATGCCGACGAGAATAGAGGGCGGTTCCCGGGCTCCCTCCAGCAGCTGTACCCCGCCTTCACGGACAATCCCAGGATCTTCTCCTGCGCATCCAGTCCGTCCGACTACGGCGACTTCGCCAAGGGCAAGGTCACCGAGCGCAGCAGCAGCTACGTGCTCGTCCCGGGCCTGCGCTCCGGCATGCCCGCGGAGTTCATTCTGGCCTACGACCAGTCTCCCGAGAACCACCAGGGCAACGGCCGCAACGTGCTGCACCTCGACGGCTCCGTCGAGTGGCTGAAGATGAGCCCCGGCTCCCCGGAGGAAGCCGTGTTCCAGAAGCGCCTGGCCGAACAGACCGAGAAGGTGAAAGCCTGGAAACCGCCGGCGCCCGCTGCCGGTGGAACGAAGCCGGAGGGCCAGCCATGAGCTCAACCGCCTCCTCGAGCGCCGACCGCCGCGGGGCCTGGGGCCTGACCCTGGCTTTCGCCGCACTCTTCGCGCTGCCGCTGGTCGGCTGGGGCGTCTTCCGGGTGTGGACGGCCATGATCCAGGACGTCCGGGCGAGCCGCCGGGCCGCGCAGTTCTGGCCAATCGCCCCGTGCCGGGCCTACGCCCAGGCCCAGACCGCCTACCGGGCCTCTGACTGGGACGGGGACGGCAAGCTCACCTATGCCCCGCATTTTCCGCTGCTCAACAGCACGCCCGATGGCACCGGCGCGCCCATAAGCCTGATCGACGGCGCCTTCGCCGCCGCGACCTCGCCGGCCTCGCCCAAGCAGGGCTACTGTTTTCGCGAGATGCGCACCATCGCCGGCGCGCCCATCGACTGGGAGCAGGACTTCGCGCTCTGCGGCACGCCGGCGATCTACGGGAAGACCGGCATCGGGACCTGCATCGTCAGCACTGAAGGCACGGTCTACGGCAAGGACCTGGGCCGCTCGGCCTTCGTGGACGACTTCCCGGCCGATCCGAAGGCCGAGGGGTGGATCGTCGTGGACTGATTTGAGTACCTGAAAGGAAAGGCGGAGAGCCATGGCCGAGCAACCGGACCGTACGGACGCCCCGGCCCAGCCGGCACACCGGGCCTTCCGTCTGACCGGCGGTTGGCGGCTGGAGGGCCTGGCGCCCAGCCTGTCCCCGAGCGGACTGCTCATGCTTCAGGCCGGGATCGGCATCCCCTGGTTCCTGTTCTGGGGCCTGGTGCTCTGCGCCGGAGCGGGGCGGATGGCCCTCTGGCTGCCGCTCAACTTCCTTCTCTTTGATCTCTACCTGCTGGCCCGGGCCGGACTGCGTCTGGGTTCCGCGGACAAGACTTCGCGCTCTGCCGTACGCATGCTCCGGCTCTCACCACTGCTGATGGTGATCAGCGCTTTCATTCTGGGCTTGGTCGGCAGCGGCCTGCGCCAAGCGCTCGACTGATAGGAGGGCCAGCCTCATGCCGGTCGCCGCTCATATGAAGATGGCCGGGCCCGGCCACTACGCCGCTTGTCTGGCGATCGCCGCCGCCGCGCTCGTCGCCGGGGCCCTTCTCGGGCGGAGGCTGGCCGGCGATCGGCGGCGCTCGGCGTGGGTGCTCGGGCCCTGCGTGCTGCTCCTGGTCCTCTACGCCCTCTGCCGCTGGCTGCCGGCCTGGGAGGTGCGGATCTTCCCCTGGGCCGTCTACGCCTTCTGGCAGAAGCAGTGGGTCTTCGCGCCGGGCATCTTCGTGGTGGCCTGCGGCGGGGCCATGCTGCCGATCCGCTGGAACCGCTGGGTGGTCTGGGCTGCGGCGGCCGGGATCCTGGGCTGGTCGGCGCTGGTCGGGCGCTGGATGCTCCGCGACCTCTGCCCGGGGAGCCGGGCGCTGCCGGTGCGCGGCATGGTGGTCGAGCAGTCCACCGGCTACACCTGCGCGCCGGCGGCCTGCGCGACGCTCCTGGCCGCCTGGGGCATCGAGAAGTCCGAGCACGAGATGGCGCAACTCTGCCTGTGCGTTCCGGACCGGGGAACGAGCGCCTTCGACACCTACCGGGGGCTGCGCCTGGCCGCGGAGGGCAGCGGGCTCCAGGCCCGCCTGGTCGAGCTGGACCGCCGGGGCCTCGACCGCCTGGTCTGCCCCTTCACCATCGGCTCCGACGGCCACGCCCTGGTGATCTTCGCGGTGCGGGGCCACCACCTGCTGGTCGGCAACCCGTTCGTGGACCAGCCCATGTGGCGCTCGGCCCCGCTCGTCCTCAAGGGCTGGGACGGGATAGCCACGCTGCTCTGCCGCGAGGGGCCCTTCGACGGGCAGAACGCGCCGCACCTGGAAGCCTGGCTGAAGACCGCCGGCGCCGCGCCCGGCGAGGCGGTCCGCAGGAAGCCGAAGGAGGGGGGCGCCGGTGAGTGAGAAAAGGTCGGCATCCGGCCGGCGCGGGCCGGCCTGGCTGTGGTGGACGCTGGGGGTGCTGGGAGCCGGGGTGCTGGTTGGCTTCCTGCTGCCGATAGTCCACCCTGTTCGCGAGACATCGTCACCCCCCAGGTGCAAGAACAATCTCCGCCTGATCGGCATTGCCTGTCACCTCTACGCGGAGGACTACGACGGTCATTTCCCGGACAACCCCCGGCAGCTGTATCCGTCATTCGTCGACAACATCAAGAGGTTCTCCTGCCCGTCGCAGCCGTCCGCCGACAAGGATTCCGTCAAGGGGGTTGCCACCGAGAGCGGCAGCTACCGGCTGATTCCCGGGCTGCACGACTTCGATCCCGGCACTTTCATCCTCGCCTACGATGCTTCGCTCGACAACCACGGCGGCAGAGGTCGGAACGTGCTCTTCGTCGACGGCAGCGTCGAGTTCTGGGGTGCCGCCCGCGAGGCCGAGTTCCAGCAGCGCCTGGCCGAGCAGGCCGGGGAGGTCCGGAAGTGGAAGACGGTGGCGGAGGATGGCGCCGGAACGGAGGGGCGGCTTCAGCCGCAAGGAGGTCATCCATGACAACCCTCAGCATCCCTCATCGCGAAACCTTCGCGGAGAATCCTCCGGCCTGGCTCCTGCGCAGCCTGCGGGCGCACAATCCATTCTACCTGTTGAGCGCGCTGTGCATGCTCGCCGGGTGCTGGCTGCTGGCCGGTTCGGTCACCGGCGCGGAGCACGGCGCGCGGCTGGCCCGGGCCTGGACGCTGTTCGGCCTGCTCAACATCTACGAGTTCATGCTCGTCGGCCTGGCCGTCTACCTGGGGCGCCGGCGGGGGCTGGAGCGCGACGCGAAGACCCTCCTGGTGCTCGAAATGCTCTTCCTGGCCGACGCGACCAACCTCTGCGCCGAGAGCTGGTCGCTGGGCCAGCAGGCGGGGCTGGCAATGACCGCGGCGGCGCTGGTGCTGGGCGCCGCCAAGGCCGCCATAGTCATCCGCGGTCTGGGGCTCCGGCCCACGCAACGCGCGCTGGCCGGCCTGGTTGCGGCCGGAGTCCTGCTGCTCTGGGTGCCGGCGCTGCTCGCCACCCTCAACCGGAGCGGGGCGGACATGGACCTGGCCATCCACGGCGGGTGGTGGCTGGTTTCCGCGGCCGCCCTGGCGACCTTCTTCCTGATGCGCGGACAGGGGGCCGGCCGCACGGCCCTGGAAGTCTCGCTGGGCCGCGCCGCGGGTGGCATCCTTCTCGGGTCGCTGGCGGTCCACGCCCTGGCCGCCTCCTGGGTCTACGCCGCGGACTTCACCCTGAGCCACCTCGCCCCGCTCTGCGTGGCGCTGACGGTGATCTCCTGGCGGGCGTCCCCGGGAAGCTTCCTGGGGCCCAAGGGGCTGGCCTGGCTCCGCGCCGGACTCCCCGTCGCAGCGGTGGTGCTGGGCGCGGCGTCCCCGGAGCACCTGATCGTGCACTTCACCGGGGCGGCCGGGCTCAGCTTCTCGCCGCTGCGGGCGGTGCTCCTGGCGCTCTCGGCCGCGTGCCTCTGGGATTTCCTGACGAGACGCCGGTGGTTCCGGGCGGCGGCCGCTCTGGTGCTGTTCCTCCTGGCCTGCGGCGGTGAGTCCCTGCCGGCCATCGTCCGGACCGGGCTGTGGCTGGCCGGCAAGGTCATCCCGCGCACCGCGGGCCAATGGGGCGCTGCGGCGCTGGTCGCGGCGTTCCTGCTGCTGGCCGCCGGCGCGGGTCTCAGCCTAAGGCGGAAGCGGCCGCCCGAGGCGGAGGAGGAGAGCGCCGATGCCTGAGAGAGCCGGCGGCCGGCCGGGAGGCGGCGGCCCCATGCGCCCCCGCTTCGGCCTGACCCTCGCCGTCACCGGCGACTGCAACCTGCGCTGCTCGTACTGCTACGCCGGCGCGAAGTCGCCGCGGGTCATGCCCGAGGAGCTCGGCCGGCTGGCCATCGACCGCGCCGCCGCCTCCGTGGCGCCCGGGGGACGGCTGGAGCTCGGCTTCTTCGGCGGCGAGCCGCTGCTGGAGAGCGCCCTGGTCCTGCGGCTCGCGGCCCACGCCCGGGAGCGTGCCCGGCGCTCGGGGGTCGAGCTCTCCGTCGGGCTCACCACCAACGGGACGCTCTCGGGCGGGGCCGCCTGGGAGCTGCTGATGCTCCCCGGGCTGGACCTGACGTTGAGCCTCGACGGGCCCCCGGAGGTCCACGACCGCCACCGGCGCTTCGCCGACGGGCGGGGCAGCTTCGCGGCCGTGCTATCGACCTTGCGGTGGCTGCGCGCGGCCAGGCGGGAGTTCTCGGCGGCGGCCGTGGTCCGGCCGGACTCGCTCGACGGCCTGCCCGGGGCGCTCCGCTTCCTGCGCGACGAGGGCGCGGCGCGGGTCGTCCTCTCCCTCGACGTCTGGGCCGACTGGGCGCCGGAGGACCTGCCGCGCCTGGAGCTGGCTGTGGCCGGGTGCGCCGACGTCTGGGCCGAGTCCCCCCGGTACTTCGGGGTGGCCTGGTTCGACGACAAGGCGGCGCTGCTGGCCGGCGCCGGCGAGCCGGTCGAGGAGCGCTGCGGCTTCGGCGACTGGGAGCTGGCGGTGGCGCCCTCCGGCCGGCTCTACCCCTGCGAGCGGCTGGTCGCCGGCGACCGGCCGGACAACCCGGCGCGGCTGCCCGGGCTGGTGACCGACGGAACGGCCGAAGCGCCCTTCCTGCCCCGGCGCTTCGCCGGACGCTCGGCCTCAGCCTGCGGCGGCTGCACCGCCGGGCGGCTCTGCGCCGCGACGTGCCGCTGCAACAACCTGGTCCGCACCGGCGACGTGAGCCGCCCGGACCGCCTGCTCTGCTCGCTGGAGAAGGCCTGCCTGCGCGAGACGCTGCGCTCCCTGGGACGGATGCAGCTCTCCGCAGCGCCGGCCGTCTAGAGGAGGAGACCGCCATGGAAGCCCCCGGCACCATCCCCAGGCCCCTGGGCGGCCCGGAGCCGCTCGACAAGGAGGGCGGCATGACCCTGGTCGGCTTCATGACCATGGTCCTGGTGGCCAGCGGCGCGCTGATCTTCGTCGGGACCGGACTGACCACGCGGACGCATGGCGCCTCGCGCTCGGCCCGGCTGCGCCACCAGGAGCGCCAGCGGGCCGTCGCCGAGGCGGTCCGGCAGATCGAGGCCGCGCGCGCCGCCGGGGAGGCCGGTCGTGAGCCCGGCGGCGAGTGAGCCGGTCCGGGCCGCCCGGCCGCGGCGGAGCCTCGTCCGGCGGCTGCTCCGCTGGGCCGAGCGCACCCTGGCGCTTTGCGGGCTGGCCTTCATCGTCTACCACGTCGGCTTCGACCTGTCGGCCATGTCCTCCGACTCGATGAGCCCGGCGCTGGCCGGCACCAACGCCCGCAACGGCGACTGGGTGCTCACCGAGAAGGTCAGCTACTGGTTCCGGAGGCCCCGGCGCTGGGAGGTGGTGACCTTCCTGAACGACGACGGCCTGCAGGTCATGAAGCGCGTGGCCGGCCTGCCCGGGGAGCGCGTCGGCATCCGGGAGGACCGGGTCGTCGTCGACGGCGCCGAGCCCCCGCGGCCGGAGCGGCTCGCCCGGCTGCGCCACTACGCCTACGGCTCGCTGCACAAGGGCGCCGAGGCCGCCTGCGGGGACGGCTACTTCGTGCTCGGCGACAACACCGCCGACTCGCTGGACAGCCGCTACGAGGGCCCGGTCCGGCCGGACAGCGTCGTCGGGCGGGCCTGGCTGGTCGTCTGGCCGCCGGAGAAGGCGGGGTTTGTCGGTCCGTAGGCCCCGCCGGCGTTGACATTCCCGGCCGGGCGGCCTATAGTTGCAGTCGGGTGAAGGCAATGGCAGAAGCCGTTTCGGCGCGACGCATCATCAGCGAGGACCGTTCGCCGGCCCGCGTTCTGCGCGTCTGGGCCACGCTCGACGGGCTTTCCGCCGGGGTGGACTGCCAGGCGCCGGCCGGAGGCTGGCCGAACGCCTCCGCCTCCGAGATGCTCCTGCTGCTGGCCGCCAAGGGCGTGGTCCGCGGGCTGGACCAGGCCGCGATCGAGGCGCTGGCCGCCGAACTCCGGGTCGGACGGACCTCGGCCGGCTGCGTGGCCGCCCGGGGCACCCCGCCCGAGCACGGGCGCGACGGCGCCCTGGACTTCGTCGTCCAGCCATCCAACGAGGGCGCCCGCTACCGTCACGACCCCGGAACCGGCCGGATCGACTTCCACGAGACCAACCTGGTCCAGAACGTCCTGGCCGGCGAACCGGTGGCGGTGGAGATCCCGCCCCGGCCAGGCGTCGACGGCTGCGACGTCTTCGGACGGCGCCTGGCCGCGGGCCAGGGGCATACCGCGAAGTACCGGGTCGGGCGCGGGGCGCGCCTGGACGAGGCCTCCCGTCAGATCCTGGCCGAGATCGACGGCCGGGTGGTCTGGGAGGGCGGGACCGTGTCGGTCTCCGGCACCTACCAGGTCCGCGGGTCGGTGGACTACTCCGTCGGCAACATCGCCTTCGTCGGCGAGGTGATCGTCGACGGCGACGTGCTCGACGGGTTCAGCGTCCGCGCCGGGCGCGGGCTGTCGGTCGGCGGCAGCCTGGGCGCCTGCCGGGCGGACAGCGAGGGCGACCTGATCCTGCGGGGCGGGGTCTTCGGCAAGGGCAAGGCCCGGCTGCGAGCCAAGGGGGTTCTCTCGGCCCGCTTCCTCAACGACTGCGAGGCCGAGGCCGCGGGCAATCTGACCGTCGAGCGCGAGGCGCTGAACTCCACGCTGCTGACCAACAGCCGGCTGCTCATGCCCAAGGGGACCTTCGCCGGCGGAGCGGCCAGCGCCCTGGGCGGGGCGGAGTTCGACACCCTGGGTTCCGCCATGGGCGTCGACACCCGGGTGGCGGTGGGCACCGACTACAACCTGGCCCGGCGCCAGGGCGAGATCTCCGGCCGGATCGTCGAAGTCGACGCCGCCGTCGGCAAGATCGAGGGGTTCCTCGGCCCGCTGCTGGCCGACCGCCGCCGGATGAGCCGGATGGTGGCCACCCGCCGCGCCGAACTGGAGAAGCTGGTCGGCGCGCTGCGCGGGCTGCGCAGCGAGCGCGCCGCGCTGACCGCCGAGCTGGAGGCGCTGGCCGAGACCGCGGCGCGGGGCGCCGTGCCCCAGGTCAACGTCCGCCGGGCCCTGCACCCCGGCGTCTTCCTGGAGATCGGGGCGGTCCGCCACCGCGTCCGGCAGACCGTGACCGGTCCGGCGACCATCCTGGAGGACCGTGCGCAGGGCGCCCTGCGAACCGTCGAGTACCGAGAACTGCCGGCCTCCGGCCGGGGCCCGGACCAGGGTCTGGAGCCCGGCCGCGGCCAGACCGTCACCTGAGGAGCGACACCATGCCTGTCACCCGAAGAGCTGTGGGAGACTACCAGGTCCTGGCCGTGCTGGGGGACGCCCGGGGCAGCGAGGCGGATCTGGCCGAGCTTCGCCGCCTGGGCCGCGAGTGCTTGGCGGCCAAGCCGCGGCTGGCCATCAACCTGCGGCACGCCACCTTCGTGGACAGCCAGACCCTGGGGCTCTTCGTCGAACTGCTGCGCGAGGCCCAGGGGCGCGACGGCGAGGTGGTGCTGGTGGAGCTCAACGAGCGGGCCATGAAGTGGTTCGAGCTCTCCGGCCTCGACCACATCTTCCGGATGCTGCCCGCCGAGTCCGCCCTGGCCGCGGCCTCCGGAGCGGGCCAGGCACCACCGCGGATCGGCGCCGCCCTCGAGCGGGTCAACGTCGAGCGCATGGTCGAGGAGCTGGAGGCCGCCCTGGGCACGGCCACCGATTCGGGCGAGCCCAGCGCCATCGGGCCGATCGACGAGAAGGCTCTCTCCGAGATCGAGAAGCTGCTCGCGGACAACTGACCGATGGCGGCGGCGGGCTGCTGCCAACCACAGAGGACACAGAGGGCGCGGAGGACGGCATGGGACTCCAGGTCGGCGGCGGAAGCTTCCTGCGCAAGCCGAGAAGTCGTCCCTTGTGTCCTCTGAGCCCTCAGTGGTGAAATCGGCGATATGGCGCTCGGCTCGTTCCCCGGACGCATCCTGGCCGTCCTCCGCGCGCGCGGCTGGGCCGAGCCCGGGGCGCGGTGGCTGGCGGCGACGAGCGGCGGGCCGGACTCCACGGCACTGGCCGCGGCGCTGGCCGAACTAGTTGCGGCCGGCGAGCTGCGCGCGGAGCTCGTCCTCGCGCACTTCGACCACGCCATCCGTCCCGACTCGGCGCGCGACGCCGAGTGGGTCGGTGGTCTGGCCCGCAGGCTGGGCGCCGGGTTCGTCGTCGAGCGCGGCGACGTCCCGGCGCTGGCCAGCCGCGACGGCCTGGGCATCGAGGAGGCGGCCCGGAACGCGCGGCTGGCGTTCCTGGAACGCGCCGCGGCGAACTGCGGCGCCCGGTTCGTCGCCACCGGCCACACCGCCGACGACCAGGCCGAAACCGTGCTCTTCCGGATCATGCGCGGCGCCGGCGTCCGGGGCATGGCCGGCATCCCATCCGAGCGGCCCATCTCCCCGGCGCGCCCGGAGGTGCTCCTGGTCAGGCCTATGCTCGAAACCACCCGTCGGGAGGTACTCGCCTACCTCGCCGAGCGCAAGCTCGACTACCTGACCGACCCCACCAACCGGGACACCGCCAACCAAGCGCGGGCGCGGATCCGGCACGAAACGCTGCCCGCACTGGAAGAGCGGTTGCGGGAGGTTGGAGGTTGGGGGTTGGAGGTGGGGGGCTTGAGGGCAAACAGCTCACCGCCTCCAACCCCCAACCCCCAACCCGCAACCGCGCGAAGCGCCCTCCTCTCCCTCGCCGCCAACGCCGCCAAGCTCCAGTCCATCCTGGCCCGCGTGGCCGGGCGGTGCCTGGAGGGTGCCGAGATCGCCCCGGGCGAGGCCCGGCTGCCGCTCTGGCTGCTCGGCCTGCCGCCGGTGCTCCGGACCGAGGTCTTCGCCCAGGCCGCCGAGCGGCTGGGCGCGCCGCGGCCGGTTCCGAGCAGGGGCCTTGCCCGGATGGCGGAGGTCCTTCGGAAGACGGCGGTCGGCGCGCGGGCCGAGGCCCGGGGGCTGGTGGCGGAGCGGGGGTATGACGGCGTGGTGTTGAGAACTCGGCGTTCGGCGTTCGGCTTTCGGCTTTCGGAACGGCAGCGGGCCGCGACACTGGGCTGGTCGGTACCCGTCGCCGTTCCTGGCGAGACGCCATTGCCGTGCGGCATGCTGAGCGCCAAGGTGGTCTACAGCAAGGCCTTTGATCTGGCATCCTTCATCAAGGCGAAGGCTCCGCTGGCTGAGGTCTTCGATGCCCGACTCCTTGAGGCGTTGTTGCTCCGAAAGCCGAATGCCGAAAGCCGAAAGCCGACTCTGGTCTGCCGTTCGCGCCGTCCCGGCGACCGCTTCCGGCCCTTCGGATCGGCCGGGGAGAAGAAGCTCAAGGCTTTCCTGATCGACCGGAAGCTGCCGCGCCGCGAGCGGGACGGGCTGCCGTTGTTGGTGGTTGGAGGTGGGAGGTTGGTGGTGGGAGGCCAGGAAACCAACGTCCCCCGGTCCCCAGTCCCCGATCCCCCACCTCCAACCTCCCACCCCCAACCCCCAACCGTGTTGTGGGTCGTCGGAGTCCGCCTCTCCGAGCACGCCCGGGTGCCGCCGGACGCCGAGAGGCTGGTGGTGATGGAGTATGTGCCGGACGTGAATGCAGAAGGATGAAGGCAGAAGGATGAAATCGGCAGCCGAGAGCGACCCCGAAGCAAAGCCGCCCAAGCCCAAGCGCCGATGGCTGCGAGGCTGTGCCTTGGTCGCTCTTGGCGTGCTGTTCCTGTTGATGCTCTCTGCCGGCGGCTGGGTTCTGCACCTTCGTGCCGAGCAGAGGAAACTGGCTATGCGTGTTTCCGAACTGCTGGCCGAGATCAAGGCCGGGGCGTTGGAGGTCGGTGACGCGGAGAACGCCGGCTTGATGTACAAGAGGGCTTCGGCGTTGGCCAGGGATCTCGAAACCACTGGTCCGCTTTGGAAGCAGTTCCAGGAGGATCAAAATTTCGATTTTCGCTCCGCGCCGGTTGTTGACCATCTCGATAGAAATCGGGAGTACCTGGCAGCACTGGCCCCGATTACGCGGCTCCCGAAGTGCAGCTTTCAACCAGACTTCGCCATGGGCGTCGCGCACCTGGAACCGCCTCCGCGGGAACTCGTGCAGGCTGGGGTGCTGCTGACGCTGGCCGCCGGTAACGCAGCCAGTTCGGGGCATCCGGACAAAGCTTTCGAATGCGTAGGGATGGGGCTCCGCATAGCTGACCACCTCGGGCAGGATCAGACGCTTTTCTGCCGTATGTTTCAGTCGCACACCGAGAAGACAGTTGCGAGTGGAGTAGAGAGCATTCTTCGCCTGTCGGAGCCCGATGTCGTAGCAACGACGGGGTTGCTGCGTGAAATGGGCACGTATTGTGATGGCAGGCAGGATTTCACTCGGATGCTGCGCATCAGCAGAGTTACTACCATGCGGACTCTGGAGAAGGTGCTGGCCGGAGAGGAGCGTCTTGCCGGTTTTTCTGAGGAAGGAGTCGGGGCTGATCTCGCGGCGGTGCCGGCTGAAGGAATTTGGCGTTGGACGGGGGCAGGCTACCGTGGGGCCGAACACTTAGACAGGGCCTTCGACGAACTGATCTCTTCCGCCGCGCGGCCTTCTCCGTACCTCCTGGACTCCATGAAGGCGCTTGCGGAGCAAGGCCGGCCGCCGACCCAGAGTCCTAGCTTTCTGAGCGGGGAGATGTTCGTGGCCCTGTCGCTGGGAGCCGAATGGAGAGTTCTTGAGTTGAGTATGCAGAAGACATCCAGGTTAGACGCCGCTCGCCTCGGCCTCGGCTGCCGTCTCCACCGCCTCAAGTTCGGCGCCTATCCGGAGGTGCTGGCCGACCTCTCCGCCAAGCTCCCCGAGCATTTCAAGGAGCTGCCCGCGGACCCGTTCACGGGCAAGCCCTTCCTTTACAAGCGCACCGCGGCGGGTTGCGTGATCTGGAGCGTGGGCGCCGACCGCGTCGACGATTCCGGGGACCCGAAGAAAGACACTGTCTTCGAGCTCAAACGCTAGCGGTCGTCTTCCCCCAGTCGCCCGCAACCCTCAACCATCCACCTTCCACCACATCCCCCCTATTCCCTGCCCTTTCCTAACCCCTCCTTAACCAAACCCTAACACGCGGCCGGTAGTATGCGGTGCGGAAACAGGAGGATAGGAACGATGTTCAGCCTGATGCCCCGCGAGAAGGTCTTTTTCGAGCTCTTCACCAAGTCGGCGGCCAACGCCCACGAGGCGGCCAAGGCCCTCGCCGACCTGCTCGACGACTTCACCGACGTGTCCGCCAAGGTCCAGCGCCTCAAGGACCTGGAGCACGCGGGCGACAAGATCACCCACGAGATCTTCGACCGGCTGGCCAAGACCTTCATAACCCCCCTCGACCGCGAGGACATCCACAAGATCGCCTCGGAGCTCGACAACATCACCGACATGGCCGACTCCGCGGCCTGCCGGATCGGGCTGTACCACGTCACCGAACCAACCGAGGACATCCGGCTGCTGGCCCGCTGCCTGGTGCGCGGCACCGGCTCGCTGGTCGAGGCCTTCCGGCTGATCGACAACATGAAGCGCTCCGAGGAGATACTGAAGCACTGCATCGAAGTGCACACCCAGGAGAACGAGGCTGACCGGGTCAACCACCACGCGCTGGCCGCGCTCTTCGAGCGGCACACCGACGCCGCCGAGATCATCAAGTGGAAGGACCTCTACCACATCGTGGAGACGGCCACCGACGTCTGCGAGGACGTGGCCAACGTGATCCACAACGTGGTGGTCAAGAACGCCTGAGCGGGGCTGCTAGGGGGAGGCAAGCATGGACACCGGACTGATCATCCTCGGCCTGACCGTCCTCTTCGCCCTGGCCTTCAGCCTGGCCAACGGCTGGAACGACTCGGCCAACGCCATCGCCACGGTGGTCTCCACCCGGGTGCTCAGCCCCTGGCACGCCGTGCTCTTCGGGGCCGGGCTGAACTTCGTCGGGGCGCTGTTCTTCTCCGAAGTGGCCAAGACCGTCGGCAGCAAGGTCATCAATCCGGAGCTGGCCTTGCCGATCACCTTCCTGGCCGCGGTGGTGGTCGCTCCCATCTGGGCCACCCTGTGCACGCTCTGGGGGCTGCCCATCAGCTGCTCGCACTCGCTCTTCGGCGGCCTGATCGGGGCGGTGCTGGCCTCCGTGGGCCTCGATGGACTGCGTGGCGAGGGCATCACCAAGATCATGATCGGCGTCTTCGTGGCCCCGGTGGTCGGACTGGTGCTGGGGTACTTGATCATGCTGGCGGTGGCCTGGGGCTTCCGGCGGATGAAGGCTGCGGCCGCCTCGTGGCTCTTCGGCAAGCTGCAGATCGTCTCGGCCGGCGCCATGGCCTTTGCCCACGGCACCGGCGACACCCAGAATCCCATGGGCATCATCGTCGGGGCGCTGGTCGCCTACCAGATCGCCCACGGGGGAGCCTCCGACCTGGTTGCGGGCGGCGGAATGCACATCCCCCTCTGGGTGCGGCTGTCCTGCGCGGCCTGCATGGCGGTCGGCACAGCCATCGGCGGGTGGTCGGTGATCCGCACCCTGGGCACGCGCCTGGCGCACCTCAAGCCCTATCAGGGCTTCTGCGCCGAGACCGCCGCGGCCACCACCATCATCTGCAACACCCTGGGCGGCATCCCCATCAGCACCACCCACTCCATAACCGGGGCGATCATGGGCGTGGGCGCGGCCAAGGGCGTGCGGGCGGTCAAGTGGGGCGTGGGCTCGAAGATCCTCTTCGCCTGGATATTCACCTTCCCGGCCTGCATCGCCGGCGGCTGGCTGGTGTTCAAGGGGCTGCGGCTGCTGGGACTGGGCTGAGCCTCATGCGCCGGTCGAACACCGCCGTGACCGGCAGGTGATCGGAGGAGCCGGCCCGCACGACCTCCGCCCGGCAGCAGTAGAGCTCCGGCGAGTACAGGATGTGGTCGAAGCGGTCGGTGAAAGTCCACATCGCCGTCGGCCAGCGCCAGGTCGGCGTCTTGCGGTCGAAGGTGCTGAGCGCGTCGCTGAAGCCGCGGTCCGTCAGCCACTCCACGGCGTCGCTGCCCTCGTCCTCGTTGAAGTCGCCCAGGATCAGCGTGGGCCGGCCAGGCTCGAGCAGGCCGTGGAGGAACTCCACCTCCTTCCGGCGCCGTCCCGAGGCCGAGAAGTAGGCTCCGAGACTGACACTTCCGGAATCGCTAAGCGAGGGGCGCAGGTGCACGGACAGCACCTGGACCGTCCCGGCGGGGGTGTCCGCCAGGAGCACCCAGCCGAAGAACCAGCCGGCCGGCGGGGTGGCCCGGGCCGACTCGCGCAGCGGCCAGCGCGAGAAGACGGCCATGCCGCCCGCCCCCCGGCCGTGCCGGAAGAGCGCGTGGGGATAGCGCGTCGCCAGGACCGGACGCAGGTAGGTCTCCCAGGCCGGGGTGGTCTCCTGCAGGCAGACGATGTCCGCGCCGGAGTCGAGGATGGCGCGGGTGGAGAGGTCCGGCCGCCAGCCGCCCCAGTTGATGTTGAAGGTCATGATCTTGAAGCTGGGCCCGGCCGGCTCGACCGGCTCGCGCCGGGGCGCGCACGACTGGCAGCAGAGCCCCGCAGCCAGCAGGGCCATCGGGATTGCGATCCAGGCGGTCCGTCGACGCATATCGGTCCCTCCGGCCGCATTATACACGCCCCCCCGCCGCCGGCTGCAACCGGTTTGTAACGGACGGTCGTCGAAGCGGGGCGTCCTTGACCTCCCGCGCCGGCGCCGCTATTCTTGCCGGGCGAGGAGGCCGTCATGATCCGCCTGGCGATCGTCGGTTGCGGGGTCCACTCCGAGTTCTGTCACGCCGTGCCGCTGGCCCGGTTCGTCCGGGAGCACCCCGGCGAGCTCGCGCTGGTCGCGGCCTGCGACCTGGACCCGGACAGGGCCGGGGCCTTCCGCGGGAAGTACGGCTTCGAGCGCGCCTACACGGACATGCGGGCCATGCTCGCCGCCGAGAAGCCCGACGGGGTGGTGTGCGTGGTGCCGGTCGAGCTCATCGGCCGGGTGAACTCCGAGCTGTTCCGCGCCGGCGTGCCCTCCACGATCGAGAAACCCCCCGGGGCCAGCCGCGCCGAGGTCAGGGCCATCGCCCGGCTCGCCCGCGAGACCGGCGCGCGCCACATGGTCTCGGCCAACCGGCGCTTCACGCCGCTGCTGGCCCGCGCCGTCGAGTGGGCGCGCGCGCAGGGGCCGGTCCACTACGTGCGGGCCGCCATGATCCGCCACGCCCGGCGCGAGCCGGACTTCATCTGGGGCACGGCCTTCCACGCGGTCGACGCCCTGCGCTTCGCCGCCGGCGAGGTGGCCGGCTTCAGCCTGAGCGCGAGCGAGCCCGGGGCCGGCGCCGGGGACCTGTCGGCCCGCTGGTACGACGTCTCCGTCAATTTCGCCGGCGGGGCCCGCGGCCGGCTGGAGGTCCTGGTCACCGCCGGGATGGCCGAGGAGAGCTACGACCTCTTCGGCGAGGGCTACCGCGCCCGCGTGGTCGGGCCGGTCCGCCAGGGGCAGCTGCAGCCGGGCACCCGGCTCGACTGCTGGCGCGACAACCGGTTGGTGCTTTCCGAGGAGGCCGGTCCCGACGAACCGGTCGACGTCATCGGCGGCTCGTACGGCGAGGTCGGCGAGTTCGTCGCCGCGCTCCGCGAGGGGCGCGCGCCCCGGCCGACGCTGGACGATGTCCTGCCCTCGGCGGAGCTGTGCTTCAGCCTGGCCGAGGCGGCGGGGGTGCTGCCGGCGGAGGGCGCGGGGAAGGGCTGCTGACGGATCGTCGGGGAATGGCGTGGAGATGGCGGCGAGAGCGCAAGTGGGTACCGGAAGGGTCGGCGGTGTCCGGTGGCGGGGGAGAAGGAGTAGGCTGGGGCGACGAGCGGCCTATTTGTCTGGTTCCTCGCCACGAAGCTTGGTCGACGCGGCGCGGACATCTCCTCTGCCGAACTGCTCCAAAAGCTTGGTTTCCACAGTATCTAGGCTGCCTTCCCAAATGACGGTGTCCTTGGGTTCTTGCACGACCTCGGCATCCACTTCCCCAATGTTAACCAGGGTCAAAGTCTCACCGTAAGAAAAGATTCCGATCGCCAAGCCGCGCTTGGCGGTCCGCACCAGTTCAAAGACGGTGCTGGGCCATCGCTGATCAGCAGCCCCAACCGTTCTCATCTTGGCGGACGACAGCAGGAGGACTTGCCCTTGACCAATGTCGAAGGCGTACACCAATGTTCGGCCTTCTTCATTGGTGTGTTCCGAGGTGGCCACGATAATCGTAGCGGCGCTGGCTTCAACGTGTTCTACTTCTACCGAATCATTCTCCATTTCGCACTGGAGGGACTGAGCCAATTCCTTGTTGGCTCTGGTGCGACTTATGGCCTGCCAAGCACACAGGATAGACCCTCCGGTGCCAATTGCGATACAGATTGCCCGCCAGAGCCGAGGGAGCTCATCCCCGCGCAGCTCTTTGGCAAGCAACCAAAGGCAGATAGCACCCGCAACAGATATCGGTATTCCCCATAGACATCCCAGCCCAACTCCCTTGGCTTTCCGCGCGCGAAAGAGATGTCCTTTGAGTTCGGCCCTCTCCAACTCGTTCATCGAGCGCACGAACTTCTTGTACATGAGATCCTCTAACGCCGAGATTCAACCAGAACCATCCCAGGGACCATGGCCCATTTGTAGGAGCAGTTCCGTCTCTGCCATTTTCGCCGTCCCCGCAACTGCCGCAAGGGCGGACACCGCCCCAGGACGTTTTCGCGCCGGCTACCGCGTCGGCCGTCTTCCCGCCGCCCCCGTCACCCGCTCCACCCTCTTCGCCGAGAAGGCGTCGATCGCCCGGTAGCCGGAGCTGTAGGTGCCGCTGTGCCTGGTCCCCGGCGGGATGACGCACTCGTCGCCGGGCTCGAGGTGGACGGGCTTTGCGCCGACTACGCCGTCGAAGGTGCCCTCGACGACCAGCGCGTACTCCCAGAAGTCGTGGACCTGCTCGGGCTGGGTGCCGCCCTTCTCGCACTGCCAGAATACGATCTGGACGCCGTCGGCGCCCTCGAAGACGTGCCCGAGCATGGCGGCGTCGGGCGGGGTCTTCACCTGGTTGGCCTTGCTCGTGAAGAACTCCGGAAAGCGCTTCATGACTTCGGCTCCCACTTCTGCGCCCGCACCGGCAGCTCGGCCTCCGAGGAGTAGCCCCCGGTGACGACCGTGCCCTCGACCTTGGCCAGCGCCAGCGCGCTGTAGGCCGTGGTCCGGGTGGTGACATAGTCGGTCTTGGCGCCGTCCGAGTACCACTTGGGGTCCTCGTCCTCGCCTAGGAAGGCTCCCGCGTCGGCGCTCTTCGCGTCGGTGATCTGGAGCGCGAGCAGGTGCGGCAGGGCCCTTTCGATGTACTCCTTGGCCGGCGCGTGGTCCCAGACCCGCGCGGCTTCGGCGGCGCACATCAGTGTGCTGCCCATGGCCGAGTAGATCTCGAGCGGCAGCGGCAGCTTCATCACCTGGTCGAGGTGCCTGAGCACGGCCTTCCTGTACTTCGCCTGCTCGGAGACCCGCGCGGCTGCGATCAGGGCAATGATCGCGCCGTCCTCGTTCGTGACCATCCCGTCGGGGCCGGCGTGCTGGCTCCAGCCGCTCTCGATGGCCATGGCGCCGCGCTCGTTGAAGACGTGCTTCAGGGCGTAGGCGGCGTTGCGGAGCAGGCCCTTGCGCACGTACTTCTCGGCGCCCAGGCGCTTGCCGAGCTGGTGCATGAAGATGCCGTTGGCCGCCAGGAAGTAGATGTCGCCGGGCTTCCAGGTGCGGCCGTCGGCCTCGCGGAAGACGAAGGGCCAGCCGGTCTTCGGGTCGACGGCGTACTTGAGGTACCACTCCGCCCAGAGCCGGGCGCGCTCAACCAACTGCTCCTCGCCCAGGTAGACCCCGAGGTAGAGCAGCGCCGAGGCCGCCTCGGCCTGGTCGCGGATGTTGTAGCGCCGCGACTGGGGCACCTCCTCGCGGATGGCCCCGAAGTTCTCCGGGAAGCGCCGGTCGAGCACCTGGAGGATCTCGATGTACTCGGCCGCCGTCCGGGCGGTCTCCATGTAGCGGTCGTCGGGGGCGAGCCGGTCGGCGGCGATCAGCACCATGATGCCGCGGGCGCAGCTCCAGTTGAGGCCCCAGACCACCTTGCCGCTCGGCAGGTGCTTGTTGTAGGGGAAGCGCCCGTGGTTGGCGTCCCAGTAGGGCCGCTGTTGCCGGCACTGGGCGTTGGCGAACCAATCGGCGGCGAGCCGGATGCGTTCCCGGAGAAGCTGCTTGTCGATGGCCATTCGGAACTCCTTCCTCCCGTTCCCCCGCCGGTATCAGGCCAGCAGGCTGACTTTGAATCCCTCGGGCGTGTCCACGACGCGGACGACAGCCTCGCCGGTCTTGCGCGACCAGACCCACTTGGCCGGCTCATCGCGGCCAGCGCGAAGTAGCCGCACGCGGCGCGGCTTGCGCACGCAGCCCCGGAAGACTACCTCGACCGTCCGGCCGGGCACGCGGTAGCGGCCCTCGGTGGGACCGCGTCGGAAGACGCGCAGGCGCTTCCCGTCGGAGTGGTCGAGCCACACCTTGCCCCACTCGCCGCGCTCGTGGGCCCGGGTCTCGCCGTCGTCCTCATAGAGTTCGGTAGCGGCCGCGCCGCCCGGGAAACACTCGACGCGCAGCCTGGTGCGGTCGATCCAGGCGGTGCTCTCCGCCGCCGGCCAGGTCGGAATCGGCGCGCCGGCGCGCACCAGCACGGGCATGCGCTCGAGCGGCGCGGGCTTCCAGACCTCGCCGCCGCCCTCGTGGATTTCGCCGGTGTCCAGGTCCACCCAGCGGCCGGCGGGCAGCACCACGCCCTTGCGCACCGCCCCGTGGGCCGTGACCGGCGCGACCAGCAGGTGGTCGCCGAACATGTACTGCCGGGCCTCGTTGACGAAGCGCCCGTCGCGCGGGAAGGCCAGGATCATCGGCCGCTGCACGGGGAGGCCGGTCTCGACCGCCTGGCGGAAGGCCGAGTAGATGTAGGGCAGCAGCCGGTAGCGCAGCCGGGTGTACTCGCGGCAGATTGCGAGGATCTTCGGGCCGAAGCTCCAGGGCTCCTGGTGTTTGGTGCCCTTGGCCGCGTGGTTCCGGAAGAAGGGGGTGAGCGCCCCGTACTGGGTCCAGCGGGCCAGCAGTTCGCCGCTGGTGTTCTCGCCGAAGCCGCCGACGTCCGAGCCGACGAAGGCGAAGCCGGATAGCCCGAGGTTCGCGGACATGCCCACGCTCATCTCGATGTGCTCCCAGCGGCTGCAGTTGTCGCCGGTCCAGATCGCCGAGTGGCGCTGCGAGCCGGCGGCAGCCGCGCGGGTCAGGAAGAAGCGCCGCGAGTGCGGGTGGCGCCGGTCCCACTCGGCGGCCGCGCCGGAGAGCTCCAGGTGCGGGTAGAGGTTGCCGCAGGCCAGGTGCACGGGGTTCGCGAGCTGGTCCTTCTGGTCGGAGGGCTCGTTCATGTCGAACCAGATCCCGGCCAGGCCGTACCGGTCGGCGAACTCGGAGACGAGGCGACCGAACCAGGCGGCGGCCTCGGGCTTGCGGAAGTCCGGGAAGACGGTGTCTCCCGGCCAGACCTCGCCGCGGTAGACCTGGCCGTTCTTCTCCTTGAAGAAGTAGCCCTTCTTAAGGCCCTCGCGGTAGAGGTCCCACTTCGGGTCGGCCTTGAAGCCGGGGTCGACGATGGCCACGGCGCGGAAGCCGCGCTCTCCGAGGGCCTCCACCATCCGCCGCGCGCCGGGGAAGCGGCCGCGGTGGTAGGTGAAGATCCGGAAGCCGTCCATGTAGTCGATGTCCATCCAGAGCGCGTCGCAGGGCACGCGGTGGCGGCGCATCCCCCGGGCGACCGCCTCGAGCTCCCGGCGGGTCTCGTAGGACCAGCGGCACTGGTGGAAGCCCAGCGCCCAGAGCGGCGGCATGGAGTGCCGGCCGGTGAGCTCGGTGTAGCGCCGGACCACGTCGGCCATCTCCGGGCCGTCGATGACGTAGAGGTCGAGAGCGCGCTCCTCGGCCGAGAAGCCGAGCGTGGCGCCGTCGTCGAGCCCCAGGTCGAAGTGGCAGCGCGCGCCGGTCGCGACGAAGAGCCCGTGGCTCGCGCCGGAGGTGGAGCGCTCGATGAAGAACGGGATGCTCGCGTACATCGGGTCGACGTGGGTGGACTCGGGGTGCATCTCCCGGCGTATGCCGTTGCCGAAGATGTCGGCGTTCCACATGGTCATGCGCGTGCCGCGCTTGTCGAGCTTGCCGGCCTTTTCGCCGAAGCCGTAGTAGCGCGCGTCGGCGGGCATGGCCAGCCGGAATCCGGAGGCGCGGTCGTCGGAGCGCAGCGACCCCTCGGCCGAGCCGGCCAGCAGCCGCCGGCCGCCGGAGCCGTAGACGGCCAGCGCGCCCTTCTTCAGTTCGAGCCTGAGCCCGGCGGCCTCGACGGCCTTCTTCCCGGGCAGGACCCGGACCGCCCCGCCCTCGATTGCTCCCGGGGCCAGAAGCGGCGAGCGGCGCGCCGGGAAGCGCCCGTCCGGCGAGAAGCCGAGGCGCATCACGCCGGGCCGGGCGGCCTCGACGCGGAGACAGCCGCCCTGACAGCGGATCAGGCCGAAGCCCCGCCCGGCCTTGAAGGAAAGCTCTTTACCTAGTAGGCGCATTGTTGGGATTCTCCGAAGGGGTCCGGCGGAGATTCTACGGGCCGCGGCCGGCTTTGCCACTTGTGTGCGGATAGACTGGCTTTTCCGCCCGCTGTGGTGTATATCACTCTGTCACAACGGGGGATGCAGGAGACCGCGGCCGGTGTCATTGGCTTCTCAGGTAACGCTCAATTCCATAACCGCGCCGCTCAGTGCGCGTTCGGCGGAGATCGCATCGGCGTCGGACGAAGCGCTCATGGACGACTTTCGCGCCGGCGGGGACGAGCGGGTATTCGAGGAACTGGTCCGCCGCCACTCGGCCCCGGCCTGCCGCGCGGCCCTGGCCATTCTGGGGTCGATCGGGGCCGCCGAGGACGCCGTCCAGGAGAGCTTCCTGCGCCTGGTCCGCGCCCGCCGGGCCTGGCGGCCGGGGAGCGTCTACCGGAGCTGGTTCTACTCCATCCTGCGCAACGTCTGCCGCGACGAGCTGCGCCGGTGCGCCCGGCCGACGCAGGATCCCATTCAGCCGGGACTGCCCGCGGCCCACGAGCCGTCCGCCGCTCTTGAGCTCCGCGAACAGGCCGCCGCGGCCGCCCGGGCCTTCGCCGAGCTTCCCGAGGGCGAGCGCGAGGTGCTTTCACTGCGTGTCCACGGCGGGCTGGAGTTCTCCCAGGTCGCCGAGGCCGTGGGCATCTCCACTGAGGCTGCCAAGAAGCGCGCCTGCCGGGCATTGGAGCTGCTGCGCAGGAGGCTGTCGGGCAGGCTGACGGCCCGATAGGTCCTCGCCACGGCGATCCCTAGCTGTACCTGGACACAGCAAGAACGGCTCGCTCCTGCACACTCTCCCGACACTGGTGCAACTGCCGCGCCGGTGAGCGCGGCGCCGGTGGGTCGTGAAGCATGCCGGAATGCCCCTGGGAGTCCCGGCGACACACCAGCCGGCACGGCACGGCGCTTGCATGCGCAGGCGGTGCGTCAGGCCCCGAGGATCCTTGATGCGATTTGTTCCGGATACCACGTCCCCTTCCTCGCGATCGTCCGTAGTGCATACGGATTGCACCGGCACATCGGAGGAGCGCGAACATGTCTAGGGAATGCCAGGAATTCCGCGGTCTGGCGGCAGCTGCCGCGCTCGGGGCTCTCGACGGACCCGAGCTCGACCGCTTCCGGAAACACCTGGCCGGCTGCCCCAGTTGCCACGCCGAGTTCGAGCGTTGCCGAAGGACGCTGGAGCTGGCTGGCGCCGCCTTCCCGCCCGCGGATCCGCAGAGGCTGGCCTCCCGCATCGTCTCCGCGGGGCGGAGCGCCCTCGAAGCCGAAGCGGGGCGTCGGCGGCTGCGCCTGCGCCTGGCGGCGGTCTGCGGCGCCGCCGCGGCGTTGTTGGCCGTCGCGGGGCTGGTGTGGGTCGTCAGCCGTCCGGAGCCCGATCCGGCCTGCGGCTGCTGGCGCTTCGTGGACGGGGACTCCGGGAACTCCCGCCAAGCCGACGTCACGGTGGGGCTGGTGCCCGAGCGCGTCGCCTGGGAACAGAGCCTGACCGGGCTGCCGGGCAGCTTCAAGCCGCTGGCCTGGAAGGGCCTCGTGGTGGTTGGTGCTGATCCGGATAAGAAGACCCATCGCGGCGGCGGGCGGCTGACGGCCTTCGGCGCCACCGACGGGCGGGTCGTCTGGGAGCGGGACTTCCCGTCCGGCGACTTCTATAAAGCCAAGGGGTTCCCCGACCGCTGCATCTCCGACGGGCGGATGTACGTGACCGACGGCGAAGCCTGCCTGGTGTTGGAGGTGGCCTCCGGGCGGGACCTGGCGCGCATCGAAGCCCCGGGTGACGCGCTGGGCTGGTCCTATCTCGCCGCCTCCGACGGCAAGCTCTACGGGACGGGCCGCGATGGCCGCGCGGTATTCTGCATCGACGCTCAGACCGGTTCGGCCATATGGACCCGCCGGATGGAGGGCAGCGTATTCGTTCCGGCCCTGGCTGGCGGTCGCCTGTACTGCGCGACGGGCGGCGGGGAGCTGCTGGCCCTGGACGCTGCGTCCGGATCCGAACTCTGGGCTCGTTCCGGAGCGGTCCCGGCCGGCCGCTCCAGTCTGCATGCGCGGGGCGGGCGCGTGCTGGTTCTGTCCGAGAGGGACGAACTGCTGGCCTTCCGGGCCGAGGACGGCCTGCCGGCCTGGACCCGGCGGGAGGCCGGGGCTTTCGCCTCGGGGTTGGCTTTCGGGAGCGACGCGGTCTATCTCCGCGGCGGCAGCCTGGCCGTCAGGCTCGCCGATGGCGGCACGCTCTGGCAGCAGGCCGGGGCCGCCGGGAGCGTCTGCGCGGCTCCCACGGTCACAGGCGGTCGGGTGCTGGCCACCGCCGGCCGGCAGGCCGGCAGCCTCAGCTCCCTGGAGGGGGCCTCGGGCCGGCCGATGGGCGTCTTGGCCGCGGTAGCCGTTCGCTCCTGCGACGGCGCCATTGTGGCCGGCGGGAGGATCTTCACGGTGACCGACGGAAGACTGCTGGCCTTGGCTTGTCGGGCCAAGGGCTGATAGGAGTGGGGATGAATATTCTTGACAAACACGATAGACTTAATATGCTTACCGCCGTCGAAGGTGACAGGCTTGCCGTTGCGCGGTGTGGCTCACCGCTGATCTAACGGGGCCGGACTGTGAGGGGAAAGGCATGATAAGGTTGGGGTTGGTTATGGCCGGGGTCCTGCTGGCCGGGTCTTTCGCGCTGGCCGGAGAGAGTCCCGATCTGCAGAAGCAACTCGATGAGCTCAAGGCCAAGGTTGATGCCCTGGAGAAGCAGCGCGCGTCGGCCCCGGCCGCCGGGGAGCCGGCGCCGGCCGCCAAGAAGAGCCTGTGGGACGAGTACGGCCTGAAGCTGTCCGGCGACCTCCGCCTGCGCGGCGACTACTGCCATCGTCCCTATTGGGAGCCGGACAAGGCCGACCGCGAGCGCCTGCGCTTCCGCGCCAGGCTGCAGCTGGATGCCAAGGCCAATGACGAGGTCGACCTGCGCTTCCGGATCGCCACCGACGAGACCACCGAATCCGACAACGGAGCCGATCCGACCTCTAACAACCAGACCATGACCAACTCCTTCTCCAAGAAGGGGATCTACTGGGACCTGGCCATGTTCGACTACCACCCCAAGGCGATTGAGGGCCTGCGCCTGACGGGCGGCAAGATCGAGCAGCCCTTCATCGCCGTTGGCAAGAACGAGCTGATCTGGAACGCCTCCCTGACGCCCGAGGGCGGCGCGCTGCGCTACGCCTCCAAGTTCGGCGACGTCGAGATCATCGCCACGGCGGCCGGCTACTGGATCCAGGAGCGCAACTCGGCCACCGCCGACAACGCCGACAGCGGCATGGTCGGCGGGCAGCTGGCCGGCAAGTACAACTTCAGCAAGGACGTCTACGTCCTTGCCGGTGGCGGCTATTTCGACTACCTCAATGCCAGGAACTACGCGGTATTCGACTACACCGGCGGCACCGAGGGCTTCGGCAACACCGTCTCCCCGGACGGCGAGTACGTCAACGACTACAACATCGCCGAGGTCTTCGGCGAGTTGGGCTTTGCCTGTCCTCTGACCGGGCTGCCGGTGTCGCTCTTCGGCGATGTGGTCCGGAACACCGCCACCGACGACGACGCCAAGGCCTTCCTGGTCGGCGCGCGCGTCGGCAAGCTGGTCAACCCCTGGGACTGGTCGGTGTCCTACGACTTCCGGCGGGTCGAGAAGGATGCGGTCATCGGGGCCTTCTGCGACTCGATGGCCTACGGCGGCGGCACCAATGGCAAGAGCCACAAGGTGGGCGCCGAACTGCAGCTCATGAAGAACCTCTCCGTGGGCGCCTACGGCTATGTCGGCTGGGCGCACATCTCCGAGAACGACA